>JBDKGO010000006.1:0-82446 GCA_039798125.1 Bacteroidota bacterium | reverse complement strand
ACCACAAAACTAAGGATAATTAAGGTACTATGCATCACATAGTACCAAGTTTTTTAAGGTACTGTAAAAACAAAAACGCTAAATAGCTGATAATCAGTACTTAGCGTTTTAAAATATTTTTAGAAGGTGCTATCAATGGACGAGTGGATTAATACTTAATCTAGCTCCTATCTTTTAATATACGACTAATTCATAAAAATCTTCTGCTTTAAGGTATTGATTGGCCAATTCTTGCAGGTCGGCCGGTTGGATCGCGCGTACCGTTTCGATGGTTTTATTGAAATAAGTGATGTCCAAATCGTTCAACAAATAGGTCTTCCAACGATTCATAATTTGGAAAGGACCGTCTAAGTCACCCAATAAGGCACCCAACATATAATTCTTGACCAATTTCAACTCAGCCTCATCTATCTTTTCATTTCTCAGGATGGCCATCTCCTTATACACTTCCTCAATAGTTGCACCACAGACATCTTTACCAGCATCTGTACTAATCATCCATGCGCATTCTTGCACATGGTTCTGTAAATAACTATGAATGCCGTAAGTGTATCCTTTGTCTTCTCTAATATTGCGCATCAACCTTGATCCAAAAAATCCGCCAAATACATTATTCAACACTTGTGTTCCAGGAAAATCTGGATGGTGTCGATTAGGGAATCTTCTTGCCATTCTAATAGACCCTTGTACAGCACTTGCATCATTTACTACTGAATATTTCTTTGTTGCTGCCGAAATAATTGGATGCTCATAACTAGGCAATGCTTTTTGATTCAATGGCAAAGCGCCAATATACTTGTTCATTAAGCTTTGCATATTTTTAGGAAACTTGCCCGCCATAAACACAACGGCTTTACCGTGCTTGTAAAAACGATCATAAAATTGTACAAGATCTTCGCGTGTAAGATTTTTGAACGAAGCTTCTGTAGAATAGGTGCCATAAGGATGGTTGATTCCAAACAGATATTCATCAATCAATCTATTGGCAATAAAATCACTCTTCTTTAAATTCAATGTCAATCTTTGCAATTGATTTTGTTGGTAGATCTTTAATTCTTCTTCCGAAAAATTAGACGCTGTTACCAATTCACTTACCACAGGTAAAAGTGCCTCAAAATGTTTTGAAAGTGTATGTAAATTAATGGTCGCTGTTTCGTTGTAACAAGTTCGATTCACATAAGCACCATAAAATTCAAAATGGTCATTTAACTCAAAGGCAGTTTTTTGATGTGTTCCGTTTTTTAATAAAAAATTAGTGGCTGCTGCAACCCAATTTTTTTCTTCGTAGCAATTGCCTGCGAAAAAAACCAAGTCCATCATCATCACTTCCTCTGCACCTCCTTCGTAACTATATACTTCTACCCCATTGTCTAATGTAAAATGCTGGTATGGTTTTAATTGGATATCAAAATCAACGGCATCCTTGATCAACGGCGCTTTTATTCTGTCTAATGCCATGTTTTAATTTTTACTATAATAATATAAAGTGTTTCTATTGCGATCTTGGAAGATGGCATTGGCAGTCGCTTGTATCCTTTCTGGTGTGATTGCTTGATACTTTTCTAACTCTTGATTCATCATATTTGCATCGCCTAATAATTCATAAAAAGCCAAACTATGCGCACGGTTCATGATACTCATGTCCTCAAAACAAATAATACTTTCTGTTTTATTAATCACTTTTTGAACTTCCTTTTGAGGTAGTAAATCTTGTTTGATTTTCTCTACTTCTTCTAACACGGCTTTTTCGGCAACAGCCATACTCACACCTTTGACCAATTTCCCTTCAATCACCAATAAGCCTGGATCTACGGTCCCAAAATGATAACAATCTATAGAAGAAAATAATTGTTTCACTTTAATCAATTGCTCATACAATCTGGCAGAAGCACCTCCACCTAATACTTCGGTAATCAAATCTGTCTCATGGTAGCCTGCATCAAATCTGCCACCCATATGCCATGTCATCATCAACATATCCATGGGCACATCTGCATGCACTTCCAATGACCTCATTTTTTCTTGCACTGGTTCCTTTGGTAAATTTCTATGATAAGCTTCGCCTGCAGGAATCGGACCAAACCATTTTTCTGCCAAAGCTTTGACTTGTTCAGTGGTGGTATTTCCAGTCACGACAAGAATCGCATTATTCGGTCTATAAAATTTAAAAAAGAAATCTTTTACATCTTGCATCTTCGCATTTTCCACATGTGATAATTCTGCACCAATCGTCATCCATCGATACGGATGATTGGTGTACGCTAGTGCGCGCATTTTATGCCATGCATCTCCATAAGGCTTGTTGATATAGTGCTCCTTAAATTCTTCGCAAACGACTTTTCTTTGCACTTCTAAACTCTTCTCACTAAATGCCAGCGATAACATACGGTCACTTTCAAGCCAAAAAGCAGTCTCTATATTTTCGGCTGGTATCTGACAATAATAATTGGTCAAGTCATTGGTGGTATAGGCATTGTTTTCACCGCCTGCCCTTTGTAAAGGTTCGTCATACACGGGAATATTCACGCTACCGCCAAACATCAAGTGCTCAAATAGATGCGCGAACCCTGTTTGTGCGGGATTTTCATCCTTGGCACCGATATTATAAAGCACATTGACCACCGCCATTGGGGTACTTGTATCTTGATGCACCAGCACTTTCAAGCCATTGTCTAATTGAAATTTTTCAAATTGTATCATAAGGACCACAAAAATAAGCTTAAAACATACAACCATTTGACCTAAAGGTTGTTTAATTAGTAACTTCGCACCATTAATTGAAAACTATGCAATTAGAGCAACTTTATCAGAAAGCACTAAATTTTGAGTACTTAACTAAAGAAGAGGGAATGTTCCTTTTCGAAAATGCCCCACTGGCCGAATTAAGCTATGTGGCAGATACGCTAAGAAAGAAACAAGTACCGCATGGTAAAGTGACTTGGCAGATTGACCGCAATTTGAATACCACCAATGTATGTATCGCCAATTGCAAGTTTTGTAATTTTTACCGCATCCCAGGACACCCAGAATCTTATATCACCGATATGGATACCTATAGAGTTAAGATCAAGGAAACCATTGCTTGGGGAGGAGATCAATTATTATTACAAGGTGGACACCATCCAGAACTTGGCTTAGATTTTTATGCCAATTTATTTAAACAAATTAAAGCTGAATTTCCAGATATTAAATTACACACACTAGGACCCCCAGAGATCGCACATATTGCTAAAATTGGTGGTCATACCCATACCCATGTTTTAAAAACTTTGAAAGAAGCTGGCATGAATTCATTGCCAGGAGCGGGTGCTGAGATTTTAGTGGACAGGGTAAGAAAATTAGTGTCCAATGGAAAATGTGGTGCACAAGAATGGTTGGATGTCATGGCTGCAGCGCATCAACTAAATATTACTTCAAGTGCGACCATGATGTTTGGACATGTGGAGACGTTAGAAGAAAGATTCATCCACTTAATAAAAATCAGAGAAGTTCAAGACATGAAACCTGAAGGTGCCAACGGATTTTTAGCTTTCATTCCATGGACTTTCCAAGATGTAGATACATTATTGACGAAGATAAGAGGTGTTCATAATTTAACCACGACCGAAGAATATATTCGCATGATCGCGATCAGTCGTATCATGTTACCTAATATTAAAAATATTCAAGCCAGCTGGCTGACTGTAGGAAAAGCCACCGCGCAGGTTTGTTTAGAAGCAGGTGCCAACGATTTTGGTAGCATTATGCTAGAAGAAAATGTGGTAAGTGCTGCTGGAGCGCCCCATAGATTCACCTATAAGAGTATTCAAGAAGCCATCAAAGAAGCTGGATTTGAGCCTCAATTAAGGAATCAGCATTACGAATGGCGCGAATTACCTCAGGATATCCAGGAACAAATCATTGATTATTAGTCGCTAAAAATCGCCATTTCAGTGTAACTTTTTAACTTTGCCCACGTTTAACCTATCAAACAAGGACTAAACCAAAGCGATGACGGATAAAGATTACAATGATTGTGTAGATAATTTCGCCGACGGGGTGTATCGATTTATTGTAAAAAATATTCGACATACCGAAGATGCACAGGATATTGTACAAACCGCTTTTGAAAAATTATGGGTGAATCGAGCGCAGGTGTTGCCAGAAAAAGCAAAGTCGTATTTATTTACGGTGGCCTATCATCAAATGATCGACCATATTCGTAAATCCAATAAAATGCCTTTGGCGGAAGAGACTTCCATCCCCCATCAACCAATCAATCAAGCGCAAGCAGAACTCAAACAGCTTTTAATGCGTGCGGTAAATCAATTAAATCCAACACAAAAAAGCCTTGTTTTACTAAAAGATTATGAAGGGTATAGTTACCAGGAGATTGCTGAGATCATGAACTTATCCGACAGTCAAGTAAAAGTATATTTACATAGAGCTAGATTAATTTTAAAAAACAAATTATCCGCATACGCGCCAACCGCATCTTAATGCAACTGAACGAATCTACATATGAAACCATTTTCTTGTTGTACATCGACAACGAATTAAGCCCTAAAGAAAGATTAGAGGTAGAGGTATTTATAGCAGACAACCCAAGCTATGCATTAGAAATGGAGGCACTCAAAGCAACTGTCCTTATTGCAGAAAATATGCCATATGCCTTTAAGGAAAATTTAAAACAGCAAGAAGTTGAAACAAGTTTAGAGGATCTAGAAAAAGATTGGGATGCAAATTATGCTACACTCATAAAAGAAGACATGCATGCGATTACTGGACTATCTACATCATTTAAAAATACTTTGAAAAAAGAGGCTACTAAAGAAGGTATTGTTTTAAAGCCACTTGGATTCAGTCAACAAAAATTCGCTTACGCAGCTATTGCTGCTTGTTTGATGGTTTTCTTTGGATACCAGCAATTGACAAAAACGCCTGTATCTGATTTTTCCGCAGCTAATGCAAATGTTGTTAGTAATTCAAACCAACCCGCAAATATTGTAGAACCTGTTGCAACAAAAAAACAAACCGAAACAAAAAATTTACAAGCTTCAAAATCTAGCAAAAAAAGCAACTCCTATAAATTTCAGAATGCATCTATCGCAATTGCTGAACCTACTCTTAATAAAAGCAACTTAAATAACCAACCACTTATCACTAAATTAGCAAGCACTTATAACAATCCAATAGCCATTGATGAAACCCCGCTAGCAATCGCTTCAACAAATTTAGATGCTGCAACAACAGAAGAAGAAAAAGCTAGTACAAGCTATGAATTGGTTGATACAGAAGATCCAAATAGAACAATAATGATCGCCAATTTCGAAATTGATGGTGCTGCTTTTAGAGGTATTACAAGAAGGGTTTCAGCTTTACTAAAAAGAAATAAATCAGAAAAAGAAAAATAGATATGAAAAAAACATTTTTAACACTATCAGTATGCTTTTTAATGAGCTTAAGCATTCAAGTTGTAGCACAAAACGATAGTGCTAGAACCAGTCCTAAAGTAAAAGTATCATCAGACAGTATTCAAGTTAAAACTGATACTATTACCATTGGCAATATGCTTATTGTAAAAAAACAGGGCGAACAAACTTATAATTATAATCAAAAAATTAGAAAGCCTTATGGCCCTACTATCAAAATTACCGATGGTAAAACCATAAAAGATACTTTTTTATCTGTGAATGATGATACCGTTAGATTAGGTAGATTACAAATTGTTAAATCACAAGATATTAATAATAAGAAAGATTGGGAATCGATGATTGAAGATGGAGACTTTGGCAATACTAAAATCACCATCAATCGCGCTCCTAAAAAATTAAAAAATACCGAAACTAATTGGTGGATATTAGATCTTGGATTCACTAATTTTATTGACAAAAGTCCTAATTTAATGTGGCTTGCAGCAAATCCTAACGCTTTGACTTATGGCCCAGGACCACTCATGTCCCCAGAAAATTTTACTTTGAACAATAGAAAATCAACCAATGTCAATATTTGGGTGGTAACACAAAAATTAAATCTATACCAACATAAAATTAATTTGAAATATGGATTAGGAGTAGAGATGTTCAATTTCAGATTTAATAAATCTATCAGCTTTAGAGAAAATATCACAAACAATGTAAAATATGACGATGTCTCTTTTACAAAAAATAAATTATTGGTGAAGTATTTAACTGTCCCAGTACAACTTAACTTTTCACCAAACCCTTACAATAAAAAAGGGTTTTATGCAAGCATAGGTATGAGTGCAGGTTATTTATGGAATGCTAAAAACAAACAAATTAGTGGAGAGCGTGGAAAAGAAAAGTTTCGTGGGAACTTTAATTTAAATGACTGGCGCTTCGCTACCATTGGTGAACTTGGTGTAGGATCAGTGCGCCTTTATGGTTCATTTGCAAACAGTAATTTATTCAATAAGAATCAAAGTTTCATAGACATGCAACCTTTTGCAGTTGGATTGAGATTTAGCAAATTTTAATACAATCGCAAATAGCGATTATAAAAAATGCCCCAAGCAATTGGGGCATTTTTAGTATCATTTATATTTTATTTATATCAATTGCTTCGCGCCAAAATAAGGTGCTAATATTTCAGGTAAATTAATCCCTGTTTCAGTTTGATAGTTTTCTACAATCGCAGCGTAAATTCTTGGTAAAGCCAAAGAACTTCCATTCAATGAATGCGCGAATTGTGTCTTGCCTTCTTGGTCTTTAAAGCGACACTTCATTCTGTAAGTTTGGTAATTGTTGAAATTAGATACACTACTTACTTCCAACCATTTTTCTTGCGCAGCACTATACACTTCAAAGTCGTACGTGATGGCAGCAGCAAAGCCCATATCACCTCCACATAATCTAAGGATACGGTATTGTAATCCTAAACTGATTAATAAATTTTCGACATGTGCTACCATTTCATTCAATGTATCATCACTTTTATCTGGATGCACAATTTGTATGATCTCTACTTTTTCAAATTGATGCACTCTATTCAATCCTCTTACTTCTTTACCAAAACTTCCTGCTTCTCTTCTAAAACAAGGAGAGTAAGCTGTCATTTTGATTGGCAAATCTGAGTCTTTTAAAATCGTATCTCTAAACACATTCGTCACGGGCACTTCGGCCGTTGGAATTAAATAAAAATCATCTTCGGTTGCGTGGTACATCTGTCCTTCTTTGTCTGGCAATTGTCCTGTTGCAAAAGCTGAAGCTGCATTCACCATATACGGTGGGATGTATTCTGTATATCCAGCTGCCGTATTGAAATCTAAAAAGTATTGCGTGAGTGCTCTTTGAAATTTAGCGCCCTTGCCAATATATAAAGGGAACCCGCTTCCAGTGATTTTAGCGCCAGTTTCAAAATCTACTAAATTGTATTTTTTTATCAAGTCCCAATGCGCCAATGCACCTGCAGGTAAAACCGGTGTGGTACCTGCTTCTTTCACCACTTCATTCTCTTCGGGTGTTTTTCCTTTTGGTACTAAAGCATGTGGTAAATTAGGCAATTGCACCACTAAATTTTGAAGTGCTAATTCAACTTCTGCCATCTCGACTTTCAAAGGTTCTAATGCCAATTTCCAAGTACCTACATTTTGCTTTATCGCCTCTGCTTGTGCCTTCTCTCCCTTCGCCATATGATTGCCAATCTCTTTGGATGCAGCATTCACTTTGGATTGTAAGTCATCAAAGCTGGCTTGTAAACGCTTTCTTTGGTCGTCAACTGCAATCACTTGGTCTACTAAGTCTACATTTGAAAAATGCTTGACAGCCAGTAGGTCCTTCGCTAATTGGGTATGTTGTCTTAAATAGTTTACCTGTAACATATCGAGAAATTTGGGCAAAGATAATCAAACCATTCTACCAAGCACAGATATCCCCTACCTTTGCATCATAAATTGAACAATTCTATGGCAAGTATAGGGGATGATTTCCAAACCAGGTGGTGGGATTTAGAACGAAAATTGATGGAGAAATTTGGCAAAAAGCCAGACCTAGAGTCGATTCTGTTTTTAATTGGCTTACAAGAAACCGGTTTTATCCAAGAAAAAATTAGCAAGGAACAAAAGCAGGACCTGATGCATGTTGCAATATGTAGCATACTTATGTCTAGTGGTTTTTATATTATAGAAGGCAAGGATGGCGATGGATGGCCCCACTTTAAACAACTCAAGAACCTACCTGTAATGGACTTAATAGAGCAGGAGGCTTTCCTAAAAGACCATGTTTTGCTTTATTTTGATAACAATCAGTTCTAGTCCATTGGTTTTTTACCAATTTTTATGAATATTTGCACTAATAAAAAAATAAACTATGCAATTCCCAGCAGACTTACGTTACACAAAAGACCATGAGTGGATTAAATTAGAAGGCAATACCGCTACGATTGGTATTACAGACTTTGCGCAAGGCGAGTTGGGAGATATTGTATACATAGACATCAACACTGTTGGAACTACTTTAGCTGCAGAAGCCGTGTTTGGTACTGTAGAAGCAGTGAAGACAGTAAGTGATTTATTTTTACCGATTGCTGGTACAGTTTTAGAAGTGAATCCAGCTTTATCAGCTCAACCAGAATTGGTGAATACCGATGCATATGGAGAAGGCTGGATGATTAAAATGACTGTAAGCAATCCTGCAGATGTGGATGCATTGCTTACTAGTGAAGCCTATGCGCAGTTGGTGCACTAATCCAACATTTATGAAATACCTTATTTGGGTAATCGCAGAAATCGCACTCGTATTTGTATTACTGAGCCTTCCTGGGAGTAGTTTTGCAGATCGAACTGGGTGGTTGTATCTTTTGCCTATTGATAAAATAGTACATGTTATCTTATTTGGCTCATTGGCCTGGTCCTTCTATTGTTTTTTTGATCAATCATCCATTCAAGCACTTAAGTCTGTGCGCGCACAAGCTTGGGCTATGATTTTCTGTATTGTGTATGGCATTGCGATGGAATATTACCAAAAATGGTATGTCCCAAGCAGGGGATTCGAGGTGAAGGATATGATTGCAGATGCAGCAGGAGTGCTATTGGCATTGCCTCTATATCAATTATGGAAAAAAAGACAATAATTAGTACTTTTAACAGTAACCTAATACAAGATCACCAATGGGGATAGAACAAGATATTCAACAAGCTAGTTTCAGAAATGAGTTTCAGAAAATGGGCATCAATCTCCTTTTCACTGCCAATTGGTTGAATGAACAAATTGGTAAAATACTTTCCGAAGAAGGCGTTACACAACAACAATACAATATCCTACGCATATTAAGAGGAAGTGCTACACCATTGAGCACACTTAAAATTAGAGAACGCATGTTGGATAAGATGAGTGACACGAGTAGGATTGTAGATCGATTGATTGCAAAAGAATTGGTCCTTAAAAACACTTGTGAAAAAGACAAAAGATTGGTAGACATCACCCTCTCCCCTAAAGGACTTCAGTTGGTGGATCAATTAGATCAATTCAATGATCGTATTGACGCTTTACTAAAAGGTATCAATGAATCTGAAGCAGCTACATTGAATCAAATCCTTGATAAAATAAGAACGGTTCATACTCGTTCTTAATTAAAGTAGGACCATCATAAATTAATTATTACAGCACTTAACACTATTATTTTTCAGCTATGAAAAAATATTTATTTGCCTTATTGTTTACATTTCCAATTGCAGTGATTGCACAACCTAGCTTATCAGATAAAAATGTATTTGAATTCAGAGCCGTATGGGTTGCAACAGTGGTCAATATCGATTGGCCAAGTAAACAAGGATTGAGCAGCCAAGTACAAAAAGCCGAGTTTGAAGCATTATTAGATATGCACAAAAAGAATGGTATGAACGCCATCATCATGCAAGTTCGACCATCTGGAGATGCTTTATACCCATCCACCTTAGAGCCTTGGAGTGAATACTTAATGGGTAAACAAGGTGAAGCACCTAGTCCTTATTATGATCCTTTGAGTTTTATGATTGAAGCAACGCATCAACGTGGCATGGAGTTTCATGCATGGATCAACCCTTATAGAGCTGTGTTTGATATCAATAAATCCAGCATCGCCAACACGCATTTGTCTAAGGTCCACCCTGAATGGTTTTTAACCTACGGTGATAAGAAATATTTTAATCCAGGCTTGAAAGAAGTATGGGAACATACCAATAAAGTGGTGGGTGATTTAGTAGCACGTTATGATATTGATGCGGTGCATATGGATGATTATTTTTACCCTTATAAAATTGTAGGAAAGGAATTCCCCGACGAAGCAACTTTTCAAAAAAATGCAAGGGGATTAAGTAAGGACGATTGGAGAAGAAGCAACTGTGATACCATCGTGAAACAATTGTCTGCAACCATTCACAAAGTAAAACCAGGCGTACAATTTGGTATCAGTCCTTTTGGTGTTTGGAGAAATCAATCTACGGACCCAAGAGGAAGCAAAACAAAAGCAACGACCAACTATGACGACTTGTATGCAGATATTTTATTGTGGCTAGAGAAAGACTGGATTGATTATGTGGCACCACAATTGTATTGGGAACAAGGTCATGCTTTAGCAGACTACAACGAATTAATTGAGTGGTGGAATCGAAATAGTTATGGTAAAAATTTTTATGTAGGTCATGGTATTTATAGAGCAGGAAGCAATGCCGCTTGGAAGTCTCCTAATGAGATTCCAAATCAAATTAAAAAAATGAGATCCTTAAATAATACGCATGGCAGTGCTTATTTTAGTAGTGCAAGTTTTAAAACCAATGCCAATGGATGGAACGATAGCTTACAAAATACATACTACCACCAACCCGCATTAATTGCACCAATCGAATGGCTCGTTCAACATAAAATGACAAGTCCTAAACTTGTGAAGCAGCAAGATAATAGTTATAGCATCATAGATACCAATCCAGCTTCTAATTTGAAACACTTTGCGTTGATACAGAAAACCAAAACAGGTTACAGCGTAGCCGCGATTCTACCTAAAGAGACAAAGTCTATTCAATTGAATACACTAGGCATCACCAAGTCGGCATCAGAACCAATTTGGATTGTGGCTGTTGGAAAACAAAATCAATTAAGTAAGTACCAATTGATCAACGAGTGATTAGATGCAGCATTGATGCATTAATCGTAGGTACGCTTTAAAGGCAGGTTCTCATTGGCTTTGATAATCAATGGAACATGCTCTACAATGGTCATGTCATTGTCCAATCCAAATGCTTTCTGGTCGCTTTGTGCAAAGTTTTTGATATTAAAGTATAAGTCCATGATAAAATCCTCTTTCAATGAGAGTTCATTTTCAATAGAGAAGAAGCTTTCAATGATCACATAGGTAATATCTGCGTGGAAATCTTTTTGTTTTAAAGATTCATACTTACTATAGATACCCAATTCTTGACACTCATTTAATTCCTGCATCACTTTCTTGAACAACACATTCACGCGTGGCTGTATACGGAAACCTAATTTAAAATCAACACGCATGACTTTGTCATCCACTAATTCACGAATGCTATAAGACATACCATATGGAGAATCGGTACGGTCAATATGAATAAACCAATAAATATCTGCACGTTTTGGTTTCTTATTTAAAATAGAGTCAATAATACGATGTTCTATCTCTCTATAATTATTCGCCTTCGTTAAATAGACTAAGTGGGTCGCGTATTTTGGCACATCTTTATCTGCACTCAAATTGGACAACTGCTCTAAATAGGTATTTAGTTTCACGAAATCCAAATAACGATTGGCAATTTTACGTGCACGATGCCAAACCAACATCACCAAAATCATGCTCAAAGAAAACACAAAAGTGATATAGCTTTCTTTAATCTTAACGACGTTGGCTACAAAAAATGAAATTTCAACAACACTAAAAATTAAGATGATCAATGCTACAATTGTATGCCCCCATCTTCTTACATTCAATAAGTAAAAGTTCATTAGTATGGTTGTCATGATCATTGTAATAATGATTGAAAATCCATAAGCCGCTTCCATATGTTCACTCTTTCTAAAAAACAAACACATGGTGATACATCCAATCCATAATATAAAATTCAAACTAGGAATATAGATTTGACCCTTTTGATCGGTCGGAAATTTAACCGTTACACGAGGCCAGAAATTTAAACTAATGGCTTCATTAATTAAGGTGAATGAACCACTAATTAAAGCTTGGCTAGCAATGATTGCAGCTATTGTAGCCACGCCAATACCTATTACTAAGAACCAATGCGGCATGATTTCATAAAAAGGATTCAAACCATCCATTGGTTGTCCTATATGTTGAATCAACCAAGCGCCTTGTCCCATATAGTTCATGACAAGTGCTACTTTAACAAACATCCAGCTTACTTGAATATTCTTACGACCACAATGGCCTAAATCACTGTACAATGCTTCCGCACCTGTAGTACAAAGGAACACCGCCCCAAGCAACCAAAAACCTTTTGGATAATTGGTCAACAGATCATAAGCATAATAAGGGTTGAAGGATTTTAATATTTCTACGTGCTCTACCACTTGAAAGAAACCCAATAAAAAAATCATAGAAAACCAAACGACCATAATTGGACCAAATGCAAAACCAACAATTTTAGTACCAAAACGTTGAAAGAAAAAGATCAAAGAAATAATGCCAATCACGATGCCTACTGTTAAATTATTTCCTGGAACAATAATTTTCTCTAATCCTTTCACACCACCTAATCCTTCTATAGCAGAAGAAACAGAGATGGGTGGAGTAATCATACCATCCGCTAATAACATGGCTGCGCCTATGATTGCTGGGATATAAATCCATTTTACATAACGACGAATCAATGCAAACAAAGAGAAGATACCACCTTCTCCACGATTGTCTGCTCTTAATGTTAGAAACACATATTTAAATGTGGTCTGTAAAGTCAGGGTCCAAAACACACAGGAGATTGCTCCATAAACCAATTGCTCTGTGATGACTTTGTGGTTAATAATAGACTTAAACACATAAAGTGGAGAAGTACCGATATCGCCATAAATAATACCTAGCGTTACGATTAGACCAGCGACTGAAAGCTTTTGCTGGTGCCCTGAATTTTGTACCATGGATAAATAATCTAGACACCAAAGTTGATACATTTTCAGTAATCAAAAATCAGAATAGGTAACTATTTTTAAAATAATTTTTGAATAGAAATACTAAGGCTTGTAAGCACCCCACTTCTCCTCCACCGCTTTAAAACGGAAATCGAAAATTCCTTGAAGCTGTTTTTTGACAAAAAGCACTTGCGCAATATCCCCCAAAAAGCCCATTGGAATTTTATAATGAACAATATCTTCCATTTTCACCCCACCCGGTACTGCTTTAAAATGGTGCTGATGGTGCCACATGGTATAAGGACCGAATCTTTGCTCGTCTACAAAATAGGCACCTTCTTGTACATGGGTGATTTCGGTCATCCAGTATAAAGGAATATTCAAGATCGGCTTCACGGTATATTCAATGATTTGTCCTGGATACATTTTTTCACCATGGAATTTACTTATGATATTGAACCCCATCTTGGCCGGGGTGATTTTAGCCAAATTGGCTGGACTACTAAAGAAATCCCAGGCTTCTGTCAAAGAAATAGGGATAAATTGCTCGGTATGGATGGTATAAACTTTAGACATACTTGATTAACAATGCTTTTGGCATTTTGTTGTATGAAATCGCTACAAAGCCATTAATTTTAACCCATGATTAGTAAAGCAGACCAGCAGCTGGCTTTTGAAAACCTATACAAAAGATTGAATGAGGCGCAAAGAAAGGCAGTGGATACCATTGAGGGACCAGTGATGGTGATTGCTGGACCAGGTACAGGTAAAACGCAGATTCTTGGCGCTAGGATAGGAAAAATTTTATTAGAGACAGATACTGCACCAGAAAATATTTTATGTCTTACCTATACGGATGCTGGCGCCATTGCGATGCGCAAAAGATTGATGGATTTTATTGGTACTGCTGCTTATAAAGTAACCATTGCTACCTTCCATTCTTTTTGCAATGATATCATTCAAGACAATTTATCGCTTTTTGAGAAACCAAGTTTGGACCCAATTTCTGAATTAGAAAAAATCGCTTTACTCAAAGAACTCATAGATCAATTTGATAAGACCAATCCTTTAAAGCGATTCAAAGGGGATGTCTATTATGAGATGACCAACTTAAGCAAGTTGTTTAGTGCCATGAAAAAAGAGGGATGGGATGTCGCATATTTAACAAAACAAATAGATCAATACATTCAGGATATTCCTTTCAGAGACGAGTTTGTCTACCAAAAAAAATACAAACAGTTTGAAGCAGGATCACTTAAACAAGGGCTTGTAGACGATGCGATTGAAAAAATGGGCAAACTAAAGGCAGCAGTGGCCGCATTTGATCAGTATCAGGGGCTCATGAAAAAACATGGCCGTTATGATTTTGATGATATGATCAATTGGGTGATTCTTGCTTTTAAAGAAAATAAAAATCTATTAGCGCAATACCAAGAACGATATTTATATATTTTGGTAGATGAATTTCAGGACACTAGTGGCACACAGAATGAGTTAGTGCAATTGCTAACGAATTATTGGGAGCAACCCAATTTATTTGTAGTGGGAGATGATGACCAAAGTATTTTTAGATTCCAAGGTGCCAATGTCGAAAACATGTTGCATTTTCAAACACAATTTAGGGATGACATTGTCAATATTGTTTTAGAACAGAATTACCGTTCCACTCAGCCTATCCTAGATGCATCCACACAAGTGATCAATCAAAATCAAGAAAGGTTGATCAATAAGATTGGCGGTTTATCAAAAAATTTAATTGCGTCCCTCCCAGAAAATCAATCCATTGATATTGCACCATCCATCTTGCAATACAATGATCCACAGGAAGAGATGATGGACATCACAGAAAAAATTGCAAAACTCATAGATAGCGGGACTGAACCCAAAGAGATTGCAGTCTTATATAAAGAACATAAGTACGGCACTGAAATTGCGCATTTTTTACAACAAAAAAATATTCCTATTTATAGTAGAAGAACTGCCAATCTATTTGATCAAATACTGATTCAGCAGATCTTAAAAATACTAGACTATTTAGCCTGTGAGTGGGATCAACCGAATGAGGGCGCTAATTTATTATTTGAAATACTGCATTTTAAATGGTGGCAGATCTCCCCTATCACTATTGCTACGCTTACAGTGGAGGCCAATCAATTAAAGTTCAACCATAAAGAAAATAGTTTTAGAAAAGTTTTAATTGATAAAACCCAAGAAGTACAAACAGATTTATTCTCAACAGGCGGATTAGAACAGGTGGCGAAAGCGGTTAAAGTGTTAGAAGACTTAATTGGACAAATCCCCAATGTGACTTTGGTGAATTTGATCGAACAGATTTTACAAAAGACAGGCATTATACAAGCTGTTTTAAATAGCGATGATAAAGCAGCAGCATTGGATATGGTGACATCCTTTTTTGACTTTATCAAAGAGGAAACGCATCGCAAGCCAAGTTTAGATTTAAAAACCTTAGTTGACATCTTTAGATTAATGAAACGCGAAGACATTCGCTTACCATTGCCAATTACCTTAGGTTCAGATGCTGGTGTGAATTTATTAACTACACATAGTAGTAAGGGGCTTGAATTTACCCATGTGTTTTTAGCAGGTACCAATGCGGCTTATTGGGAGAAAAAAAGAACGACTGCAGCTGCAGGTTATAAGCTACCAGATACGGTATTGAGTAGTTTAGAAAGAGCAGATGATAAAGAAGAATTAAGAAGGTTATTTTATGTGGCCATCACAAGAGCCAAAAAACATTTAACCATATCCTATAGTAAGTATAAGGCAGATGGTAAAGAACTTGAACCGAGTCAATTCTTAATTGAATTAGTTCAAGGCAATGATGGTATGATACAAAATCAGCAATTAGATGACTCTGTTAAAATGCAATATAAATTGCTCAGACTTGAAACCACACTGAAGCCAAGCATTGCGCAATTGGAGGCCGATTTTATCCAGCCAAAATTGGATAAATTTTCCATGAATGTCACCGCATTGAATAATTATTTAAACTGCCCATTGCGTTTTTATTACAATAGTTTAATTCGTGTGCCTTCTGGAAAATCAGAGGCAACTACATTTGGTTCTGCAATACATGATGCACTGAATAAGCTTTTTGAAAAAATGCAAAAAGCAGGCAATGTATTTCCAGATAAACAAACCCTTGTGGAAGATTTTGAATTTTACATGAAAAGGCATCGTGAAGCATTTACACAACAAGAATTTAAAGATCGTCTAGACCTTGGAGGGACAGTCTTAGTGAACTATTATGATTTTTATGTGCAACAATGGAATAAAATTGTCGCAACCGAATTTAGAATCACCAATATCGTAGTCAATGATATTCCATTAAAAGGAGCGATAGATAAAATTGAATTCAATGGTAAAGAAGTCGTCGTGATTGACTACAAGACGGGTAATATAGACAACGCAAGAGAGCAGTTAAAGGGGCCAAATGAAAAAAATCCAAATGGAGGAGATTACTGGAGACAGGCCGTATTTTATAAAATACTCTTAAGGCATCACCCAAAAAATTGGCAGGTCACCAGTGCAGAATTTGATTTTGTGGAACCCAATAAGAAAAAAGCTTTTGAAAAGATTGCCATAGAAATGACAGAAGCGGATATCACCACCGTCAATCAACAAATCAAAATGGTTTGGGACAAAATTCAGCAGAAAGATTTTTATACCGGCTGTGGCAAGGAAGATTGTCATTGGTGCAATTTTGTAAAAAACAATGAACTAGCCGTTGCATTACATGCCCTAGAGGAGGAAATTTAACTAAGTTTGCAAACTATGACTCGATTCAAATTGATTCCAGCGATCCTACTCATTTGTTTGACTGCAATGGCACTCATTCAGATAGGTGGCTGTGCCAATATTGTACCCCCTTCTGGAGGGCCTAGAGATAGTATCCCTCCTTATGCAGTGTATGCCAAGCCAAAAGACTCAAGTACAGGCATTGCTCCAAAAGAAATCTTGATCAGCTTTAACGAATACATTACCTCCAATGGATTGCAAGAACAATTGATTGTCTCTCCTAACATAAAGAACAATCCTTTGGTAGATCAAAGATTAAATATGGTACGCATTCGCTTATCAGATAGTTTAAATGCAAACACCACCTATAGTTTTCAATTTGGCAATGCGATAAGAGATGTGAATGAAGGCAATATTATTCAAAATTATACCTATGTATTTAGTACAGGCGCACAAATAGACACAGGCAAACTCTATGGCAAAGTTCAAATAGCAGAAAGCGGTTTAGTGGACAGTACTTTAATTGCTGTCTTGCATCCTATTGAAAATGATTCTGCTATTTTCAAAGACAAGCCCAATTACTATACAAGGATCAACGGACAAGGTATTTTTGAATTCAAATTTTTACCTGCGAGAAATTTTAATATCTATATTGTTCCAAATGATTATACCAAACGATATGATGATTCAACGAAATTATTTGCATTTTTAAACAGTCCTGTGCACCCAGCTACAACAAAGGATAGTATTCAGTTGTATGCATTTGAAGCTAGTCCAAAAAAAGAAAAAATATCAACCACTGTAATAGGTGCAAAAAATACTAAAAAACAATCCCCCGTTTTAAAATATAGTAGCAATTTAGAGGGTAAAGAAAAAGATTATTTAAGTCCATTGACATTGAATTTCGAAACATTGGTTCAATTAAATGATAGTTTTAAGATTGGCATTACCGATACTAATTTAGTACAACAAGAAGGAATTACAGTTTTGGTCAATGCGCAAAACAAACAGCAAGTAGATATTAATTTTCCTTGGGAAGCTGGGACTGATTACAAATTAGTACTACCTCAGAAATCCATACAAGATAGTTTATCTAATTTTTTAATCAAGGCGGATACCATCAGATTTAAAACCAAACCTGAATCAAGTTATGGTACTGCGGTTTTAAGAATCAATGGCTACCAACAATTTGAGCAACCCGTTTTATTATTGATACAAGACCAGAAAGTTAAATTCAGTTACCCTATCACGCAAAACTTATTACGCATTCCCTTATTACCACCTGGAGATTATCAATTAAAATTATTACTGGACGTGAATCAGAATGGGCGATGGGATACAGGTAAATTCATGGGTAAAAAACTGCAGCCAGAATTGGTGCGCAACCTTAAATTAATTTTAAACATCAGGGCTAATTGGGATAATGAAATGAACCTCATTTTAAAACCCTAATTTTGTATTTTACAATTGTATGCAACTACCCTCCTCCTTACTAGAAAACGCTGTAGCAGAATTTTCCAAACTTCCGGGTATTGGAAAAAAAACGGCATTGCGTTTGGTATTGCATTTATTAAAACAAGATGCATCTAGCACGACCCAATTTAGTGAGGCCTTAAATAGAATGCGCAAGGAGATTCAATTTTGTAAAACCTGCTTTAATATCAGTGATGGCCCTGTTTGTTCTATTTGTGCAAATACATCTAGATCCAAAGCAACAATTTGTGTAGTGGAAAATATTAGAGACGTGATTGCCATTGAAAATACCAGTCAATACCATGGCACATACCATGTATTGGGCGGTATCATTTCTCCATTAGATGGCATTGGCCCAGAACAATTAACCATTGAACCATTAATGGAACGCATTCAAAAAGATGCAGTGACAGAATTGATTTTTGCATTAAACCCAACCATACAAGGCGATACTACCATTTACTATATTCAAAAGAAAATGACAGGCAATGGATGCAAAGTCACCACTATTGCAAGAGGGATCGCTTTTGGGGGCGAATTAGAATATGCAGACGAAATGACTTTAGGAAAGAGTATCTCCAACCGTCAACCCATCCAACAATACATCAAGTAAATTGTTATTTATTTGGCTGAACGAATGAAAGCCTTTAATTTTGATGTTTAAACATTGACTTATGAAAACAAGTATCATCACCTTATTATTAGCCCTTTTTGCATTTGGACAGGTTCAAGCACAGAAAATTTATAGTACGAAAGCAGCTTCAGTAAGATTTATTGCAGTAGATGATAAAGACATTGATGCGATCAATACAAAAGCAGTGAGTCGCTTAGAAGCCAATGGCAAATTGAGTTTTATCATGCTCATGAAAGATTTTAGTTTTGAGATGGATCTGATGCAAAAGCATTTTAACGACGAATATGTGGAGTCTGATAAGTTCCCTCGTGGCATTTTCAATGGTCAAATCACCAATATCAAATCTGTCAATTTCGCTAAAGACGGCAGCTACCCTATCCTTGTTAAGGGCAACATGCAAGTACATGGCGTTAATAAAACTATACAAACCAATGGGGTGATTGTTATATCAAAAGGTCAGCCTAAAGCAAGTGCTAAGTTTACAGTCTCTTTAAAGGATTTTGGCATTGGTGGAGTTTTAATTAAGATGGTGGCCGATCAAGTAGATGTAGAAGTGGTTGCTAGCTATCAATAAGGATTGGCTTTATTTTGGCCATTATTTGATTCTGCCCTATCTTCGCAGCGCAACAGCAGGAGGATTTGTTTATTGTTCAACCTGCCATCCGAAAGGAGAAAAGAACTAATAAACGGTACACTTATCGCCCCCCTACTTCTTTTCCTATTGGATGCTGCATAAAATTTAATGTAGTATTATGTCAATTAAAGAAGCTTTACAAGAAAGAATTTTAGTCATTGATGGTGCCATGGGCACTATGATTCAACGTCATAAATTAACGGAAGAAGATTATCGTGGAACAAGATTTGCCAATTGGCATTCCGATGTAAAAGGCAATAATGACCTTTTATGCATCACACAACCAGCCATTATTACTGGCATCCATTTACAATACCTAGAAGCAGGTGCGGACATTATTGAAACCAATACCTTTAGTAGTACTTCCATTGCCATGGCAGATTATGACATGCAAGAACTGGCATATGAATTAAATGTAGCAGCAGCAAAATGTGTGCGAGATGCAATTGATCAATACAAAGCAAAAAATCCAAATAGCAAAGAAAAATATATAGCAGGATCCATTGGTCCATTAAATAAAACATTGAGTCTTTCTCCTGATGTAAACAATCCTGGTTTCCGCGCAGTGACTTTTGATGAGGTAGTAGTCGCTTATACAGAACAGATTCGTGGATTGGTAGATGGAGGTGTAGATATTATTTTAGTTGAAACTATTTTTGATACACTCAATGCCAAGGCAGCCATCTTTGCGATCAAAGAATATTTTAGAAAGATAGGACAACCAGAATTACCCATCATGATCAGTGGTACTATTACAGATGCATCTGGTAGAACTTTAAGCGGTCAAACATTAGAAGCATTTTATACTTCAGTCGCACATGCAAAACCATTAAGCGTAGGATTAAACTGTGCATTAGGTGCACAAGAAATGCGTGCACATATCGAAGAGCTTTCTCAAATTGCAACTTGTTACACATCGGCCTATCCCAATGCAGGATTGCCAAATGCGATGGGAGAATACGATGAAGCACCGCATCAAACAGCGCATTTTATTGAAGAATGGGCTAAAAATAAATTCGTGAATATTGTAGGTGGCTGTTGTGGTACCACCCCCGACCATATTAAACATATGGCAGATAATGTACGCAACATTCAACCAAGAACTTTACCTATTGTAGACAAAACAATTTAAGATTATGAGCGAACTACCTATACATATAAAACCCTATTTAAGATTAGCTGGATTAGAGCCTTTAGTGATTCGTCCTGAAACAAATTTTGTAAATGTTGGAGAACGAACCAATGTGACAGGATCTAAAAAGTTTGCAAGGCTTATTAAAGAAAATAAATACGAAGAGGCATTGTCTGTAGCACGTCAACAAGTAGAAAATGGTGCACAGATCATTGATATCAATATGGATGACGCCTTACTTGAAGGTGTAAAAGCCATGACCACTTATTTGAATTTATTGCAGAGCGAACCAGATATTGCAAAAATCCCCATCATGATTGATAGCTCAAAATTTGAGATCATTGAAGCGGGATTAAAATGTGTTCAAGGAAAATGTATTGTTAATTCCATTTCAATGAAAGAGGGAGAAGCCAAGTTCATTGAACAAGCACATATTTGTAAAGCCTATGGTGCTGCAGTCATTGTAATGGCATTTGATGAAGTAGGACAAGCAGATACCAAAGCAAGAAAAGTAGAAATATGCACACGTGCCTATAAAATTTTAGTAGAACAAGTTGGATTCGACCCACAAGACATCATTTTTGATCCAAATATTTTTGCTGTTGCAACAGGTATCGAAGAGCATAATAACTATGCAGTAGATTTTATAGAAGCAACAAGGGAAATCAAGGCCTTAATGCCATTAGCAAAAGTGAGCGGTGGTGTATCCAACGTTTCTTTTTCGTTTAGAGGTAATGACGCAGTTAGAGAAGCGATTCATGCGGTGTTTTTATACCATGCAGTGCATGCAGGGATGGATATGGGTATTGTGAATGCAGGTCAATTAATTGTATATGATGAGATTGAACCTGAATTAAAACAGCTCTGTGAGGATGTGATTTTGAATCAAAATAATGACGATAACCAAGCGACTGAAGCATTGATTCAATATGCAGATGCATTGAAAGCAAAAGGGGAAGATGCAGGACAGGTAGCAGAAGCCAATAGTAAAAAATTAGCATGGAGATCGGGCACGGTAGAGGAAAGATTAGCGCATTCATTGATCAATGGTATCACAGATTTCATTGAAGCAGATACAGAAGAAGCAAGATTGCAATATAGTGCTCCATTGGAAGTGATTGAAGGTCCATTAATGGCAGGCATGAACCAGGTTGGTGATTTATTTGGCGCAGGTAAAATGTTTTTACCTCAAGTAGTTAAAAGTGCAAGGGTGATGAAAAAGAGTGTGGCCGTATTGACACCTTATATTGAAGCCGAAAAAGAAAGATTAAAAAATGCATCCGCAAATCCAAATGGTCAAACAAAAGGACCAGCTAAAATTTTACTAGCCACTGTAAAAGGTGACGTGCATGATATTGGTAAAAATATTGTGGGTGTGGTATTGGGTTGTAATGGATATGAAATAATTGACATTGGCGTGATGGTGCCTGCAGATAAAATACTTGCAGAAGCAGAAAAGCACCAAGTGGATATAATAGGATTAAGTGGATTGATCACGCCATCCTTGGACGAGATGGTCTACATCGCTAAAGAAATGAAACGTCGTGGCATGACGATTCCATTGATGATTGGAGGAGCGACTACTTCTAGAATGCATACTGCTGTTAAAATTGCACCAGAATACAATGATGGTGTGATCCATGTGTTGGATGCTTCAAGAAGTGTGACTGTAGCTGGCTCTTTGTTGAACAAAGAAACAAAAAAGCCTTTCTTAGCAGAATTGGAACAAGCTTATACTCAATTAAAGACAGACTTTGACAATAAAAAAACAGTCAAGCAAAGTATCCCATATGCTACTGCATTAGAAAATAAAGTAGCGATTGATTGGAGTGGATTTAAGGCAACAGCACCTAGTTTTACTGGCAATAAAGCCATTGAAATTACTGATCTTTCTGTGCTGGTAGACTATATAGATTGGAAACCGTTCTTTATTGCTTGGGAATTGCATGGTAATTTCCCTGCTATCTTAACCGACGAAGTGGTTGGTGAAGTTGCAAATAAATTATACCAAGACGCACAAGCATTGTTACAAAAGATCATTGCAGAAAACTGGTTAACTGCAAAAGCGGCAGTTGGATTTTGGCCAGCAAAGTCGAATGGGGATGATGTGACTGTTACGAATGGTTCAGAAAATATTGAATTGCATTTTCTAAGACAACAAGCAAAAAAAGCAGCAGGCCAACCGAACTTTTCTTTAGCAGATTTTATTTGTCCAGCATCTGAAAACAAATCGGATTACATTGGTGCATTCGCAGTAACCATTCATGGTATCGAAAAACATATCAAAGCATTTGAAGACAATTTAGACGACTACAATAAAATCATCTTACAAGCATTGGCGGATCGATTTGCAGAAGCATTTGCTGAATACTTGCATGCTCAAACAAGAAAAGAGTTATGGGGTTATGCAAAAGATGAGCAACTAGATAACACCGCATTGATTCAAGAAAATTATGTGGGTATTCGTCCTGCACCAGGCTACCCTGCTTGTCCAGACCATACCGAAAAATATACCTTATTCAATTTATTGAATGCAGAACAACATACTGGCATTAGCTTAACAGAAAGTTTAGCGATGTATCCAGCATCTAGTGTCTGTGGATGGTATTTTGCACATCCTCAAAGTCAATATTTTGGATTAGGAAAAATACAGCAAGACCAAGTCATCGATTATGCGAAAAGAAAAAATCAATCCTTAGAGTATATCACCAAGTGGTTACAACCAGTGATTGATTAACCTTTTTCAAATAACCACCAGAAACGTTTTCTTGGTGTGACAACATAACTTGAAACATATGTACGAATATGTTCAATTGCTTCATCGCAATCGTCTGTTAACAAGATATAGTTTTTGTCTTCTGACGAAATAGTGCCAGCTTCAATCATATGTTCTATCCAGTGCATGAGTGGTTCATGGTACTCCTTACCCATGACCACAATGGGAAAGTTTTTGATGATTTTAGTTTGCACCAATGTAAGGGTCTCAAAAAATTCGTCTTGGGTACCAAAACCACCTGGCATGATTATAAATGCATAGGAATATTTTACAAGCAACACTTTCCTAATAAAGAAGAAACTAAAAGTGATGGACTTATGTACATATGGATTAGGGGATTGTTCAAAAGGCAATTGAATATTACACCCAATAGATTTACCACCAATTTCATAAGCCCCTCTATTGGCAGCTTCCATGATGCCGGGACCTCCGCCAGTCATAGTAACAAAACCTAATTCTGCAATTTTTTGCCCCATTTTCCTGGCTTGCTCATAATAAGGATGCCCCTCTTTAAATCGAGCAGACCCAAAGACCGTGATACAAGGGCCAACAAAATTGAGTACTCTAAATCCTTTTATAAATTCAAAGAATATTTGAATAGCAAATTTGAACTCTTTCATCCTTGGCCTTGGCCCGTCTAATTCTACCAGTTTTTTTGAGGGGATCCTCTTTTCGTCAGGTATGAACTTCTCATTTGTTTGCATATACTTTCGATCAACTTTAATACATATGAAGTTAGAATAAATTAAGTATGAAACGGCTAAATCAACTAAATTTGACTACCCAATTTGACCCTGCCAAATGAAAAACAGTTTTTACATTTTAAGTCTACTCTTCACACTGTGTATTTGCATTACTACATTTGGGCAAAATAATGCTGTAAGACTAGAACAAGTTCAAATGTATTCTAGTATTCGACCAGAAGGAAAATATTGGCATCCTAGTCCTTCACAAGTAAATACTTTTGCAAATATTTTAGATACGGCACTCTTTTTTCCTTTGCAACTTCAAAGAGATACTAGCTATAGCACTAAAATTAAAATTTTAAATAAACCCAATCAAATTGGCAAGCTAGTGATTGATTGGAGTCAAGGCCAATCCTCGGCTTTTCATGCTTATTTAGAAATTTATGAATTGCAACCAGAACAAACCTTTAGCAATTCAATGGTGAACATTGTCATTCCAAAAAAAGACAGCATTCAATCTACATGGTTTTTGACCTGTACTATTTTAGATGATAGTAAAAAACCTGTTTTTCAAAAAACGATTTTAATGGGTATGATTCCGATCGCCAACCAAGGCATTGGCTATCCAATCAACATTCCTATCACTACACCAAAAAGTTTATTTAAAGCCATTCAGTCTGGTGTAAGCTATTTTGATAAAGACGGAGAGGATTTGGCATACATTGAAGCAAAAGTACCAATTAGTTATGCGTCAGATAATTTCACCATGCCATTATTGCAAGCTAAGCCAAGAATTGAGGTTGATACAAGTAAAAATTTTATTCAGTTTACACAAAATAATTCTAGGGTTGTGCTAAGAACACCCAATGCATTGATGCAGAAAATTGACACCAAAGACAAAACAACCAACAATCCTTTTTTTGCTATTTTACCTGAAATTAAAAAAAGGAGCAACACCCTATTTAAAGAATACTATCAAGCAGTTCAGCCATTGAGAAACGTGAGTGAAAATAAAGACTATTCACTGGAGGCTTATATTGAATTCAACCCAATGATTGATCCCGAATTACGCGCCACACCTCCTATTCGTTTTCTACCAGACAATTTACATAAAATTTATGCAGACACAAATGTAATTGGCAGTTTCAAAGTGACAGAACAACCAGTCACAACAGGCTTGATGTTTAATTCAAACCAAATTTACAATGGATATGACTCAAGCTCTATCTATGTGTTAAATAGTAATTATCCAAAAGGAGTAATTGCAATATCAAAATCTGTTGAAGGAAGCATTGGAAAGGATACATTTAAAATTCTTTTCAATAATGATATTGATGTTAAATTAATTTATTTCAATAATGTGGCCATCATGGCAGCAAAAGGAAGAAATAAACCAAATTATATAGTACCAATTGAACCAGCCAGTCAACAATCAATTACCGCGCTTTTACTCTTAATTGCGTATAGTGAAATTTTTCAATCGCCAAATTAATTACTATGCGTATTGTAAGTTATAATGTCAATGGAATAAGAGCTGCTATTAAAAAAGGTTTGATCGAATGGTTAAAAGAATACAAAGTAGATGTCCTTTGTGTGCAAGAAACAAAAGCAAGTAGTACGGATATTGACATAAGTCTTTTTACGGACCTTGGTTATCATGTTGCATGGTTTCCTGCTCAAAAAAAAGGATACAGTGGGGTGGCCGTATTTAGTAAGGAAAAACCTAGCTTAATTGAACAAGGGACTGGACACGAAATGAGTGATGCCGAAGGACGTGTGATTAGAGTCGATTTTGGAGACCTTACCATCATCAACGCTTATTTCCCTTCTGGCACTAGTGGAGACCTTAGGCAAGCTTATAAATACCAATGGTTGGATGAATTTTACAATTGGGTAGAAGCCTTAAGAAAAGAAAGACCAAATATGATCGTTGCAGGAGATTATAATATTGCACATCAAGCAATCGATATCCATGATCCTAAAGGGAATAAAAAGTCTTCTGGTTTTTTACCCGAAGAAAGAGCTTGGATGGATACCTTACTTGCACATCATTGGGTGGATAGTTTTAGGCATATGCATGAAGATGCTATTGGCGCTTATTCATGGTGGAGTCAAAGATTTCCTTCTGTTAGACTACAAAATAAAGGATGGAGAATTGATTATCTTTGTACAACAAAAGTCCTTGCTACAAAAATTAAGGATGCTTTTATCCTACCAGACATTAAGCATAGTGACCATTGCCCGATTGTTTTAGATATAAAAAAATAAATGCATGTTTGTATCCAATATTAGTTTTCAAGTAGATCCTGCCATTGAATCAGCATGGTTACATTGGATCAAGCAAAGCTTTATCCCAAGCTGTCTTTCAACTGCTTGTTTTATGGAACATCAACTTTATCAATTAGACCTTGCAGCAGATCAGCCCCCTACTTTTACCCTACAATTGTTTAGTCACACTGCTTCTCAAATAGCTGAATTCCAAACAAAACACCTAGAAACACTCCTTTTTAGCGTCACCGAACAATGGGGAGAACAATGTTTTCACTTCAATACAAGCATGAAAATTGTGAATTGATTGTGGATAGCTAGTCTCCGAAAACCCTTAACAGGCCTCATTTTCATAATTAACACGGCTGTAATTCAATACTATAAAGGATTACAGAAACACACCCATGATAATGGTCCGAAATTGAAATAAGGGCCTTGGGCGGAAAACCTTACTATTTAAGGGTTTTAGTGGAAAAATAAAAAATAAAAAAAACACCAAAATATTTTTTTGTTTCATCAAACCCAATAAATTTGTTCTATCGTTTAAAACTATAAAAAACACATCTATGAACAAAGCAGAATTGATCGCACACATCGCTGACGCAGTTGATTGTCCAAAAACACAAGCTAATGCAGCTTTAGACGCTTTTATCGAAGCAGTAACTAAATCTTTGAAAAAAGGTGACAAAGTAACTTTAGTAGGTTTTGGTACTTTCTCAGTATCTAAGCGTGCTGCAAGAACAGGTCGTAACCCACAAACAGGTGAGACTATCAAAATTAAAGCAAAGAAAGTTGCACGTTTCAAGGCTGGTAAAGAATTGAGCGGCAAGTTGTAATTTCAAATTTATTTGAATAAAAACCCTCGGATAATCATTTATTCCGAGGGTTTTTTTATATTTGCAGTCCAATCACAATTTAAAAATTATAATATCATGGGTAGAGGAGATAAAAAAACAGCAAAAGGAAAGCGCTTTTTAGGTTCTTTTGGTAAAAGCAGACCTCACAAAACAAGAAATATTAAGGCAGCAGCTCCAAAGGCAAAAGCTTAATTTTTTTTAAAAATAGATTCCCCCGATTATTCGGGGTTTTTTATGCCTATTTTTGCATCATGAAAAGCATTTACTTATTATTTGTATTTCAATTAATCGTTTTAGCTGGAAAAGCACAATGCGCTATCTGTACTAAAACAGCAGCACAAATTGGTGAAGAAGCTGGAAAAGGATTTAATGTTGGTATTCTTTATCTGGCTGCAATGCCTTTTGGCATCATGGGATATGTCGCATACAGGTGGTGGAAAAATGAAAAAGCCAGTTAATTCATTTTTATTTATTCAGGCTTGATAAGCCCTTGCTTACAAAAACTTATTTGTTGTAATTTATTTTGCTCAATCAATATATCATTGGCTTCAAATTGATCTCTAGATGCAAGCGGATGATGTAAATGATATTGCACTGCGCAAAATTTGATAAATTTTTTCTTCACACCTGCATGAATTAAACGAATACAGATATCTGAATCCTCTCTACCCCATCCAATAAATGATTCATCATATCCATTCACTAGATATAAATCTGATTTCCAAAATGCCATATTGCAACCCTTAACATAATCCAAATGTTTCCCTTTGGTTTTATAATGGTTTTGTAATAAGCGCATGAAAAACGGTATTCTAAGCGTATTGAAAAAGTTTTTTCCCTGCCACCTAAGTGCTGCAAAATTCACTTTTTCGGATTCCAATAAAACCTCAGTGATTTTTTTACCTAAAAGCAATCTACTTCCAGTTACAAAATAACCAACTGCTTTAATGCTTAAATGATCTGCAATAAAATATTGATCTAAAATAATGTCTCCGTCAATTTGAATGATATAATCTGACTGCGCCATAGATATGGCCTTATTTCTTATAGCAGCCAATCTAAAGCCATTGTCTTCGTGCCATACATGTATGATATTAAGCTTGGGATGCTTTGTTTTAAACTGTTGAATCAAATTAGTAGTCCTTTCATCAGAACCATCATCTGCAATGAGGATCTCATTAGGCTGTATTGTTTGATGAACAACAGAATTTAATGTTTGTTTTAATGCTTGAGGCCAATTATAGGTTGAAATGATTAAGGCTACAGATATTGAGGACTCCATTAAAAATAATTTTGTATAAAATTAAAAATATTGAATGATTCTTTTGTGATTGCCCCTTCTATATCCTGTTCTAATTTTTGTAGATCCACCTGACGCATTTTATGAGCAACAATCAACTGAATTGCTTTTGTTAAGATTATTTTTTTGTAGTTGCCTGAAGCACTGTAAGCTATTTGATGGGCATCAATTGCTTGAATCAAGTCATGGATCCCAAGACCCTGTGAAGCAACAGTAGCAACTACTTTTACCAGGTCTTCTGACACTCCGTTTTCCATCATCATTTGTCGAATATGGTTGATGAAAGTTTGCGCATCTGGTCTATCGCTCTTATTGACAACAAAAATATCAGCTACTTCCATTAATCCCGATTTCATCATCTGCACTTCATCACCTGCTTCTGGAACTAGCACCACGACTGTAGTATCTGCCAAAGAAGCAACTTCTACTTCGGATTGTCCCACTCCGACAGTCTCCACTATAATTTGATCAAATCCTACTGATTGTAATAAAGTCGTTAGTTCTATCATAGAACTATTTAAGCCACCTAAATGACCTCTAGAAGCTAAAGAACGAATAAATACTTGAGGATGTAAATACCAATCCTTCATGCGAATACGATCACCTAAAATAGCGCCTTTGTGAAAAGGCGAAGAAGGATCAACCGAAAGCACTGCTACTTTTTTACCTGCTGCAATCCACTCGCCCACAAGTCCAGCAATCAAGGTGCTCTTGCCTGCCCCTGGAGGTCCTGTGATACCAATAATCGGAATTTTTTTAGGCGCTAGTTGCGCCAAATAAGCATCTACCCCTTCCACTTTATTTTCAATTTGTGAAATGGCTTTTGCCAACAATAAATAATTGCCTTCAGCAACACCTTTTGTGATATCTGTTATAGCAAACATCTAAGAACGAATAATTTTATAATTTCTAAAGTCAAATGGTCGAATGCCTGTCCATTTTTCAAAATAATACAAAACAAATTTTTTGAAAGAAAGTTTCTTTTTTGAGACATCTAAATCAATTTCCCAATTTTTTTGTTGAATCCTATTTAACATCACATTGGGATGTGTTCCTGTGAAGCGTTCTAAGGAATCAAATTCAGAAAAATCATGCACATCTGGACTTGCTTTTATTTTTTCCATTTGTGTATCGTCATTCCAAAAAGCAGCACTCTCTTTTTGTTTTTTGCGCATTTGTTCAGGGCTTTTCACCCATCCATAATGATAAATACTTGCATCAATTGCTGCGACTGGTAATTTTTGTTTACCAATCCTAAAACCCTGTGCATCTCTGTAAGCACTAATCGCTTTATTATTTCTAATGATCCTTATTTCATGCGCATACCATTTTCTGCTATCCCCCACATAATCATACGTGCCATAAAAATGTTTGTACTTGAATAACAATCCTTGAACTGGTAAATCGTTTTTGTATTTTTCACAAGCAGCACGAATGGCTGGATGGTATTTTTCATGCACCACTTCGTCTCCTTGAATGTAGAATGCCCAATCAAAACTAGCGTCAATTAATTGAAATGCTTTATTGGTTTCATCCGCCAAAACCACCCCGCCTTTTCTTAAAGCTTTATTCCAAACAGAATGATGAATTTTAATTTTAGGATCACCGATGGATTCTATCAATGCGATGGTCTCATCTGTGGAATCCCCAATTAAAACAATCATCTCATCCACCACAGGTAAAATAGAACGAATGGCTTCCAAGATTGGAAAGTCATTCACCACTGCATTTTTTATAATTGTAAACCCTGCAACCTTCATATTGGCTTAATTGTTCTTCAAATAACCGAAATCTTTTGCAACTTGCCTATTGTTTTACCTAAAGTTTGCTTGAAAGCAATTAATTTTGAACTACGAAAATCATTATGTCTACAACAATTTGTTTCGATTTTGGCAACACCCGATTAAAGGCGGCAATTTTTAAAGGCAACCAATTGGAAAAATTGGAGCTACTAGAAAATGACACGCTCGCTTCTGTGCAAAAATTACTAGACCAGTATAAGCCAAGTAAAACATTGCTTTCCTCCGTGATTCATCACGATAAAGCAATTGAAAGCTTATTGACCAATTACGGTCCTTTCCATTTATTGGGACCACAAACCAAATTAAATTTCACAACGCCAGTTGGCAAACCAGAAACTATTGGGGCAGATCGTTTAGGACTTGTTGCAGCAGCTGTGGACTTATACCCAGCAGAACATAGTCTAGTCATTTGCCTTGGCACCTGTATTACCTATAATTTTGTCAATAATAGAGGACAATTTTTGGGAGGCAGCATCTCTCCTGGGATGCAAATGCGTTTTAAGTCCATGAATGATTTAACAGCACTTTTGCCATTAATAGAACCGGCTCCAAGCTTTGGTTTGGTAGGATATGATACCAAAACCAACCTTCTATCTGGAGTGGTTTTAGGAATGTCGGCCAAATACAGCAAATTTAACGCCCTATTAACCGGTGGAGACCTTAGTTATTTTGTACCTCACTTAAAAAGAAGGATATTTGCCGACCCAAATTTAATATACAAAGGATTATATGCGATTAGTGAAAAAAATACTTAGTTTAACCCCATTCATAGGACTTTTCTGTTTTATTGCCCCATTAAAGGCTCAGATCAATTCCCCTTTTTCAAGATTTGGCGTTGGTAATGAAATTTACCACAGTCAAAATGCTGCCAACCAAGCTATGGGTGGATTAACCGCCGCATTCACGCCTAATATGTATGGAACTTTCGGACAAAGCATCAATTTTAACAACCCAGCCTCCTACGGAGGGATTTATATGACCACGTTTGATATTGGAATGAACTTAACCAATAACATACTCAAAAGAACCACTCCAGCAGGAAAAGAAAAATCAACCTATTTGGTGCCAAACTATATCGTAGTTGGTGCACCTATCAATAAAGCAAAAAAAATTGGATTTGCATTTGGATTGAGACCCCTGACACAAATAAATTATTCAGTGAATGATTTTTCATATGATTCTAAACTTGAAGATTCAATCTATACCAACTACAAAGGAGAAGGCGGCATCAACCAAGTCTTTCTTGGAGTAGGTAAAAGTTGGAAGTATTTAAGTATAGGTATGAACACGGGTTATAATTTAGGCAGAAAAAAAATAGATGTAGTGAAAGCTATCTTATTCAATAATGATTCAACTTATTTTTATCAATCGCTCTCTAGTACCAATACAAGTTTTGGTGGTGTATTTTTAAACCTCGGTCTTCAAGGAGAAGTTCCCTTATCAAGTTCATCCAACGCTGTTACAAAAGACAAAACAGAATATACATTGAGCTACGGCGCAACCTATACACTTGACCAAAGATTAAATGGCAAACAAGATTCTTTAAGATCGATTGGTACATTTACAGCTTCACAAGAAACTCCTGTTGACACTGCGCTATTTCAAAAAAATGTGAGAGGTGTTGTAGAAATTCCGAGTAATATTACAGCAGGTATTGCTTTACATAAAAAAATCACCACAGTTAGAGGCAGCTATGATCAATGGGTGATTGGTGTTGAATTGAATCAGTCGAATTGGAAAGATGGGTATCGATTTTATGGTAAACCAGATCAAGTTCGCAATGCCACGATGTTTCGCGCTGGAGTACAGTTTTCTCCTAATCCTTTTGCTTTCGATAGCTATTGGTCCACGGTCACTTATCGATTTGGCTTATTCAGTGGCAATGATTATATCAACATCAATAACAGTGGATTGCAAGTGAACGGATTAACAATGGGTTTAGGCTTACCTATCAGAAAGTATCGTTCTTACGATTACCAATTCACCTTATTGAATCTAGCATTACAAGTAGGACGCAGAAGTGGAAGCGCATCAAATTTCAAAGAAAATTTTGTTCAGTTTACAGTAGGATATAGTTTAAGTGACGTTTGGTTCAATAAACGTAAATATGATTAATACAACCCATTATAAAATATTTAAAATAGCAGTTGCTTGTTTGAGTAGCTGCTTTTTTATGGCTGCATGCGAGAATGATGTAGATGCTGTTAAAGCATTAGGCGCAAGGGTTAGCGGAATAGATGTTGGAAAAGATGTTGCTATTTTTGTAAGTAATGATGGTAAATTAGGTGCGAAATTAACTGCCCCATTGATGAATCGTTATTTAGAAGATAGTAGTAAAATGATTGAGTTTCCTAAATCCATCCATGTAGACTTTTACAAGGATAGCAATCAAATAGAGAGTCAGTTGTCTGCTAAATATGCAAAGTATAAAGAGTTAGAAAATATTGTATACTTAAAAGAGGACATTGTTATTTTCAACACCCTTGGTGATACCTTATGGTGTAAGGAAATGTATTGGGATCAAAACACAGGCAAGTTTTATACCGAGCAGGATGTGGTTGTGAAACAGCATAGCCCTTTGGCAAAAATATATGGCAAGGGACTAGAAGCCAACCAAAATTTGACAGACATTCGTATCTTTAAACCACAAGCAAACAGCTACGCGATCATTCAAGAAAAGCAGATGGAATATAGAAAAATGGGCAAAACAGGGCTTCAATTAAGCACATTAAGTTTCGGAAGCTGGGTGACATTTCATAAGCAAATAGACGACCGCATAGCGGATGAATTAATGGGCATTGCATACGATGCTGGTGTGAACTTTTTTGACAATGCAGAAGTCTATGCTGCTGGACAAAGCGAGAAAATGATGGGACGTGTTTTGAGTCAAAAAAAATGGGATAGAACTTCTATCGTACTTTCTTCCAAAGCTTATTTTGGATGGAGGGGGAAAGCCAATAAACCTAACCAAACAGGGTTAAGTAGAAAGCATTTAACTGAAGCATGTCATGAAGCATTACAAAGACTTCAAACAGATTATTTAGATTTATATTTTTGTCATCGTCCAGATAAAACAACCCCCATCGAAGAAGTGGTACAGACCATGAACACTTTAATTCAACAAGGAAAAATTTTATATTGGGGTACCAGCGAATGGAGTGGCGTAGAGATCATGGAAGCACATAGAGTTGCAGAAAAATATAGGTTGATTGGCCCATCTATGGAACAGCCTCAGTACAATATGTTTGAGCGCAATAAAATGGAAAATGAATTTGTAGAGATCTTTAAAAATGTAGGTATGGGCACCACCATTTGGAGTCCTTTGGCTTCTGGATTGTTAACTGGCAAATACAACGATGGTATACCAGAGGGATCAAGAATGCAAATTGAAGGTTTTGAATGGTTAAGAGACAGATCGCTAATGCAAGAAAAAATTGTGAAAGTAAAACAATTGGGCGCTTTAGCAAAAGCCTTGAAAGTGAGTACTGCATCATTGAGCATTGCATGGTGTATTAAAAATCCAAATGTCTCCACTGCGATATTAGGTGCGACCAATAAAAATCAATTATTAGATAATTTAACTGCATTAGAAACCGCTACTTTGTTGACGCCAGAGATCATGGAACAGATTGAAGGAATCATTGATACTAAACCTATATTACCAGAGTGGTAAACAGGTATTTTTCACTTAAAAACAAAGTATGATTTTTGCTATTGTTGCTTCTGTAATTTTAATTGGTTTTTTCTCTGGCTATGAGATTGGCTTTGTAAGTGCCAATCGCCTTAGTTTGGAATTAAAGAAAAAACAAGGCAGCAGGTCGGGTAAAATTATTGCAGGCTTTCTTGAAGCACCAACCCAATTTATTGGTACTTGTTTAATTGGACTCAATATATCGTTGGTGGTGTTTGGTATTTTGTTTGAAGAACTATTACATACCCATATCTGGAGTCGATTTGGTTTAGGAGATGGCGCAATATTAGTAGGCAATACGATTGTGTCCACCCTTGTTATTTTATTCATAGGAGAACTTGTGCCAAAAGCAATGTTTAAAGCCAGGGCGGCTTCTTTGATCAACACTTTTGCGCCATTAGCACAATTTTTCCATGTTTTATTTAAGCCACTCACTGTGCTATTAGTAAATACAGCACAATGGGTTTTAAGTAATTTATTCCAAGTTAAAATGGTGTATAAAAAAGAAGCATTTACAAAAGTAGATTTAGCTCATTTTGTACAACAAACCACTGCACATCAAGAACAACAAGAATTAAACACAGACTTATTTGAAAATGCGTTGAGCTTACCTGATATCAAAGTTCGTAAGTGTTTGGTGCCTAGAACAGAAATCGTGGGTGTAGAAATTCAAACGCCATTAGAAGAAGTAAAGGCCTTATTCATTGAAACTAAACTGAGCAAACTCATTGTCTACAATGATACCTTAGACAATATTGTAGGCTATATCCATCAGTTGGACTTATTTAAAAAGCCAAAAGATATCAAAGCAATCATGCACCCAATTTTATTGGTTACAGAAAGTATGAATGCAGCAGACTTGATTAATTTATTTTCAAAGAAAAGGAAAAGTATTGCATGGGTGGTGGATGAATTTGGTGGAACGGCAGGCATTGTGACCATGGAAGATGTGTTGGAAGAAATCTTTGGTGAGATCAATGACGAATATGATGAACAAGAGTTTTTAGAAAAGAAGCTTTCTGCAAATGAATATATTTTTAGTGGCCGACTAGAACTGGACTATTTATATGAAAAATATGGTATCGACTTTGCAGTGGACAGTGCAGAGACTTTGAGTGGTTACCTCATCCATAAACACGAAGCCATTCCTAAAGTGCGCGAAGTGATTCATTTAAGCCATTTTGATGCAGAAATACTCTTAGTAAGCGACACAAGAATCGAGAAAGTAAAGCTCACCATTCACTAGTACTATTTTTTAGTTCTAACCCCCTCATTTTGCCCTAGAAGCCTTAACTTTAGGCCTCATTCTTATAATCCATGGCACTATTTGATCGTTTAAATCCCAAAGATGGTTCCGAGATGTCTTTTATTGATCATCTTGAGGTATTAAGAGGTACCATTGTGCGATCAGCGGCTGCAATTTTAGTGATGGCTTTAGTGATTTTTATAAAGCGCGATTGGGTCATGGACAATGTAATCACAGGCCCCATCCAGCCAGATTTTATTACCTATCGTTTATTTTGCGAGTTCAGTCATTGGGCAAAATTAGGGGATGCCTTGTGTATGCCAGCGGTAAAAGTGACCATGCAAAGCACCACATTTGGAGGACAGTTCTTAAGTAGTATTAGCATGGCAATTGTGGGTGGCATCATCACTGCTTTCCCTTTTATATTTTATCAATTTTGGTCCTTTATCAAACCTGCATTAAAAGAGAATGAATTAAGAAATACAAGATTCATGATTTTTTGGGTTTCTTTCTTTTTCTTCTTAGGTGCTGCTTTTGGATTTTTCATACTGGGCCCATTCACATTTAATTTCTTGGCAAGCTTCCAATTAGGTACAAAAAATGTGATCACGACCATCCCTACTTTTGCCGATTACTTAGATAATTTAACCAATCTCATATTGGGTTGTGGTATCGCTTTTGAATTACCTGTATTGGCTTTTTTATTGACTAAAATTGGTATGGTCACCCCTAAGTTTTTGAGTGGTGCACGTAAATATGCAGCAGTGGTGATTTTGATTGTTGCTGCATTCATTACACCAAGTCCAGATTGGTATAGCCAGTTATTGGTTTTTATCCCATTGTATTCTTTATTTGAATTAAGTATCATTGTCTCTAGATGGGCATATAAATCCGTGAAGAAGGCAGAAGCAGAGTGGGAGTAATTTAAGATAGCAACAAACTAAAATCGATTCATATGGCTTATGTTTTTGATCCTTCTAAACCTATCGCATTGGGTGCAGACCATGCTGGCGTAACTTACAAACAAGAAGTAAAGGAGTGGCTCGAAAAAAAGGGCTACCAAGTCAAAGATTTTGGCACCTACTCTACTGACTCTGTGGATTACCCAGATTTTGCACATCCAACAGCATCAAGTGTTGCTTCTGGAGAAGCCGCATTTGGTATTTTATTTTGTGGTTCTGCAAATGGTGTAGCCATTACAGCCAATAAGCATGCTGCCGTTAGAGCAGGTTTATGCTGGTTGCCTGAGATTGCAGAATTAACAAGACTACACAATGACGCTAATATGATCTGTGTGCCTGCAAGATTCGTGAGTATTGAATCTGCCATCGAAATGATCAACGTATTTATGACAACGGCATTTGAAGGCGGAAGACATCAAGGAAGAGTGGATAAGATCAGTTGCTAAACCAGCAAGATCCTAAAAAAATAACTACATTTATAATCAACAAAGCACATTTTAAAATTAATCAACATGCGTAAAATTTTTATTGTACTGCTAAGTTTGAGTATCGGATTTGTGAACGCACAAAGCATTGATGCCAACACTGCAGCTAAATCCATCACAGCAGCGGGTTTAAAAAAACACCTTAGCATCATTGCTGGGGAGGAAATGCAAGGCAGAGAAACAGGAACAGAAGGAGAAAGAAAAGCGGCTAGCTATCTAGTGAGTCAATACAAGCAGATGGATCTAACACCAGGTAATGCTGGGTCTTACAGAATGCCATTTAGTTTGTTTCAAGATAAAGTAACTACTTCAAGTTTAAAAGTAAATGGCACTAGCTATACTTTAGACAAAGATTTCTGGATCAGCGCAGCTGCTGCACCACAAAAATTGTTTACAAGCGCAGAGGTGTTTTATGTAGGCGCTGAATTCAATGACAAGTCTACATTGGATGTTAGAGGTAAATTATTAATTAGTTCAGAAGGTAAAGAAAGAGCCATGAGTAAAACAATGGCTGCGCAAAAATTAGGTGCGATTGGTATCATTAATATTGCTAAAACAAATCCAACTATGCCTAGTAACTTAAATGGCAGAATGGCTTTTGCAGCGAATACCAATACTTTTTTGAGTATGACTGTTTCTAAAACAGTGGGTGCTGCATTATTGGGCGGAACAAAAGAATTCAGTGATCAAGAATGGGAAACAATCCCAGTTGGTAAATACAATGCAGCCATAGAATGGTCAGCAGACAAAACAAGTGTTACTATCGCAAGTGCCAACGTGATTGCTTACATGCCAAGCAGAGAAAAAACAGACGAATACTTATTCATCACAAGTCACTATGACCATGAAGGCGTTAAGAACGGTGTAATTTATTATGGTGCAGATGATGATGGATCAGGCACCACAGGGGTATTAGCAATTGCAGAAGCTTTTGCAAAAGCAAGAAAAAAAGGATTTAGTCCAAAAAGAAATATAGTATTCATGAATGTATCGGGTGAAGAAAAAGGATTGTTAGGTTCTAAATATTATGGCGACCATCCTATTTTCCCTATGGAAAAAACCACTGCCGATTTAAACATTGATATGATTGGTCGTATAGATCCAACTTACAAAGGAGATTCAATGAACTATGTATATGTGATTGGTGAAGATAAATTAAGCAGTGATTTACAACCTATCACAGACAAAGTAAATAAAAACTACAATATGGAATTGGACAGAAGATTCAACGATCCAAAAGATCCAAATCGTTTTTATTACAGAAGTGACCATTACAATTTTGCTGCAAAAGGCGTACCAGTTATTTTCTATTTCAACGGTACACACGCAGACTACCATAGACCAACAGACAGAGTTGAAAAAATCAATTTTGATTTGATGGAAAAAAGAACAAGAATCATTTTTGAAACCGCTTGGGAAATGGCAACAAGAGAAGATATGTTAAAGCGCGATATGCCTTTGAACATGCCAGCTACACGATAGTCTAACAAAAGACATTTTACTAAAATGCCCCTTATTGCTAAGGGGCATTTTTATTTCTACTATATTTTTTATGCAATATTAGCGTTTGAAATAAATACTAATCCAAGCGATTGTTCGAGCTTGCGAGCGTGAGCGAGGATTAGGTATTTTTTCAAATGCTTCACATTACTGACCAAGTATATAAGAGAAAATCAATGGCACGACAATCGTGGCATCACTCTCTACAATAAACTTAGGTGTATGAATATCTAATTTACCCCAGGTAATTTTTTCGTTTGGAACTGCACCAGAATAAGATCCGTAAGAAGTGGTACTATCACTGATTTGACAGAAATAACTCCAGAAAGGCACATCATGCCATTCTAGATCTTGGTACATCATTGGCACCACACAGATAGGGAAATCACCAGCAATACCTCCACCAATTTGGAAGAATCCTACGCCCTTACCACCACTATTTGCTCTATACCACTCTGTTAAATAGATCATGTACTCAATACCATTTTTAACAGTCGATGCTTTTAATTCATTTTTAATGACATAACTAGCAAAGATATTACCAGTAGTGCTATCCTCCCATCCTGGTACAACAATAGGAATGTTCTTTTTTGCTGCAGCTACAATCCAGCTGTCCTTAGGATCAATTTCATAATATTGTTCTAACTCGCCACTCAATACCACTTGGTATAAGAATTCATGCGGGAAATAACGCTCCCCTTTTGCTTCTGCATCCTTCCAAAACTTTACAATGTGTTTTTGTAATCTTCTAAATGCTTCCTCTTCTGGAATACAAGTATCTGTTACACGATTGTAATGGTTTTCTAATAAATCCCACTCATCCTGTGGTGTTAAATCTCTATAGTTAGGAACACGCTTGTAGTGGCTATGCGCTACAAGGTTCATTACGTCTTCTTCTAAATTGGCACCGGTACAGCTAATGATTGCAATTTTGTCTTGACGGATCATTTCTGCTAAACTGATACCTAATTCTGCAGTACTCATGGCTCCCGCTAAACTCACCAACATCTTACCACCCTCTAATAAATGCGTTTCATAGCCTTTAGCAGCATCTACTAAGGCAGCAGCATTAAAATGTCGATAATGGTGCTCTATAAACTGTGAAATAGGTCCTTTGCTCATGTCAATTGATTTGGTGCAAAAGTAATTTATTTATACAGATTTGCCCAATTCATGTAAAACGTTCCAAAAGCCAAAATTTTGTACCTTGAGGTTCTAAATAAATGCTATGAACACTAAAAAATATGGCCCTTGGCTTGTCGCCCTATTGATTATTGCTCCATTTATATATGGTGCATTCATTTATCCTCAATTACCAAGTCGAATTCCTACCCATTTTAACATCGAGGGAAAGGCAGATGCTTGGGGTGGTCCATCCAGTATTTTTATAGGGCCAGGGATTATGGGTGCGGTGAGTATTTTTGTTTATATATTAATGTCAAATCTAAAATCATTTGATCCTAAAAAATACGACGAAGCCAACGATACCCTATATAGTAATTTTGCCGTTTTGACGGTTGCTTTTTTAAGTGTTTTAAGTACCATCATTATCTATAGTTCAACCCATGCGGATGATATCAATGTAGGTAAATTAATTTTACCATTGGTTGGATTGTCTTTTGCAGGACTAGGATGGTATATGCCTAAATTTAAGCAAAATTATTTTGTAGGTTTTAAATTGCCATGGACCTTAGAAAATGAAACAAACTGGAATGAGACCCATAAGGTAGCGAGCAAATATTGGATCTATGGTGGCTTATTTCAAGCAGTTATAACATTCATATTGCCAATGAAATTTGGCCTGATTGCATTTATGTTAGCTGTCGCAATCATGGTGATCATTCCATCTGTCTTTTCATATCGACTATTTAAAAATGGCAATCAAATAAAAAACACGAATTAAAAAATAAATTAATTAATCCAAATTAAGATGAGCAATAAAAATAACTTAGGGACCAAATACATTCATGCAGGTGCGCATCCAGATCCTAGTACGGGCGCCATTATGACGCCAATCTACCAAACCTCCACATATGTACAATCTGCTCCTGGCGTACATCAGGGCTATGAATATGCTAGAAGTCAGAATCCAACAAGGTTCGCTCTAGAAGAAGCTTTTGCTGTGATTGAAAATGCAAAATTCGGATTGGCTTTTGCAAGTGGTGTGGCAGCAACTGACGCAGTGATGCGTTTATTAGTACCTGGTGACGAAGTGGTTGCAGCGCATGATATGTATGGCGGATCCTTCAGGTTATTTTCAAAAGTACACGAGAAGATGGGCATCAAATTTATCTATGTAGATACGTCTGATGTGAATAATGTCTCCGCTGCAATGACAGATAAAACAAAATTAATTTGGCTAGAAACACCTACCAATCCTTTGATGAATATCACAGATATTGAAGCAATATCAGCAATCGGTAAAAAACACAACTGCATTGTTTGCGTAGACAATACATTTGCTTCTCCTTATTTACAAAATCCATTGGATCAAGGTGCTACCATTGTAATGCACTCTGCTACTAAATATTTAGGAGGTCATAGTGATGTGATACAAGGATGTTTAATGCTGAATGATCAAACACTAAGAGACCAATTGTATTTTATACAAAAAAGTACGGGTGCGGTGCCAGGACCACAGGATTGTTTTTTAGTCTTAAGAGGGATTAAAACATTGCATGTAAGAATGCAAAGACATTGTGAGAATGGCGAAAAAGTGGCCACCTATTTAAGACAACATCCAAAAGTAGCAAAAGTATACTGGTGTGGCTTTACAGACCATCATAACCACGAAATTGCTAAAAAACAAATGCGTGGGTTCGGTGGCATGATGAGTTTTATTTTAAAAGATGATAGCGTTGCAGCAGCAACAAAAGTATTATCAAGCACCAAAATATTTTCATTGGCCGAAAGTTTAGGAGGCGTTGAATCACTAATCAATCACCCTGCAAGCATGACCCATGCTTCTATCCCACGTGAACAAAGAATTGCCAATGGACTTGCAGATGGATTGATTCGTTTGAGTGTTGGGATTGAAGATGCCGAAGATATTATTGCAGATTTAGCACAGGCCATTGGATAATGAACCCTGCAATCAAACAATTACTCGATCAAAAAGTAAAGCAATACAATCATATTGACTTTATCGAAAAAGATCCAATCAGTATACCCCATTTGTTTACAAAGCAGCAAGACATTGAAATTGCTGCTTTTTTTGCCGCCATCTTTGCTTGGGGCAATCGTACCACCATCATTCAAAAGAGTAAGGAGTTGCTGGAAAGAATGGACAATGCCCCTTTTGAATTTTGTACTCAACACCAACCAGTAGATCTTAAAAAATTAATGGGCTTCGCACATCGTTCTTTCATGGATACCGATTTATTGTATTGTATCGCTTTTTTTAAACAACATTATGCTACACAAAAAAGTTTAGAGACTGCTTTTTTTATGGATCAACAATCTGGTAAAAAAATAAAAACAGTAGAAGCTGGACTGGTTCATTTTAAAAATTACTTTTTTTCATTAGAGGATGCGCCAGATCGAACTAGAAAACATATTGCTTCTCCTGAAAACGGCTCCACTTGTAAAAGATTGAATATGTTTCTAAGATGGATGGTCCGCAAGGACCAACATGGGGTTGACTTTGGCTTGTGGAAAGCCATCTCCCCTGCAGATTTAATCATTCCGATTGATGTGCATGTGGCGAGGGTGTCTAGGAGTTTTGGGCTGATCTCACGTCCACAAATAGATTGGTTGACCGCTTTGGAGTTAACTGAATATTGCCGAACTTTAGATGCAAGAGATCCTGCCAAATACGACTTTGCTTTGTTTAGTTTAGGCGTCACAGAAAAAATCAGATAAATATAGCCTCATGGAAAAAACATTTTCTGAATTAGAACAACTTGGCCCTAACGATTTAATTGCCTTTATCAATGATTGCATACAACATGACTTTAACAAGTTGGTGCAATTGCTATACCGCATAGATGTATCTGAAGAAAAATTAAAATACATATTACAATTAAACCCGAATGAAGATGCTGCAAAACTCATTGCAGCTGTCATTATAGAAAGGTTAGCGGCAACTAAAGCAGCAAGAGCAAGTTTTAGTTCGACCGGTAAAATAGATGCGTCAGCAACTGAAAAAAATGCACAGGATGAGGAAGAACTAGAGCGATTTTAATTTCTAATTTACGCATCGAAATTGAACCAATCATCAATACTTGTTTTTTTATAAATCTCCTAACTGAGGACGCAGCACAATATCTTCTACCACTGCTTGTGGACTTAATTGTGTCGCTGCATAAATCATCTTCGCAATATCATCTGCTTCCATAATTCGTTCTTCTGGAACCCCAGAACCCTTCCAACTGTTGGTATAGGTGGCACCAGGACAAACCGCAGTGACTTTAATGCCTTTGTCTTTTAATTCAAGTCTTAGGTTAGTTGAAAAGCCTAGTAATGCATATTTAGAAATACTATAAGATCCTCCATGAGGATAGGCTTGTAAAGAAGCGATAGAACAGATATTAAATATATGGCCTTGTTTTGCTTTTAACATAGCAGGCAAAAGATCACGTGTTAAATGATAGGCAGAAAATAAATTCGCATTCAATTGATCTGCCAATTGTCCATCTGCTTCGTCTTGTAATTGACCAGGCAAAAAATATCCCGCATTATTCACTAAGACATCGGGCGTGGTTCTTGCTAAAACCCATTCTGAAAAACAGTGTACCTGTGCTTGAATAGATAAATCTGCATGCACAAATTCGACTTTAACAGCAGGATATGTTTTTTGCAAAGATGCTGCTGCACTTGAGAGATCTGCAGGCGTCTTACTTGTCAAATACAAATTGTGTCCAGCTGCTGCAAAAGCATTTGCAATGGCAAAACCAATCCCTTTTGAAGCACCAGTAATAATGATATTCATAAATTCATACTTTACAAGATAAAGATAGCAAGCAAAATGGTAATTTAGCAGTTCAATTACCAATTCATCCAATTCCCATGGCCTATAAAGACCTGTTTTTTGACTTAGATCATACCCTTTGGGATTTCGAGACCAATTCTAAAGAAACCATTCAAGAGCTATATAATACACACCATTTAGCGGATTTAGGCATTGTTGATTTTGATGGATTTTACAGCACTTATTCCGCACATAACCACCGATTGTGGGACCGATATACCAAGGGCTATATCAAGCAAGAAGAATTGAGATGGAAAAGGGTGTACTTAAGTTTGTTGGATTTTAAAGTTGCCAATGAACCTTTGGCAAAACAAATGTCACAGTCCTATTTAGAGATTTTGCCGAATAAAAAACATTTATTCCCATATACCATCGAAATTTTGGAATACTTAAAACAGAAGGACTATAAAATGCACCTCATCACCAATGGATTCGAATCGGTGCAATTTAAAAAAATTAAAAACTCGGGCTTACAAGATTACTTTATCGAGGTCATTACTTCAGAAGCAAGTAATAGTTTAAAACCGCAAAAGGAAATTTTTGAATATGCTTTAAAAAACGCCAATGCAAGTGTTGAAAAAAGTATTATGATTGGCGATAATGAGTCGGCAGATATACAAGGCGGAATCAATATAGGAATGGATACCATTTTTGTGAACCACATTCAAGTGGTGCCAACGGTTCCTGCGACTTATACGATCACCCATTTAAAAGAGTTGGAAAATATTTTATAGCTGTGCCCTATTTGATTACCATCTTGCTAAAACAGTGACACCGCCTTGAACGGTATCTCCAATGTTGCAATTGATTTTCGTGTCAATTGGCAATAACAAATCTACCCTGCTACCAAATTTAATGAAACCATATTCATCGCACTGATTGAATGCACTGTCAACAGCAGCATAATTACAAATTCTTCTAGCAAGCGCGCCAGCAATTTGTTTTAATAATATCGTACCCTTTTCATTTTCAACCACCACAGACCATCTTTCATTATCAGTAGAAGACTTAGGATGCCATGCCACTAAATATTTTCCAGGATGGTATTGGTTATAGATGATCTTACCTGCAACTGGCAAACGATTCACGTGTACATTCGCAGGACTCATAAAAACACTGATCTGAATTCTTGGTTCTTTGTAAAACTCATCTGGCATCACTTCCTCTATCACCACCACTTTGCCATCTGCAGGAGACACAATCGCTGAAGGATCCAATGTTAATGTACGATTGGGCATTCTAAAGAAAGATACAATGAATAAAAAGAAAGCGATTGTAAGCGCAAAAACTGACCAACCCAATATGGAACTAATTGGAAATAAATAAGAGAAATTAATTAAATTCAAAACACCCACAACAAATGCAACCAATGCAATTGTAGCTGTTCCTTCTCTGTGTATGGTCATAAATAGTAGTTTGGGCAAAGGTAATTCATCTAAAAGATAAATTGAAGCAATATCCAAACAAATGGACCAGCAAACAAGATAGAGTCAAATCGATCTAAGAAGCCACCATGGCCAGGCATCATACTACCACTGTCTTTCACGCCTGCCAAACGTTTTAATTTACTTTCAAAAAGATCCCCAAAATTACCCATCACAGATGCAACAAAAGTGATCAAATAAAGGTACTTCGTTGCGATAGGAATATATTGACCTGCCACAGTAGATAAAAGCACAACTGATAAGAGGACACCAGCAATCGTACCCTCCCATGTTTTCTTAGGCGAGATGGGCGATATAGGCGTACGACCAATAAATGAACCAACAATATACGCCATGGTATCATTCACCCAAACGGTTACAATGACTAAAATAGGCACCATCAATTCAATATTTGGAAAAAACATAGACATAGCTGAATTCAAAAACATGCCTCGCATAGCATAAAACAAGGATAGACTAATTGAAATATAAATAAAGCCAAAAAAACTAATTGCAATATTTTTAACTTCCGCTTTTCTTGCAAATACATCTGCCACCATCATCAATACCAATGCAACTGGCATGGCTTTCAAACCAATCCACCTTAAACCAATGCCTTGATAAGCTTGTGGCAATGTATTAAGTATTGAAGTTGGTAAAACGATATCAGTAGGTGCTAAACTAGTCATCATCAATATACCCACCACAAACACGCCCCATTGATGCATTTTTGAAATCTGATTGTAAGAAGGAAAAATGATACGCATTATTTTCTGATACTCATATAAGCAACCAATTTGTATCAACAAAAATAAAGTAAAATAGGACCAGCCATTAAAGAGTAAGCCTGCTAACATGATCAACACAAAGACAATAGCAGACAATGCCCTTACTTTAAAAACAGAAAAATTAAACGCCATCTGTGGTCTTTTTTAATTGTTTGAACAATATAAACAATGCAATCAATCCAATGATCACCCAGTAATAAGTCAGATTAGAATCCATTACTTGATCTATTTTTTTGGGATTATTTCTTACTACATACAATGCCGTTACGCCAATCGCATTGTTGACAAAATGCATGAGCATAGGCAACCAAATGGTTTTTGTAAAATAGTATATTAAGCCAAGAACAATACCCAATGACATTCTAGACAGAAAACCAAAATAAGAAAAATGAAATGCGCTAAATAAAATAGCAGTAATCACAATTGCTACGTATGGCTTACCAGACCAGTCTGTGATTATTTTTTGAAGCGTCCCTCTAAAATACAATTCCTCTACTATAGCTGGCACCACTGCAATCGCTACAATTGCAAGTAATAAATCCCAAATGGAACGCATGTGCGTCATCGCCATCAATGCTTTTTTATATTGGGCTTCTAAATTGGTTGCCCAAGTTCTAATGCTATTCGAAAAAGTAATTTTATCTGTCAAGTCTCCCAATGCACCACTCAATATCAATCCAGTGAAAGCGAGTAAAATAACAATCCCTACTTGTTTCTCATTAGTGATAGGCTTGAATCCTAAATTAGAAGCGAAACTTCCTTTGGTAAAATAAGCCACCACTAAAGCTGGCACACCAAAGCCAATAATAGAAGCAAATGCATTGGCAATTTGTGTCAAACTGGTATTTTCGGGACGCAGTAAAACAGACTGAATATCTGTGAATGGCGTATTCAATGCAGCAGCTACAATCGAAAACGTAATTAAGCCCCCAAGAATCATACTCAATCCAGTCATGGATATAAATAGCACCATCCTGAATCCAGGGCTCATATTAAAAATAGAATTTTCATTAGTATACATGTCAATGCAATTAATTGGTACCTTTGCCACCGTATCGGTTAGATGCAAGATAATGAATTCATATGGTATCTATAGGGAACATACAATTACCAGATTTTCCGCTTTTATTAGCGCCTATGGAGGACGTAAGTGACCCCCCATTTAGAGCCGTGTGTAAAGACAATGGAGCCGACCTCATGTATACTGAATTTATTAGTAGTGAGGGCTTGATTCGAGATGCCATCAAAAGCAAACAGAAATTAGATATTTATGATTATGAGCGCCCAATAGGCATTCAGATATTTGGGGGAGATGAGGAAGCAATGGCTTTGTGTACCAAAATAGTAGACACGGTGAACCCAGATTTAATTGATATTAATTTTGGTTGCCCCGTAAAAAAAGTAGCGATGAAAGGGGCTGGTGCAGGCGTATTAAGAGACCTTGATTTGATGGTACGTTTAACCGAAGCGGTGGTAAAAAGCACCAACCTGCCGGTAACCGTAAAAACTAGATTAGGATGGGATGATAGTAATTTAAATGTGCATGAAGCGGCATTAAGATTACAAGATGTGGGCATTAAAGCATTGGCCATTCATGGGAGAACAAGAGTGCAGATGTACAAAGGCGAGGCAGATTGGACCATCATTGGTAATATTAAAAACGATCCAAGAATACATATTCCAATTTTTGGCAACGGGGATATTAATTCTCCAGAGAAAGCATTAGAATACAAAAATAAATATGGCGTTGACGGTGTAATGATCGGCAGGGCTGCAATTGGTTATCCATGGATCTTTAGAGAGATCAAGCATTTTTTAGCGACTGGCGAAAAAATGAAATCCCCTACTGTCGAAGAACGTGTAGAAGTAGCAAGAAAACATTTAATTAAATCTTTAGAATGGAAGGGACCCATTGGTGGCATCAACGAAATGCGCAGACATTATGCCAACTACTTAAGAGGCTTACCAAATATCAAAGAATATAGAAACCAATTGGTGCGCATTACAGAGCGCGAAGGCATCGAAGCGATATTGGATGAGATCAAAGAAAAATTCAAAGGCATGGAAATTGACTCTGGTAAAATTGTATTAGAGAACTACCATGAGCATTGTCCTATCAATTAAGGCAGAATCCTACAATTTATTTTGTAAAAATTCGACCCATTACTGTTTAATGGCTTCAATGATTTTTGTATCTAATGGGTCAATACTCATTGGAAAATAATTTGTCAATACACCTTGCTCATTGATTAAATATTTACAGAAATTCCAGGCAGGCACTTGATTACACCAGCCGTTTAAATTGGCACTACTTAACCAAGTATACACTGGATTTTGTTCATTTGATTTGATGACAACCGACTTAGACATTAAGGGAAAACTTACGCCATAATTTTTTTGACAAAAAGCAGCAATGGCTTGATCGTCTTTAGTTTCTTGATTTTTAAAATCATTGGCAGGAAAGCCAACTACAACTAATGACCCCGCAAACTGTTTAGATAATTTTTCTAAATTTTCATACTGACCAGTATAACCACAATCACTCGCTGTATTTACAATCAATACTTTTTTTCCCTTGAATTGCTCAAAACTAAATGCATTACCTGTAATGTCTTTTGTTGTTAAACTATAAAATTCAATTGTACCTTTTTTCAAATCATGATTCACTTGCACTTGCTTAGATCCAGCCTTTCCTGAAGACCACATGATGGCAGGATAGATTGTCTTTAAAATAGATTGACGATAGGTCATATCCTTTTTCTTCATCAATAATGCTGCAGTCACTAATACCCCCACTGCAATAGCTATTTTAATAATCATATTTTTATATTTATTTAAGTACATCTATTTATACAATGCCTTTATCCAATTAATTTTTTTATCAACCAGCCCTTGCCTTTATATGGTGGGTATTTAAAACTAGGATCAATCCAGGTTGGTGTTTTTAAAACCGACTTCGTATGCGTAAAAGTATCAAAACTTAATTTACCATGATAGCCACCTGTACCGCTATAACCTCTACCACCAAAAGGTAATTCATGATTGGTGATATGCATTGTTGCATTGTTTACGCAAGCACCGCCAGAAGGCACATTGGTTAACCAAAAGGCTTCATCATTTTTATTTTCTGTGAACACATAGAAAGCCAATGGGTTTGGATTTTTTTGAATAATCGCCAAAGCGGCTTCCCTATTATCATACGTTAGAATAGGCAGGATAGGGCCAAAAATTTCGTCTTGCATAATTTTAGCATCTGGAAGAACATCTGTCAAAATAGTAGGCTCAATGAATAATTTTTCTCTATTGGACTTTCCTCCATAAACAATTTTGCCATCCCCTAAATAAGAAGTTAGACGCAGCCATTGTTTGTCATTAATTATTTTACCATAATGTTCAGAATTTTCTGCATCTGCACCATAGAATGCTTGAAGTGCAATGATTAATTCTTGAATAAGCGCATCTTTTAATGCATGAGGCACTAAAATATAGTCAGGTGCAATACACATTTGACCACAATTAGAAAATTTAGGATTTGCTAAACGACGCGCAGCCACTCTCAAATTGGCATCTGAACAAATCACCGCAGGACTCTTGCCGCCTAACTCTAAAGTCACTGGTACTAAATGTTCGGCTGCTAACTTGTAAATGATTTTCCCGACCATGGTACTACCCGTATAAAAAATATGGTCGAACCTATTTTCAGTAAGCAATGGAGGAAGCACCGCAGCGCCATCCCCTTCTAAATACATGATATAGTTTTCTGGAAATAAATCAGCAATCATCTTACCCATCACAGCAGCAGTTGCTGGCGCAAATTCACTTGGTTTTAAGACCACACAATTGCCACCTGCAATCGCACCAATCAATGGTGTAAATAATAATTGAAAAGGATAATTCCAAGGAGCAATAATGCAAACTACGCCCAAAGGTTCTTGTATGGTATAGCTTGTGGAAGGCATATTGACCAAATTGGTTGGGACCGAATTAGGTTCCATCCAAGCTTTTAAATGCTTAATGGTATAGTTTAATTCACTTAAGAAAAACCCTATTTCTGTTGCCCAAGCATCTTCATCTGTTTTTTTTAAATCGGCATAAAGCGCTTTATACAATGCATGCTCATTGTCAAGCACAGCCTGTTTTAGTCTTTTAAGTTGTAAAAGTCTAAAATCAAAAGACTGGGTCGCCCCTGACTGAAAATACTGTCTTAATGCTTCTAACTGTGTATTCATAGCTTTAAAATGTATAGCAATTTAAACTTTAATCCCCAAACCAATGTCAATTTATACGTTCATAAAAATAATTTCAACATATGGCCAATTTTTAATAATTTAACCTACTTAAAAACCCAAAGGAGTGCCACTCCTTTTTAAATGATTGCTATGAAAAAAACCGTAAAATCAAGAAGAGATTTTGTCAAAAATGCCGCATTGGCTATAGGCGGATTTTACATTGTCCCTAGACATGTATTAGGGGGTCCAGGATTTACCGCTCCAAGTGATAAATTACAAGTTGCCGGTATAGGTGCTGGAGGTAAAGGAGAGAGTGACTTATGGTCATTTTATCAAAGCGGGAAAGCAGATATCGCATTCTTATGTGACGTAGATGATCGTCAAGCTGTAAAGAGTCGTCAAAGATATCCGAAAGCAAAATATTATAAGGATTATAGAGAGATGTTAGAGAAAGAACACAAATTGATTGATGCAGTTTCTGTTTCTACTCCAGACCATATGCATGGCGTACAAGCCATGGCAGCAATGCAATTAAATAAACACGTCTATGTACAAAAGCCTATGGCACATGATATCTACGAAGCTAGGATCATGACAGAAGCTGCACATAAATATAATGTAGTCACACAAATGGGAAACCAAGGTGCTTCAGGAGACGGAGTACGTATGTTGCAAGATTGGTACAATGCAGGATTGATCGGCGATGTACACACTATTTATTGTTATACAGACCGTCCTGTTTGGCCACAAGGTGTAATTCGTCCAACCACTGCCTCTGCAATTCCTGCAGGCTTAGATTATGATTTATGGTTGGGGACTGCCCCTCAAAAGGCTTATTTTGATGACGTATTACCGTTTAACTGGAGAGGATGGTGGGATTACGGAACCGGCGCATTAGGTGATATGGCTTGTCATATTATGGCACCAGGTTTTGCGGTGTTAGGATTAGGCTATCCAGTATCTGCAGAATGTAGTGTAGCAACAAGATACACTGCACCATGGCAAAGAGTGTATTCACCAGACAGTCCACCAGCAGCATCCCATATCATTTTAACTTTCAAAGGACAAAATGGAAAACCAGATGTAAAATTACATTGGATGGATGGAGGTATTCAACCAGAAAGACCAGCAGAATTAGGACCAAACGAAATGATGGGCGATGGCGGCAACGGTATCATTTTTGAAGGAACAAAAGGCAAAATGATGGCAGGTACCTACGGTGCAAACCCTCAATTATTGCCAACGAATTTAACAGCAACTACAAAAGTGCCACAAAGCATTGATAGAGTTAAAAATGGCGATAATGGTCACTATGCGGCTTGGGTGGAAGCCTGTATCGCAGGACCAGGAAGTAAGGAAGCAAAAGTATTGAGTTCAAATTTTGATATCGCAGGACCATTGACGGAATCAGTATTGATGGGTAATTTAGCTATTCGTTCTTATGATATCAAAGTCAATGATGCAAAAGGATTGACGAGCTATCCCGGAAGAAATATTCAATTAATGTGGGATGGTCCAAATATGAAAATCACCAATTTCGACTTAGCGAATCAGTTTGTAAAACGAACTTATCGTGATGGTTGGAGCTTAGGTGTATAAAAACAAACTATGGAATCTTTAAAAGATCAATTTTTATTAAGACCCGATATTCATTTTTTGAATTTCGGGTCTTTTGGTGCTACGCCAAAACCAATCTTCCAAAAATACCAAGACTGGCAAAGGGTTTTAGAAGCAGAGCCTGTGCAGTTCATTGCATTTGATGGGTACCAATACCTTGCAGATTCAAGAGCAGCCTTGGCAAAGTTTTTAAACTGTGCCGACAGAGATGATTTAGTGTATGTCACCAATCCAAGTTTTGCAGTCAATATGATTGCAAAAAGTTTTCCTTTAAATGCGGGGGATGAAATTTTAGCGACAGACATTGAATATGGTGCTTGTGATAGAACCTGGGATTATTATTGCAAGAAAAAAGGCGCGATTTATCGTAGACAAAAAATCAATCTTCCGATTGTCAATAAAGCACAATTTATCGAAGATTTTTTTAAAGGATGTAATGAAAAGACCAAGGCAATTTTTATTTCACATATCACTAGTGCGACTGGTTTAATTTTACCAGCTGCAGAAATTTGTGCCATAGCGAAAGAAAAAGGACTCATCACAATTGTGGATGGCGCACATGCACCGGCACATATCCCATTGGACTTAAGTAAAATACAAGCAGATTTTTACACAGGGGCTTGTCATAAATGGATGATGGCACCAAAAGGATGTTCCTTCTTATACGCTGCAAAATCAGTACAACCTATTTGTGATCCAATGATTGTAAGTTGGGGCTATCAAGCTGCCAAGCCATCGCATTCCAATTTCTTAGACTACCACCAAATGATTGGCACCAGAGACTTTTCGGCTTTCTTAACCGTGGATGCTTGTATTGAATTCATGGAGCAACATGACTGGAAAGCAGTTGGACAAAAATGCCATCAAATGGTTTTGGATCATGCACAAAGATTTTTTACCCTATTCAATAGCAAACCAATTTGCCCACTCAATAGTGAATGGATAGGACAAATGATTAGTATTCCTATTCAAACGCCTGATCCAGAAAAATTACAAAGAACTTTATTTTTGGATTATAAAATAGAAGTACCAATTATGCGTCAAGGCAATGATGTGTATTTAAGGTATTCGATCAATGCCTTCAATACTGTAGATAATCTTGATGCATTGTATAATGCCATTGTAGAGATACAAAAGCAAGGCATTCTTTTGAAGTAGCATAATGCGACATACGTATTTCAACTATAAAAAAAGGGACACGAAATCGTGTCCCTTTTTAAATTCTACATTATATATTTTACCAATTCAAGGTTTTCATATAAGCTGCATTGTCTTTAGCTGAATCCAATTCATTGGTTCCAGTATAAGCTTCTTGTTCAACAAACATATGTTGAACACCACGCTTTGCCACTGCTGGTAATAAGCTTTTATAATCAATCGTGCCTTTACCAATAACACAAGACTCATGTCCTTCTGGGGTATTGGCTTTAATTAAATCTTTAACATGTACTAATTTAAAACGATTTGGAAATTGGTCCATATAAGCTAGAGGATCCACTTTTGCAACCCTTGTCCAATATAAATCCATTTCAAAATCAACCAACGCAGGATCGGTATTTTTCATCATGACGTCTTGAGGCACAATGCCATTCATTGGGACAAAAGAATAATCATGGTTATGATAGGCAAAACGAATCCCATGTTTTTTTGCAATTGCACCACATGTATTGAACTCGTCTGCAAATTTTTTGTAGTGATCGATAGTAGGTTGAGCTCCCTTATGCGGACAGATTAAATACTTTACACCTATTTCAGCAGCTTGAGTTACTTTAAGTTCGAAAGATTTAAAATCATTCGTATTGTCGCAATGCGTTGAAACCATATTCATTCCTAAATCATCCATCACTTTTTTGAACGCTGTATTTTTCATGCCCCAAAATAAGCCCAAGTCACCGTCAAAGCCTTCTATTTTTTTATAGCCATGCGCAGCAACCTGTTTTAAAACACCCAAAGTATCTTTATATAAAGCTTGTTTAATGGACCATAATTGTAAACCAAATGGCTTTGAATTTACAGCCATTGCCATCAACTCATTTTTAAACGGCATCGATAATGCTACCCCTGTTAATGCGGCACCGCGTAAAAAACTTCTTCTTGAATTTGACATAATATAAAATTGAAAACGGAATGAATAATTGTAAAAAATTGAGCCTCCTATGGAGGCTCAATGACTATTTTTTTCTACTAAGAAGTAGCCCATGCTTTTTCTCCTTTTGTATAAGGCACACAACCTTCGAATTTACCAGGAACAGCTACATACCTCAATACTTCTGTTGCACCTATTTTAGAAGTGAACAAACCAGACAAAGTCAATTGCTTCATCATCGTAAAGTAATGCGTAGGGTCTTCTTGTTTTTTATTTTTTTGATACTCCTTTGCTTCTTTATCTAATTCAGTTAAAAAAGCAGTACGCTCTTCTGGTGTAGATTCCATGAACGTTTTATTGTGGTGCTTTTTAGAAGCAGCATTCAATTCCTCCATGCCCTTCATAAAAATTTCTTGGTCCTTTGCTTCGTAACAATCACTTACCATAATTTGCATGAAAGCACCGACATTTGCAGCTTTTGCGCCTGGTGTATCAGTTGCAGGCAAGATGGTTTCACCAACTTCATTTAAAAAATCAATATCTGCTTGCGAGAAAGTCACACCCTTGGTGTTGGTTTTACAACCTGTCAAAAAAGCTTCTGCACCTAACACTGTTCCACCCATGATGATGGCAACTCTAGAAAGGGCTTCTCTTCTGTTTATCATAAAATATTTTTTTAAAAATTAAATTATAAGTTTCCTTTTTTCAATTCTGATACAGCAAAATTTGCAGCTCTAGCTGTGAATGCCATATAAGTCAATGAAGGGTTTACACAGTTTGCACTTGTCATGAAAGAACCATCTGTCACAAATACATTCGGAGCATCCCATACTTGGTTATTGCCATTCAATACAGAAGTCTTAGGATCTCTACCCATACGAGCTGTACCCATTTCATGAATACCTCTACCTGGTGTACCATCTCCTTCATACCCTTGTACATTTTTAGCACCTGCACGCTCCAACATTTCTTTTGCGTCTTCTAAAATGTCTTTACGCATTTTGATTTCGTTGTCTTTCAATTCGCAATCAATGTTCAAGACATTCAATCCCCACTTATCTTTCTTCGTTTTATCTAAAGTCACTTTGTTTGTTTCATCTGGTAACATTTCACCGAAGCCCATCATACCAATAGACCATCCACCTGGTTCAGTCAAAGCATCTTTAAATTTACCACCGATACTTACTTCAGCCACATCATGACCCCATCCAGCCCTGTTGGCGCTACCTTGGTAACCAAATCCTCTGATGTAATCACGTTTTTCACCATTGATATTTCTGAATCTTGGGATATAGAAACCATTGGCACGACGACCAAAAGTGTATTTGTCTTCGTACCCTTCAATTGTTCCACCTGCACGATTCCCTAAATGGTGGTCCATTAAATATTTACCCAATGCACCGCTGCTACTTCCCAATCCACCTTCCCAAACATCAGTAGCAGAGTTCATCAAGAGCCAAGTACTATTTAAAGTAGAAGCATTCACAAAAATGATTTTTGCTTTGTACTCAATTGTTTTATTTGTTTCTGCATCTAATACCGTAACACCTGTCGCACGCTTTTTATCTTTGTCGTAATTGATTTCTGTTACAATTGACCAAGGTCTTAAAGTTAAATTGCCTGTTGCCATTGCAGCTGGTAAAGTAGAAGACTGTGTACTGAAATATCCACCAAACTGACAACCCAGCCAACATTTATTTCTAAACTGGCAACCTGGACGTCCTTCGTGTGGCACTGTAATATTGGCTGTACGACCAATGATTAAATGACGACTTCCTTTATAAATTTCTTTAATTCTTGCAGCCACATCTTTTTCCACGCAAGTCAAATCCATTGGAGGTAAGAATTGTCCATCAGGTAATAAATCGATACCGTCTCTATTACCAGAAATACCTGCAAATTTTTCTACATAATCATACCATGGCTCAATATCTTTATAACGCACAGGCCAGTCAACCGCAATGCCCTCTTTTGCATTCGCTTCAAAATCCATATCGGCCCAACGGTAAGATTGACGACCCCACATTAAAGAACGTCCACCTACATGGTATCCTCTAAACCAATCAAAACGTTTTGTTTCAGTATAAGGATGATCCTTGTCAGAACACCAATAATCTAAATTCGTTTCGTTCAATGGATAGTCACGTTTTAATACAGGATAATCTTCGATCATCTGTTGTGTTCTACCACCTCTATGTGGATGATCCCATGCTTCTTTATCAGCATTTACATAATCCTTAATGTGTTCGATGTTTCTTCCACGCTCTAACATCAAGACTTTAAGTCCTTTTTCTGTAAGCTCTTTTGCAGCCCATCCGCCACTGATTCCAGAACCTACTACGATTGCGTCATACTGTTGTTCGGCCATTGTAAAAAATTTATAAGTTGTTATGATTGGTTTTAAAAAGCAAAATTTAAATATCGCAAACTGTAACAGCTTGCTTGAGTGAACTAATTTTATCTGGGTTAGTTGCAATGAATTCATGTGCCACATAACCATTGTAACCAGTGGCTTTGATCGCACGCATAATTGCTGGATAATTTAATTCTTGACGATCATCTAATTCATGTCTACCTGGCACACCAGCTGTGTGGTAATGACCAAAATAAGCGTGACTATCTTGAATAGAACGGATGATATCTCCCTCGTCAATTTGCATATGATAAATATCAAATAAGATTTTAAAATTTGGAGAACCGAGTTGTTTGCAAAGTTCAATACCCCATGCAGACTTATCGCCCATGTAATCCTTATGATCTACTTTTGAATTGAATAATTCTATATGTATGGTCACGCCTTTCGCTTCAGCCAATGGCATGATTTGTTTTAAACCTTCCACACAATTTTTCAATCCGGTAGCATCATCCATGCCATTACGATTACCCGAAAAACAAATTAAATTTTTATAGCCAGCTGCTGCTACTAAAGGAATTGCTTCCAAATAATCTTTGATCAACCAAGGATGATGTATCGGATTGTTCCAGCCTTTTGTCAAACTTGTTTCACCGGCAGTATAACACATAGAACAATCAATGCCATATTTTTTTACTGTATCCCATTCGTTTGGTTTCAATAAATCAATCGCATTAAATCCAATACGTTTTACCTCCTTGCATAAATCTTCCAAACTCAAATCACTGTAACACCATCTACAAACACTATGGTTGATATTGCCTTTTAATTTAGCAGAATCCGTTATAAAGCTGGATGCATTTTCTACTTGTGCTTTCACTTGATCTGGCAATACCAAACCAGCAGCGAAAGCGGCAGAACCGGATACAACTTGTTTTAATAATTTTCGTCTATTCATTGGTGAAGACATCATTAGCAAGCATTAGATGCGTTTATAAATGTAATTTTATCATTAGATGCGTTTATAAATGTAATTTTATTTTTGCATTCTTTTCAAATATTTTACAAGAAAAAAAGGGGTTTTTTGAGAAATAATGAGGAAATTGCTCTTACAAAAGGCTTATAGTGTTATTATGACACAATCAGCCTGTTTTAAGCTTAAAAAAATCCCTATATAATGAATAGAAAACTACGCATGGGTATGGTAGGTGGCGGTAAAGATGCATTTATTGGTGCCATACATCGACTTGCTGCTAATATGGATGGACTCATTGAAGTTACCTGTGGCGCGCTCAGTATCAATCCTGAAATTGCAGTAGCTTCTGGGGAAGCTTTATTTCTTCCAAAAGAAAGAACCTATTTAACATACGAGGAAATGATTACGAAAGAAGCGCAATTGCCCGCCGATGAACGCATTGATTTCGTGACCATTGTAACGCCTAATTTCGCGCATTTTGCACCGGCCATGATGGCCTTAGAAAATGGATTCAATGTGGTGATTGAAAAGCCAATTACATTCTCTTTAGAAGAAGCAAAATTATTGCAACAAAAACTCAATGAAACAGGTTTAACACTTTGCTTAACACATACTTATTCTGGTTATCCAATGGTTAAACAAGCCAAGGCCATGGTGCGTGAAGGTAAGCTGGGTAAGATTCGTAAGGTTTGGGTGGAATATCCTCAAGGATGGTTAAGTAGATTATCCGAAAGAGAAGGCAATGCGCAAGCAGCTTGGAGAACGGACCCAAAAAAATCGGGTAAGAGTTCTGTGATGGGCGATATTGGAACGCATGCTGCACATTTAGCTGAATACATTACTGGTGCAAAAATTACCGACATCTGTGCTGAATTAAACACCTTAGTAGAAGGCCGTGTGATGGATGATGACGGTGCAGTACTATTAAAATTTGACAATGGCGCAAAGGGTGTGCTAATGGCATCGCAAGTTGCAGCAGGAGAAGAAAATGCATTAAAAATTAGAGTATACGGCGAGTTGGGTGGCGTTGAATGGTTTCAACATGAACCCAATTCATTGATCGTAAAATGGCTGGATCAACCTACACAAATTCTAAGAGCTGGTGCTAACTATGGTGCACATTTATCCAGCTTTGCAACCCATAATTGCCGCACGCCGGGCGGGCATCCAGAAGGCTATTTAGAAGCATTTGCAAATATTTATAGAAACTTTGCACTCACTTTGTCAGCAAAAATAGATGGCACTACTCCAACCCCCGAAATGTTAGATTTTCCGGGCGTAGAAGATGGTATTAGAGGGATGGCATTTATAGATAATGTAGTTTTATCTGCTAGTTCTGATCAAAAATGGACAGCACATACTATTTAAAAAGGCAATTATTAAAATATGACAACAGTAAAAGGACCAGGAATATTTTTAGCACAATTCTTAGGAGATCAACCTCCATTCAATACCTTAGAAGGTATCTGTAAATGGGCTGCTGGATTGGGTTTCAAGGGTGTGCAAATTCCAAGTTGGGACGCACGCTGTATTGATTTGCAAAAAGCAGCAGAGAGTAAAACTTATGCCGACGAGATCAAAGGTATAGTGCAAGCTGCTGGATTAGAGATCACAGAATTATCAACACATTTACAAGGACAGTTGGTAGCGGTGCATCCTGCCTATGATGCGCAGTTTGATGGCTTTGCACCAGTTGAATATAGAGGCAACCCTAAAGCAAGAACTGAATGGGCCGTGCAGCAATTAAAATATGCAGCAAAAGCATCTCAAAATTTAGGATTAAATGCACACGCCACTTTTAGTGGTGCATTATTATGGCATACTGTTTATCCTTGGCCACAAAGACCTGCAGGTTTAGTGGAAACAGGCTTCACAGAATTAGGCAAAAGATGGTTACCAATTTTAAATGAATTTGATGCAGCAGGTGTAGATTTATGTTATGAAATTCATCCAGGAGAAGATCTACACGATGGTGTTTCTTATGAACTATTTTTAGATAAAGTAGGACAACATCCACGTGCTTGTTTGTTATTTGATCCATCGCATTTGGTTTTACAATGCATGGACTATAAAGGTTATATCGACGCCTACCATGAACGTATTAAAATGTTTCATGTAAAGGATGCCGAATTCAATCCAAGTGCAAAACAAGGTGTGTATGGTGGTTATCAAAATTGGATTGATCGTGCAGGAAGATTTAGATCACTTGGTGATGGTCAAGTAGATTTTAAAAGTATCTTTAGCAAGTTAGCAGCTTATGATTATAAAGGCTGGGCAGTGTTGGAATGGGAATGTTGTTTAAAACACCCCGAAGTGGGCGCAGCCGAAGGCGCTGTATTTATTCAAAACCATATCATCCCTGTCACCGAAAAAGCATTTGACGATTTTGCTAGCACTGGATCTGACGAAGCATTTAATAAAAAAATATTAGGAATTTAATCATTTTAATCAACTTTCAATTTACACAATCAAACAAAATACAATGCGTAAAATTTTATACACCCTTTCAGTAGCCCTTTTATTAGTAGCATGTGGTGGTGGAGCAACAAAAAATGAAACAACAACAGAAACAGCAACAAGTTCTGAACCTAAATTGTCTGACAATCCAGATTATGCAAAAGGATTGGCATTGATTGCAGGTAGCGACTGTTTGACTTGTCATAAAGTAGCTGAAAAAAATATAGGTCCTGCATACGAAGAGGTGGCTGCTAAGTATGAAAATACAGATGATAATATCGAAATGTTAGCCGGAAAAATTATCAAAGGCGGTAGTGGTAACTGGGGCGCAATCCCAATGACAGCGCATGCAAATCTTAGCCAAGAAGATGCAGAAGCGATGGTGAAATATATTTTATTATTAAAAAAATAATTCCAATTCAATCAAAAATTAGTGGCAGATACACCCTATTTTTTTTAACGCCTCAACTAATAATCATGAAAAAACAATTGCTTGCTTTAACCTTAATCATTTGTGCAGCACTTGGCTTTAACCAAGTAAATGCGCAAGAAAAATGGATCTCATTATTTGATGGTAAAACAAAAAATGGTTGGCATACATTCGGAAAAACAACTGCTGGCGAATCATGGAAAGTAGAAGATGGCGCTTTAATGTTTGACCCTTCCGTTAAAGTTGGTGGTGGTGATATTGTAACCAATGAAAGCTTTACCAATTTTCATTTACAATTAGAATGGAAAATTTCTAAAAATGGAAATAGCGGTATTATCTTTTTTGTGCAAAATGATCCTTCAAAATATAAAAATACTTGGCATACAGGACCTGAGATGCAAGTCCTAGATAATGATGGTCATCCAGATAGTAAAATCATTAGCCACAGAGCAGGTAATTTATATGATCTTATCGTAGGCGATGAGTCTGGCGTTAAACCTGCTGAGCAATGGAATCAAGTAGACATCATTGTGAACAAAGGAACGTTGGTCATGAAATTAAATGGTGTAACAACTGTCAATACACATTTGGGAGATGATAGCTGGAAGGAATTGATTAGAAGAAGTAAATTCTCAAAAGGCGAATCACCTGATTTCGGAAAAGTATTTTCAGGACATATCAGTTTACAAGATCATGGCGATAAAGTTTGGTACAGAAATATTCGTATCCAAAAATTATAAGCAGCATACAATCTAGTGGAAAACAAACATGAAGTCTATATGCGTCAAGCCCTCTTACAAGCTAAGAGGGCTTTTGATGAAGATGAAGTACCAGTGGGTGCAGTCATTGTGATGAACGACCAGGTGATTGCCAAAGGATACAATCAAGTACAACTTTTGAAAGACGTTACAGCCCACGCTGAAATTCTTGCCCTTTCTAGTGCATGTGAAAACTTGCAATCCAAATACCTGCCAGAAGCGACGCTTTATGTTACCCTAGAACCTTGCTTGATGTGCGCTGGTGCTCTATATTGGAACAAGATTGGACATATCGTATTTGGCGCCTACGATGAAAAAAACAGTTACCGACGCGTCACAGAAAAAAATCCCTTCCATCCTTCCACTACCCTCACTGGAGGCATCCTGCAAGAAGAATGCGCTGCCTTAATGCAATCCTTCTTTAAAGCGAAACGCTAACTATTTGCTTTTCCTTTTTTTTCTTTAATAGCTAAGTAAAAAATAGCTTTCCTGCGTAATCTGTTTTCTTTTTTCGAAAGGAGCTATTGTAGTAACAAACATAGCTACCCCTCATCCTCATGCGGAAGGAACCGAAATCGGCTTCGGGGTACTATGTTTATTGCTAAATTCCTATACAAGTGCTGTAAATAAATAGTTTCTGAAGTAATCCGTTTTTAGGATTACGAAGGAAAGCTATTTATTTACTAGTCTAGTATCACTTGAAATTATATTTAACTAAAAAAAGGCAGCAAGTCGCTTAAATCAGCGCAAAGCATTGTAATTTTGACATTCAAACATTCACAAATAAAATAAAGCAATATGTCATTTACATTACCTGCATTACCATATGCACACGAAGCCTTAGAACCACATTTTGATACATTAACTATGCAAATACACCATGGCAAACACCATCAAGCGTATGTTGACAATTTAAATAAAGCGGTTGCTGGAACGCCTAACGAAGGCAAAACAATAGAAGAATTAGTAGCGGTTGCTGGTAGCATCAGCCCTGCAGTAAGAAACAACGGTGGTGGACATTGGAACCATACTTTCTTTTGGAATAGCTTAGCGCCAAATGCAGGTGGCAACCCAACAGGAGCATTAGCTGCTGCAATTGATGCAAGCTTTGGAAGCTTTGATGCATTCAAAGAAAAATTTGCTGCCGCAGGTATGACGCGTTTTGGTAGCGGATGGGCTTGGTTGATTGTAAAGGATGGTCAATTAGAAGTAAGCTCTACACCAAATCAAGACAACCCATTAATGGATGTAGCCGAAGTGAAAGGAACTCCAATCCTAGGAGCGGATGTTTGGGAACATGCTTACTACTTGAAATACCAAAACAGAAGAGCAGATTATTTAACAGCTTTTTGGAATGTAGTGAATTGGTCTGTGATTGCAGATCGTTTTGCTGCTGCGAAATAATTGAATCGAAAATAAAAATAGTGAAAACCGTCTTCAAAAGAGGCGGTTTTTTTGTGCCAATAAAATTATTTAAGGTACAGGGTCATAGCCATGTCCCCCTCCTGGCCTGCATTTGGTAAGTCTTTGAATACCCATTACAATACCTTTTATTGGCCCATATTTTTGGATAGCTTCGGCAGTGTATTGCGAACAAGTGGGTGTGAAACGACATTTGCTTCCTCCTAAATATGGTGATAAAACGTATTGATAAAATCGGATCAACACGATAAATGGAAAGGCGATGATTTGCTTAAGCTTGCCCATAAATACGTTTTACCAATTGATCCAATATCAATTTCATTTTTGTGTTGATTTCTATCTGAGGCAACACATTTGCTTCCATGTACAAAATAAAAATATTCAATCTTATGCCATTTGCTGGCAATTGTGCTCTGAATGCAGGTAGTTCTAAACGATAGGCTTCTCTTAATAATCTTTTTACACGATTTCTTTGTACCGCCTTTTTAAATTGTTTAGTTGGTGCACCTACCCCAGCTTGTAAAACAAGTGGCCCTAAATTGGCTGGATTTTCTTCGGCAATATTTTCTAAAGTATAAATTAATCTAAGCGGCGCAATAGACATTGACTTGCCCAAGGCAAACAAATTTTGCATTTGCTTTCTGCTCTTTAATTTATCCTTTTGTTGGTATGTAAAAATCTTGGCCATTGATGAATGATGCATTAAAAAAGTCCACCCGAAAACGAGTGGACTTTAAAATTATAAGTTTCTACGAATAGAGATTAATTATTTTAATCCTTTCTCGCTAGATACAGTTAGTTTCTTGCGTCCTTTCTTACGGCGACTTGCTAATACTTTACGACCATTAGCTGATTCCATACGCTTACGGAAACCATGAACTGATTTACGACGACGTTTATGAGGTTGGAATGTACGTTTCATAATATACTTTTTTTTGCGGGTTATTAGGATTATTCCTATCTGCCCTTGAGGTTTAATACTTTATATTCTAAATCCGTTCTTATAGCAGTCACCATACTCACCATACCACTACCTGTGAAAGGACGGCAAAAATAGGGTATTTTTTTAATTTTTAAGCTAAATCTGTGTGTTTTGCTGCAATTTTTTGACCAAAGAAGACAGTGCCCTGTTCCTCAAAGCTGGTTGGATTGTCTGTTGTATAAAACTGAATTTGGCCATTTTTACTACAGTTTTGGTCTATTTCTGGGTGATTTTGCAAATAAGCAGCCAAGCTTTTGGCAACAATATCACCTTGTGTCACTAATTTGACATTTTCTGGCAAGAAGCTTTGAATCTTTTTTGCCATCAATGGATAATGGGTGCAGGCTAGCAATACGGTATCAATTTGAGTGGATTGCGCGAAGAGTTGATCAATGTATAATTTTACAAAATAATCGGCTCCAGGGCCTTCTTGTTGCCCATTTTCGATCAATGGCACCCACATAGGACAAGCTTGTTGAAAAACGGTTGCCTCTGGTGCAAATTTGGACAACTCAATTGGATAACTCTGGCTCTGCACTGTACCTGTTGTACCTAAAATTCCTAAATGATGTGATGACGAAAATTGACCCAATGTTTCTGAACTAGGTCTTATGACACCTAATACTCTTTTATCTGGTGCCAAAGTTGGTAAATCCAATTGCTGGATATTCCTTAATGCTTTAGCGGATGCAGTATTACATGCTAAAATAACTAGGCTACAACCTTGTTTAAAAAACCATTCTACTGCTTCTAGAGTATAATGGTAGACTGTATCAAATGATCTTGTGCCATAGGGTGCACGCGCATTGTCTCCTAAATAGAGATAATCATATTGAGGCAATTGTTGCTTCAATTCTTTTAAAATGGTTAGACCGCCATAACCACTATCAAAAACGCCAATGGGTGCTTGCATAAAATTATATTCCCTTGTTTCGTAAAACTAATACACCCCGTTGTAAAACAACGAGGTGTATTCAATTATTTTTGAAAAAAAATATTAACCTTTTTTAGCTGGAGTGGCTGGTTTAGCAGCGCCGCCTGTTGCAGCTTTGAAAGCATCTTCGATATCCTTAGGAACTGGAAGCTTTAATCTTAAAGCAACACGGATCGTTAAGTTATCAGCGATAGATGGCTGAGCATAAGGAGACAAAGCGTCTGCCTTCAATACCAAATTGTATTTTTGCTCTGCAACTACTTCACTTAAAGCTTGTGCAATTTTTTGTCTGTATGGCAATAATAAAGCTTCTTGTTTTTGCTCCATCATTTGTTGTTGGTACTGTTGCCAGTTGATCAACTTGTATTTCAAACGATTTAAATCGTCAGTCGCCATTTGTAAAGCCTTTGGTCTTTTAGATAAATCAACAGAATCTCTTTTGTAGATACTATCTTTTACTTGGTAATCCTTTAAAGTGTAGTTGTACTCGTCCTGTAAAGAATCCTTCGCATAAGAGTTTAATACTGTATCTAATTTTTCTTGGATACCAGGGAATAAGGCGATAACGCTTTGGTCATCGAAATAACCAATTTTAGTTTGTGCAGTAGCGCTGTTACCAAAAGAACATGCCACTAACAAGATGGCTGCAAATAAAACTTTCTTCATGTCTATTTTTGTTTGTTTGTTTAATTATCGTCACTTTTATCCAACTTAGGGTCTGCAAATATAATGGTAATTCCTTCACTTTTATCTAAAATGAAGTCATACGAACGGGCGGTAGCCATTTTTTGAGCTGCATTATAGACCCTATCTTGTATTGGCTTCACTAGTTTTTGACGCTCCTTGAACAAATCCCCCTCATAGCCAAATCGCTTTTTTTGTAAATCGCGCAGCGCCTTTTCTTTCATAAATAATTCATCTTCACGCTTTTTTCTCAAGTCTTCGGACAACATAAACTGTTCAGCTTCGTAGTTCTTGTACATTTTGTCCAAGATCATTTGTTGCTCATCAATTTCTTGTTGCCACTGATCACCCAAGGCTTTTAATTTTTTATCTGCTTCCTTGTATTCAGGTATTCTATCTAAAATGTACTTTGTATTAATTACTGCATATTTTGATTGTGCTTGTGCAGTAAAAGATAAATTAAGGAGTACAGCACCCAATAAAAACAATTTGATATATTTCATAATCTAGTTATTTATTTTTAGTAATGGAGTTGTATTATTCTGGTTCGAATCCTAACATAAATGTAAATCTAGACGCATCCTTCAATGAATTGGTGCCATTTAAACGATCTAGACCAATACCATAATCAAATCCAAGCAATCCAAACATTGGTAGGAAAAAACGCATCCCCACACCAACAGATCTTCTTAAATTAAAAGGATTGTATTCTTTCATACTATACCAACCATTGGCTGCTTCAAAAAAGGTCAAAGCATAAATCGTGCTACTTGCAGCTAGACTTAACGGATATCTAAGTTCTACAGCATATTTATTGAAAATAGTAAATTTCTGTCTTGAAGATTGTTGATCAGGATTAATTTTTGGATTGGATGATTCATATACAGGATAACCTCTTTGCGCAATGATATCAAAACCTAATAATGCAAATTGATTACTTAAACCTGCATCTCCCACTTGGAATCGTTCAAATGGAGAAATCGCTAAATCAGAATTATACCTTCCTACGAAACCATATTTAGCAGCAAACTTCAATACAAATTGTTTATTACGATCTTCTCCTGCTGGTTTTCCTAATGGTACAAACCACTCTCCATTAAAACGCCATTTATGGTATTCTAATAATTCATATGGATTTTGTTTGAATGCAAAATTAGGATCAAACATAGAATAAGGTGGCGTCAACTGACCACTCAATAAAAATGTAGAACCTGTTCTTGGAAACAAAGGTTGGTCTACCGAGGTTCTTTGTAATGCAATTCTAAAGTTTAAATTATTTACAATTCCATTGTCAAAATTAGGAAGGTTGAAAGGATCAATCGCATAGTCTTTTAAGAAATAACGCGTGTAGTTTAATCCCATACTTAAAGAGAAAAAGTCATCAGGCCAAGCCAATTGGCGACCAAAAGAAAGCGTTGCACCCGTGGTCGAAATATACCTTGAATCTGCTGCATTAGGATCAAACATCCCTGTCAATTGATCAAAGGTTTGTCCAAATTTTGTATTGAATACACTTACAGTTAAAGTATTTCGCTTTATGCCCCCAAACCAAGGCTCAGTGAAAGAGAAGTTGGTTGATCTAAATGCTTTTCCATTACTTTGAAAACGAATACTTAATTTTTGTCCGTCTCCCATTGGTAATGGATCCCAAGCCGTCTTTTTGAAAATATTTTTAGAAGAGAAATTATTAAATGTCACACCTAATGTACCAGTCAAGCCAATAAAACCACCCCATCCAGCACTCAATTCTAATTGATCACTTGACTTTTCTTCCACACCATAATTGATATCAACCGTTCCATCTTCAGGATTAGGAATAGGATCGATTTTGATTTTTTCTTGGTCAAAATAATTTAATTGAGAGATCTCACGTTGAGAACGAATCAACAAAGTACGACTGAATTTATCACCAGGCACTGTTCTGATTTCTCGACGAACTACAAAATCTTTTGTCTTCTCATTGCCAGCAATACGAATGGTCTTGATAGTTGCTTGAGGACCTTCTTGGATTCTTACTTCAAAATCTATTGTGTCATTGTAAACAGCTGTCTCAATTGGATTGACGCTAAAAAATAAGTAACCATCATCTTGGTAAATTCCACTGATATCGCCCCCTTCTGCAGTAGGTGTTTTACCTAATTTATTAAAGAAGGTTTCTCTATTATAGATATCCCCTTTTTTAATATTCAAAATACTAGATAAAACCGAATCAGGATATTTTGTATTACCTCTCCAGCTAATATTACCAAAGAAATACTTACGTCCTTCTTTGATTTGCATATCAATATTTAAGTGCCCAACTGCGTTATGGTAAATTGTATCTTTTTCAATCACTGCATCTCTAAATCCTAAAGAGTTATAATAGTTCAATAAGTTGTCCTTGCTCTCGTCGTATTTTTTAGTATCATATTTAGAAGATGAGAAACCAATTCTTGCGTATGGATTTAATATTTTTTTTGTTTTAGAGAACGTTAAGTAACCACGCTCTTTTAAATATTGATCAAAAGAATAAGGCGTCGTCTTTACAATGGCAGGCTTGTCATTGACTGGGAACAAGGTTAAGCGAGATTTTTCGTGGATCTCTTTTAAGCTCTTCTTTAATTTAGTCTCTTCAATTAAGTTGCCTCCGAAATTGATATTATTAATTCTAACTTTTGGTCCTTTTGATACGATAAAATCTAGCACCAATTGATTTTTACGAATTGAATCTTTAGTTTCTTTAATTCGAACACTCGCATCTTGAAAACCTTTTTCGGCATAATATTTTTTAATGCCTTCAATTGCAGTGATGCGCATATTATCGGTCACAACTCTGTTTGGAGTCAAACCTGTTTTACCAGAAAGTTCTTCGGTCTCCGATTTTCTAATACCTGTAAAATTAAAACGAGCCAACCTTGGTCTTTCCACCACATTGATTTCAACATCAATTTCGGTCCCTTTCAGATCTGTCAAATAAATACTGACATCACTGAAATAATTTTGATCCATTAATTTACGAATGGCTTTCGCAAAATTATCGCCCCCAGGTAAAGCCACTTCGTCGCCCTCATTAAGGGTAGATAAGGACAGCAATAGATTTTCGTCAAAGAATTGGTTACCAACTACTTTAACAGAACGAATCTTATACTTAGAAGGTGTTTTTTGATTCAAAATACCCAGCAACTTAACATTGATCTGGCTAACTGAGTCCTGCCCTTTTTGATCTTGGGCAAAACTAGAAGTGGATAAGAAAAGCAAGGATAGTATTCCTATAGTAAACTGGGTCAATTTCTGCATCTGCTGGTGGGGCTATATATGTATAATTTATAAGAGGCGCAAATTACTCGTAATATTTCAAAGTCTTTGTTAAAAAGCTAAAAAAACACATGAATAATTTTAGGCATTTAGGTTGATTTGAGCGCTTGTTTTACCAAATCGGCGCTCTCTGGACTGATAATCCAAGATAGCTTCAATAAAGGCCTCTTTTCCAAAAGCAGGCCAACGGGTTTCTGTAAAATAGAGCTCTGCATAAGCTAACTGAAAGAGAAGAAAATTGCTAATTCGGTGCTCTCCACTGGTTCTAATCATGAGTTCGGGGTCTGGAAAGTCTTTGGTTGATAGGGCCTGTACAAAATGAGTTTCATCGATCTGTGCTGGATCTAATGCACCTTTCTTAACTAGCTCTCCAAGGGACTTGGCCGCTTGAATAATTTCCCATCGACTACTATAGCTTAATGCAATAACTAATTGTAAACCAGTATTTTGTGATGTTTTTTGGGTTGCACTTGCGAGGGCTTGTCTTGCTTCGTCTGGCAACAAATCTAAGTTTCCAATAAAATGAAGTCTGATGTTATTTTGATGTAAATCCGGTACTTCTTTACTGATTGTGTCCACAAATAAGGACATTAAACCCATTACTTCGGCCTGTGGTCGATCCCAATTCTCTGTACTAAAAGCGTATAAAGTGAGGTACTGGATCCCTATTTCAGTGGCTGCCTCTACTACTTTGCGAACACTGATCACGCCATGGTAATGACCATATAACCGATCCTGCCCCTGCTCCTCGGCCCACCTACCATTGCCGTCCATGATGATGGCAATATGTTTTGGCAGCCTTTGTAAATCCAAATTTTCCATGATGCAAAAATAAGAAAATCAACAGGTTAATTACGCTTAAATTTAAGTCTGCCAAGAAATCCAGACTTATTTTGGCCCGCTTCCTTCTCTTTTAGGCTGGCCAATTTTGATCTTTTACCAGGTTTAAACTTCTCTTCACCATAAATTTTTAACAAATTAAATGAGATCCCGGCTTTAACAGAGAAAAACTGATCCTTACCGGATCGACTACCTTGGTATTGTTGATATTTAGAAAGCGCATTTCCAGGCCCTATTTTTTCTTCATCAAAAGACCCGCCAATCATAAAATTATTGGCAAATACATTTTTTTGCCTGTGTACCATCAATTGACCATCTGGGAAAAAGTCCAATTCATCCGATAATGCAAATCTGTACATCGCTTCTGCAAAAATATTCCATCGTCTTGTCAAATTAAATTTAAAACCAATTTGAACAGGAAAATGAATGATCCCTTTACTTGCACTATGGTTTGGAAAAATGACAGAGTCAATTTGTAATGGACGAAGTAGCGTGCTCATTGTATCTATCCCGAAACTTGAAGCTTTTGATTCAAAAAGATAACCAACTCCAACCCCTAAATAAGGTGTAAATCGATAAGCTTTATTGCCTGGTAAAAATCTTGTGAAATAAAATTCACCCGTTAAACTAATGTCGTTGAAATGTCGTGAAAAAAAGAAGCCCCTATTTTTTGCGTATATATTTTTTGAAGCACTATCGTTGCTACCTAATTGTAACTGCTCATAATTCAATTTAAAACCAGCATAATCATTGTATTGCTTTTTATAGTAGCCGCCTGAAATTTTATTAAACTTAAAAATGTCTGGAGCAATATCGCCTCTATAACTTGATTGCCCTCTATACCATCCAAACTCACCTTTATTATCCAATAATTGAAGGTGTTGAGCTTGAGTCAAACTTGTCATGCCAATCAAAAAACAAAAAATTAAAATTTGCTTTAGCATGATTAATTTCTTTTATCTAAACCCCAAGTCAATTTTGTTCTTAATGTAGATAAGAAACTGTTTTCATTCAATCTTATAAAGTGCACACAAAATGCTTCTTTCTTAACTGCAATTTGAATACCTATAGGCACAATTTCTTTTCTTGCATCTAGTGCGCATATTAATTCCTCGGTTCGTCCTTCAATTTCAAATGAAATCACAGAACTGTCTGGGACGACTACTGAGCGTACATTTAAGTTATGTGGCGCAACTGGAGTAATCACAAAACTAGAAGAGTCAGGAAATAAAATAGGACCATTGCAACTCATATTGTAACCGGTTGAACCAGTTGGTGTGGCAATAATTAACCCATCTGCCCAATAAGAATTTAAAAGCTCGCCATTCAAATAAGTATGAATTTTAATCATTGGAGAAGTATCACGCTTATGAATTGCAAATTCATTTAAAGCAAATGGTGTACCCTCAAAAATAGGAAGGCTACTATCCATATGCAACAACGATCTTTTATCAATCACATAAGAACGATTGACTAAAGCTTCTACCATGATAGAAAGTTCATCTTTAGAAATCGTTGCTAAAAAACCAAGACGTCCATAATTGATGCCCAATATTGGAATCAAGGTATCCCCCACTAAAGTAATGGCGTCTAAGACCGTTCCATCACCACCCAAGGAAATCAAACAATCAATATTATTATGTAAATCGGAGGAGGCCCCAAATGCAATGAGTGATTTTTTATCTTCACCTGTAACCAAATTAAATTTTTTGATTAAATCTGCATAGATATAAATGGTGATGTCATGCTTTTGCAATTCAGCAATCAAGTCATTTAAAGACTGTTGCTGATCCAAGTCGACACCTCTACTATAAATGGCTACATTCATGAAACAAAGTTAAAAATTAATACCGCCGTGCAAATATAATCCTTTGTCCCCCAATTGATTGATACTATACTCCACATTTAACACAAAATCGTATATACTAATTAAATCTACGCCTATGCCGGCAGTTCTTAACAAACTATTAGCCAATGGATTCGCTTTATTTTTTTCTTGACTATAGACATAGCCTAATTGAGTAAATGCTTTGATCCAAAATGTATATTTAACAGATGGGAGGAACTTTTTAGTCAAAGGATTCTCAACTGTATAGGATCCGATTCTTTGATGGATTGCCGCTTTAAATATGGTAGCTGCGTTGCCATCCACTACATAATAGTCTAATCCATTCATTTGCATCAATCCATACCCCATTAATTTTCGATCACTATAATTAGATTGCTGCATCGTCCTTCCAATTGTTAAAGATTCTGCAAAGATGAATCTATTGGGTGCGATAGGATGTGCTACGATCTGTCTAAATTGAATTGCTGATAAATTACTTTCTTTTGAAAATCTTTGAGAGAAGGCAATTTCTGTACTGGCGCCTTTAGTAGGATAGGCATTGTAATCGAAACGAACTTTTGAGTAAGACCAATTAAGGTCTATATAAGAAAAAGATTTTTTATGATTTGGTAAAAAATTGGGAGCGATAGCAAACGCTGAATCAGAAATAGACTCATTCCCAAAGCCAATTTGTAATGCATGTCTTTCAAATAAATTGGGACGATAGGTTAAATTTGCATTCCCTCTATATCCTTCACGAATCACATCATTCGTTCTTAAAAAAAGTTGCTTATTTCCAAGCGTGGCATAATTCAGTTCTTTTTGATTGAACTGTGCCCAACCCAAGCCCATACCATATTTTAATTGCTTATCAATGAATGGCAATTGATATCGAACGATTGCTTGATGTGTATATCCTGTAATATAGCCTACCGTTAATTTATCATTATTTCCTGTGGCATTGGCTTGTCTAAAATTAACACCATAGTTCACACGATCTAAACTTCTATTTTGTTCATTCCACCATTGATTAAAATTTCGATCTACCCATCTAAAATGAGGTAAAGGGAAAAAATACCAACGTTCTTTTAATTGAATCTTAATTTTTACCGACGTACTATCTAGTAATTCAGAGGAGACATTGGTCTCTAAAAAAAGTGTCGTATTAAATAATTGCTGTTGCGCAACAATATTTAGAGAATCGAGTTCACTTTTTAACAATAGATCACCCACTTTATAAGGCAATTCCCTTTTTACAATATATGGTCTTGTTTTTTTATTACCCGTAATTTCTATTGCACTGATCTTAATTTGAGCATGAACTTGTCCGAATCCAATTTTACCAATGCAGAAAAATAGAAGTAATAGGCATTTAAAGCTGATAGACTTAAACATCTAAGTAATTCATTAAATGATGGTAATGCGCCTCAATATCATTGTGTAAAGGTGTCTTGCCGAAATATTGTACTAGTTGATAATCGTATCGTTGGAAGGTTGCAATGATTGCTTGTGCTTCGTCCTTATTAATTTTTAGTGTGATGATCATAGCACCTGTTGATTCGTCATAATAACTATTCAATTGTACAATTTGTGCATTATTAGATTCCACCAATCTTGACATTTCGGCAAGTGAATACTGGTATGGCGCAACCGAAAGCACAATAATTGCACCAGGCACATCCACTCCCAAAAATTTTGCCAAAGCATCATTTAAACTCTTTTGAGGAATCATGCCAATGCATTCTTGTTGTTCATTCAATACTGGTAAAATGCTTAATTGATGTTTTGAAAATAAATCTAAAGCAGTTAAAAAATGTGCCGTATCTAAAAGCATGATTTTTTTAAACTGATCAGACAAAACCATTAAAGCTAAAGATTGGTCTGTGTCTAATAGATCTGCTTTTTGCACTAAACCTAAAAAATAATCATCTTTTACAACTGCTAATTCTTGCACATCAAAATCGTCCATGCACTGCAGCGCGAAACGTACTTTATCGTCTAATTGAAGCAATGGAAATCCTTGTGCAGTAATAGTTGCAGCTAGCATAATCATTATTTAGCTTGTGCTTGTAAGAATTTTTCTAAAATTTGATTGAATGTAACTGGCACTTCCATCATTGGCGCGTGTCCACATTGATCAATAAAAGCCAATTCGCTATTTGGAATCAATTTATGAAAATCTTCTGCCACAAATGGAGGTGTCACTTTATCATTTTTACCCCAAATTAAAAGTGTAGGCACTTTAATCTGCCCCAATTCATCTCCTAGATTATGTCGAATAGCACTCTTTGCTAAAGCAATAATTTTAATGACTTTAATTCTACTATTGGTGATTTCAAAAACTTCGTCTACCAATTCTTTTGTTGCAACTGCTGGATCATAAAAGGTTTCAGCAGTCTTTGCTCTAATGTATTCGTAATCTCCTCTTTTTGGATAAGAATCCCCCATGGCATTTTCAAACAAACCACTACTGCCTGTTAAGATCAATGTTTTAATTTTTTCTGGATGATTTAGAATATAGACTAATCCAACATGTCCACCTAAAGAATTACCCAATAAATGAATCTGATTGTACCCCTTATGATCAATAAATTGTTGAACATGTTTTGCTAATCCTTTTACAGTTGTATGTAAAAGGTCAAGATCGTATAAAGGCAAAATAGGTACAATTACTTTATGGGTATGTTTAAAATGTTCAATGAGGTCAGAGAAATTACTCAATGCACCAAATAAACCATGTAAAAGCATCAAAGGTTCCCCTTCTCCAACCTCCACATAATCAAATTTGCCTTCTTTCTTTATTTCGTATTCCATAAAATTTTAACGATTAAGTCGTTGCTATAAAGATACTTATTTCAGATTAAATAAGCTTATTATACCTTTTGTTGCAATTGATTAGAAAATTGAGCCAATGTTTGCTTGATAAATGGCAGCCATTCACTCAATTTGGCCATAAAATAGGGCCACCATTTGGCTAAATAGCTGTAACTCATAGATGCATCCATGGTGGATTTTTCAACAACCCCTAATAAAGTCATAAAATAGATGAATGCGCTTAAAATAGTCCCATAAATTAAGCTGTAAAGGACCATCCCTAGTAACTTGTTTAACCAACCAAGCATTAGCCAATCTGCTGTTTGTTGTAAGAGGCCAGTCAGCCATCTTAAGATGAGCATGACCCCTAATAAAATAATTAAGAAGGATATAAATGGCAGCCAATAAGAGGTGATCTTGGTATACACTTTTAATTGACTAGCTACAAATCCTGCAAACTGAAATGCAAGCACTACACCTATCATCAAGGAGAAAAACGAAATGATCGCTTTTATCAATCCATTTCGATATCCTTGTAATAAGGCTAAAATCAGGATTGTACCTGCTAATAAATCTAACCAATTCATTAGTTGGTCAATGTATTTTTAGCAACAGTGGCAATTAATTTGCCATCTGCCTTACCCGCTAATTGTTTTGATGCCACACCCATTACTTTTCCTAAATCTTGTGGGCCAGCAGCGCCTAATTCTTTTACAATAGCTTCTACAGCTGCTTTTACTTCGTCTTCTGTCATTTGTACTGGAAGAAATTTTTCGATCACTGCAATTTCTTCAGCTTCTTTTTCAGCTAAATCGGCACGGTTTTGTTCTTGAAAAATGATCAATGAATCTTTACGCTGCTTCACTAATTTTTGTAACAATTTCATTTCACCATCTTCAGTTATTGCACCATTGGCACCTGGTTCAGTTTTTGCTTTAATGATTTCTGCTTTAATGGCACGAAGGCCTCTTAACAATGCTTCATCTTTATTTTTCATTGCGTCTTTCATTAAAGACATCACTTCTAATTCTAAACTCATAAGATTATAGTTTTATTTTTTGCGCAAATTATTTTGCGCCTTGCTCTAATTGACTTGCTCTAAATTGATTGTAAAATGTTTTTGCAAAAGTTTTAAATGATTCTGCAAGTGCTTTGTCCTGTGTGGCTCTTAGGTAGGTATCGCCCATACCCATTAAATTTTGATAAAAGAAATCTGCCATCTCGTCTACCATCATGTCCTTCGTCCATAAATCGATGCGTAAAGCAGTTTTATCTGTTGGATCCCAAAAAGTCAACATCATTGCCCTTGCAGCTTGTGCTTCTTGAGCAGTGCTATCGGTTGCCGACCAGTCGATAGATTGGGGTATTTTTTGTTCGTCTAATTGAATTTTTACCTGAATGGATGATTCGTGCATAGCTTAAAATTATGGCACAAAAATACAATAATATTGGCGAATAAGACCAGCCTATGCCAAGTCCCTTGGCCACACTATAGTTGCTTTTTGTTGAAATTGGCTTATTTCAGTTTGGATCGCCTTTTGAATTTCAATGCCTTTAGCCGCACGGTACATTTCGTCCTTATAATACAATTTAAAATGATTCGCTAACACATCGGGTTGTTTAAAATCAAAATACTCACCAGCCTCGGCCATTTTAGTACAAATAAAATGATGGTCTGGATTTTCTTGATGCATCAAAAATGGTATCTGATAGCGCATGGTATAGGTTAAAAACTGAAAGCGATGGCTATTCATTGCACTGAAAATAGTAAGGTAGGCTGCAGCAATCCATTCTAATGTAAAATTAGCAACAGATACCAATTCTATCGCATCTCTATATTTATAGCCCAACAAAATATTGGCCGCTTTGTCTTTTTCGGCTTCTGTATCTAGCACAAAAACAAGGGACATCGTACTGAGCTGCCATTTTTTAAAAACAGAAAATGCTTTCACAATAGGTAGGATATCTTGAGTGTCTACAAATGCAAGCAGGTATTGATTTCCATCGGTCAATGCACTTCTGACTGGAGCCAACTGCGACCACTCAAAACTAGGCAAGGGCGCTTTTTCAAGATACAATCTTTCTACACCAGGTCTATTTTGTGCATGCCATTCGTCCAAAGCCAACACTTTTTTTGCTGCTTGCATTGTTTTATTGAAACGTTTTTTTTCACGTAATAATTTAAGCCAACTTAAATGACCAGTAAGATGTGGTAAAGTCAGAGGGATGAAATAGGAAGGAATTTGTTTTGCCCATAAGGCTATTGGACTAAAATGTATCAAAGCATTAGAACTGCTTGCAGCGATTAACTGCTTTGTGGCATCAGGATGCACCCATTCAGCCCCTTTTATTTCAGTAGGTTTTGGTAAAGTAGAGACAAGATAGATGCTATGTTCAGCAACAGACATGCCCAAAAGATCTAATAATATTGGCTCCAAAATTGAAAGATTGGAGACATAAACATCATCGAGCTGTATAAAAATGCGCATAGGCAAAATTAATACATACTTAACAATTTATCCACCAATCATTTGTAGGGGTTAGTTGGTCTTATTAGTATCCTACCTTTGGCTTATGGCAGAACCGCTAAAGCAATTGGATCTATTTGGCACGGAGGCAACAACTCCTGTGCATATTGCTGCGCCTAAACAAGCCAAAAGTATCAAGCAAAAAAAATCATTGCCTCAATACCGTAAGCCTGTTTACCAAACCGAATCAGTCCTACTTGAAACAACAGTGAATGAGTCTGATGCTGCTTTGCCTTCTGTGTCAAGAACGCCAATGGCTTACGTGAACAGAAATATTTTACACAAAAGAGGTAGGATGGCATTTGCAGATATGGATCAAGAGATTGATAAAATCAATGTGCCAGATGCCAGCACTTTAGCTAAAAAATTATACTACCCAATTGGAGAAGTAGCTGGATGGTTTAATGTCAATACTTCACTAATTCGTTATTGGGAAAAAGAATTCAAACAACTACAGCCACGTAAAACAAGAAAAGGGGATCGTCTATTTCGTGCACAGGATATTGAATTTTTAAAACAAATCTATTATTTACTTAGGGAGAAGAAGTATTCCATTGATGGGGCAAAAACTTATTTGAAAAACAATAAAGAAAAAGCCAATAAAGACCTATCCTTAGTGACCAATCTAAAAGAGATTAAAAACTTTTTAATTTCTTTAAAGGCGAGTCTTTAATTGACTGCCTTGTTTTTCACCTAGCCTTTTTCTGAAAATTGAATTTGATGTGCATTCGCATACTCAATAGCAGCAAGGTTAATACGCTCTCTAAGCATTTGAAACGCATCGATATCCATTTGCATATTCACTAAACATTCAACATGCAATGCATGGTGTTGTTTCCCTGATTCTGACACAAAAACTTGATAGCTATTTAAGTCATTTTCGGACTTTAAAAAATCACGCAAATGGTTTGCAAAATCTGCCAATGCATGAGCAGATGTAGTTACACTTAATTGTAAATCCATTTCGATCTTACGCTCAGACCTAAGTGATATATTGTCTACAATAGAGTCTACCATTTGTTTATTAGGCACCGAAATAAAAGTTTTTTCTTGTGTACGAATGCGTGTACTTCTTAATCCAATTTTTTCGATTGTACCTGTAAATCCATTCACTTTAACTAAATCCCCAACGGTGAAGGGTTTATCAAAAAAGATGATGAAGGAGGCAATAATATTTTCTAAACTTTCTCTGGTAGACAAAGCAATTGCGGCTCCCACGATACTTAGGCTTGTAACAAGGTTGCCAATATTTTCGTTAAAAACATAACGCAATACCAAAAGAACACCAATGATATAGAGGATGACTTTAAAGAAATCTCTAAAAAATAAAACCAGCTGGTCGTCGGATAAATCTTTAGTCAGCCTTGCTTTATTCTCTAAAATAATCGCGATAAATTCGAGTGTTCTAAGGGTTACTCTAATCAAGAGTATAATAAAAAACAATTTAACGACAGAATCAATCAGCTGCTGCAAACTCAATTTAAATAGGTTAAAATCCCAAGCTGCAGGAAACTTTAATTCATATAAAGCAACAATCGCCACCAAAAACAATAAGAATTGTTCGATAGGAACTAATAATCGGTGCACATGATTCTTTCTTAATTCCGAATGGTTCTTCTTGTCAACCCAAGTATAAATCAAACTTGCAAAAAAACGAGAAACCAAACGCTTGACAAGCAAAGTGCCTAACAAGATTGAAGCTACTAACAAATAGCTACGTATAGAATTGCTTAATATGATTTGATCAATATTCATTGCTTATGCCTCCCAAGTTAATAAATGTAAATCTGTACCGTCAAAAACAGCATAGGTATTTAAACGAATCCAATCTCCTAAATTAATATACCTGCTTTTATCATTGATTTTTAAATCAATTGCATAGTGACGATGGCCGAAAATGAAAAAATCAACTGCCATTGTTTTGGCTTTTTCTTTGGTATAGAGTATCAGCCATTCTTTGTCTTCTCCTAAAAATATTTCGTCTGCATTGCCTGTTTTAGCACGACTTTTTCGACTAAAATAATTGGCTAACTGTATGCCTGCATCTGGATGTAGCCATCTAAATAACCATTGACAAATGGGATTTGTAAATATTTTCTTAAGACGCTTGTACCCCTTGTCTCCAGGACCTAATCCGTCTCCATGTCCAATCAAAAACTGTTTATTGTGGATGGTAAATGCTTGTGGCTCAAAATATAGTTTCGCATTCAATTCTTTGGACAAATAATCCTGCATCCACAAATCATGGTTGCCAGTAAAAATATGCAACTGAATGCCTTCGTCTGCCATTTGCGCAAGGGTACCTAAAATTCTAACAAAACCTTTTGGCACCACAGTTTTGTATTCGAACCAAAAATCAAAAATATCGCCAACAATAAAAATGATACCGGCATCTTTACGCGCATCTTGTAAAAAGCGCACCAAGCGATCTTCTCTTTTTCTGCTTTCTGTATCATTAGGTGCCCCTAAATGAAAGTCAGAAAGAAAATACACTTTTTTGCCAGTTTCCAATACCATGTAAGGAGGTTAATTTGATTAAAGGTACTAAACCGGTGTATTATCAATTAAAAAACAATACACTTCTTTAGGACCATGTACCCCAACAACCAATGTTTTTTCGATATCTGCTGTTCGGCTTGGTCCTGTTGCAAAACTAATCATAGAAGGAAAGCCTTCTGGGTTATTTTTGAAATGCACTAAGCTATCAGCAATATCATACACCAATTGGTCGGCATAGGCAATACAAATATGAATAGGTGCATATACACTAGCAGTTCTTCCACTTGCGTCTTTGCTACTTAATACAATGGTGCCTGTTCTGGCCACTAAATGCGAACACAATGTAATTGCTGCATCGCATTCTGCTAAGTCATCTGTTGTTACAGGATCAAATTGGAATGGACGTAATGTAGACAACCAATCCGTTTCTTTTGAATATATTTTATTCCAACCCTTCGCAATGATCAAGGCATTCAATTGTGCAATCAATTCTTGCTCGTCGGCACAATACACAAATTTGCCCAAGAGTTCAGTGAACTTTTGAGCAAATTCAATTGCCATTTCTTTTTCGGTTGGGATGAAAGTAGGCGTATCAGCTACCTGATCTGGAAAAGGAACAGGCACTGGATCTTTCAATGCCTGTTTTATCTTTTGTAATATTTTTTGTCTTGCGCCTTGCGATTCCATTTATAACTTATTCGTTATGATCTGTTGCATCTGCTGCATGAATGGTTGCATTTGCATTTTCAATCACATCATCAGACTTGTCTGCAGGGGTTTCGACTGTTGTTTCATTTGGTGCAAACTGGTTGTCTGCATCTGCAGTAACAGTTGTTTCTTCAAGGATTTTCTTTTCCTCAAATGGACGATCACCAATCAGTTCCTCTACATCCGACTTATGCAAAACCTCTCTTGTTAACAATGCTTGAGCTACTTTCTCTACCTCTTCTTTTCTAGATTGTAATAAATCTAAAGTTCTGTGGTAGGCAGCATCAATCATCTTGCGTACTTCTTCATCAATAATTTTTCCTGTCTCTTCACTGAATGGTTTTTGGAAAGTATTTTCTTGAGCTGGATCGTAGAAACTTACATTACCAATTTTATCATTCATGCCATAAGTGGTTACCATCGAGTAAGCCATCTTGGTGATTTGTTGTAAATCATTAGAAGCCCCTGTAGAAATACGACCAAAGAAGATTTGTTCAGCAGCACGTCCACCTAATGTCATACACATTTGATCGGTCAATTGTTCAATCGTGTATAAGTATTGTTCCTTAGGGGTATACTGAGCGTAACCCAATGCAGCCGTACCTCTTGGCACAATCGTTACTTTTAATAAAGGATAAGCATGTTCTAAGAACCATCCACAAATTGCATGTCCTGCTTCGTGGTAGGCAATCACTTCTTTCTCTTCTTTGGAAATAATCTTATTCTTCTTTTCTAATCCACCAATGACTCTGTCAATCGCATCTTGGAAATCTTTCATCTCTACACCAGACTTTCCTTTACGTGCGGCAATCAATGCAGCTTCGTTACATACATTCGCAATATCTGCACCAGCAAATCCTGGTGTTTGTTCCGCCAATTTATGCACATCTAAATTTTCAGAAACTTTGATTGGACCTAAGTGCACTTTAAATATTTCTTCACGACCTTTTACGTCTGGACGGTCAATTGAAATCTGACGATCAAAACGTCCTGGTCTTAATAAGGCAGAATCCAATACATCAGGACGATTGGTTGCAGCAAGGATAATGATGCCAGTGTCTCCACCAAATCCATCCATCTCTACTAGCAATTGGTTCAAAGTATTTTCACGTTCGTCATTGCTCATCATGGCATTCTTACCACGAGCACGACCAATCGCATCAATCTCATCAATGAAAATGATACATGGCGCTTTTTCACGTGCTTGTTTGAATAAATCACGCACACGACTTGCACCCACACCCACAAACATCTCCACAAAGTCGGAACCACTTAAACTAAAGAAAGGTACTTGCGCTTCTCCCGCCATCGCTTTTGCTAATAATGTTTTACCTGTACCTGGAGGACCTATTAACAATGCGCCTTTTGGAATTTTACCTCCAAGGGCTGTATACTTTTTTGGTTGTTTTAAGAAGTCCACAATCTCCATCACTTCTTCTTTAGCTTCTTCTAATCCAGCAACATCTGCGAAAGTAATGTTCACTTTTGTTCCACCTTTTTCAAACAAGGTTGCTTTTGATTTACCTACATTAAAGATACCACCTGGGCCACCGCCACTTCCTCCGCCTCCGCCCATCTTGCGCATCATCAACATCCAAATCACCACAATGATCAACATGGTGAAAATTGTATTGGCAATTGGTCCAAACCACTCCCCTTCTTTGATGGTATTTTGTGGCACTTCCTGAATCCCTTTTTGCTCATAGAATTTTTGTAAACGCTCATTGAAACTATTCCAATCGGTTACACTAAACTCAAACAATGGCACTCCTTTTACTTTTGCCTTCTCTAATTTCTTCTTAAATTTTTGCACATAGTAGTCCTTTTGAACACTATCTGCTTTAATATATACTCGAACGATTTCTTTGTTCTGAACAAGGTCAATACGCTCCACGTCACCTCTCATCAACATCACTTGCTTGAACTCTTGTTCGGTAGTGGTGGTCAATTCGGGTGTCATTTGAAAAAATCTAGCCGAGAAAAGAGACAATGCAATCAATCCATATATCCAATAGATATTGAACTTGGGCATTTTAGGTCCGTCTCCCAAAGGCGAATTTTTCTTTTTATTATTTTTTGGCTCTGACATAGTATTGTTGCTGTTACTGCTTTTTATATAAACAAGTGGAAATGAATTTTGTTGACCAAGGTTCCATTAATCTTCATGTGTTTTCATGTCTGCATCGCTCCATAACTCTTCCAATTTATAAAAACCACGTGCTTCTGGGTGCATCACATGAACAACTACATTGATATAATCAATTAATAACCATTGTCCGCCTTGCTTACCCTCTGTTTTATACGGAAGATCATCACACTTGTGCTTTACTTCGTAATCGATAAAATCGGCAATGGCTCTTAACTGTGTGGTATTATTTGCTTCACATATAATGAAAAAATCTGCAGCAGCCTCATGTACTTTTTTGAGGTCAAGGCTAATTACATTTTCACCTTTTTTATCCAAGATAGCCTGTATAATGGTTTTGAAAATTTTAGAGCTACGAGTGAGCCTAGTAACCGTGTTTTTTTTACGGTCTTTTAAAGAAGAAAGTTGTTCCAATGCGCTTATTTTTAATGTGTTAAATCCTGTTTCTAAACTAACTTTACAAAAATAACAATTCTTTGTCACCTGCCACACCAAATATCCTATTAGGCGCACCGTTGATAGAACTGTCTACCATAGATAGTACCAATATCTATGCCATGGACCAAATTAAGCAGGGATTGGCAAAGTCTGGCAGTTGCTATACAGCTGATTTTCAGACAAATGGCAAAGGGCAACATGGACGAGCTTGGGAGAGTTCGAAGGGACAAAACTTACTTTGTAGCTATATTTTGGAATTAAATACACTGGATACGCTCAAAAACTGGACCCCAACAGACCAAATTGGGTTTTCAGCCGCCATTGCCCTTGGTGCCAGGGCTTTTTTTGCCGCATTTGCAGGACCTGAAACTAAAATCAAAAAGCCAAACGATATCTATTTTAGTGACAGAAAGGCAGGGGGCATCCTCATAGAAAACCTGGTCAGAGGCACAGTATGGACTTGGTCCGTGATAGGCATTGGCATGAATATCAACCAAAATTCATTTACTTCGGCAGCATTGAATAGGGTATCCTCAAATCCAATTTCTTTGCAAGAGATCACCCAAAAAATTTGGGATGTAAAACAAATGCAACAGCATTTAAGTACAGCATTGAATAGGGCGATTCAAGATTGGTTGCAATTGGGTGAAGCAGCTACATTGAACCAATTGGAACAATACATCATTGAGCTAGATAAAAAATAAATGTAAACATGAGTAGTACAATAGATCAAAGCAATAAAATTGCATTAACACAATATTCTAAGGGAGCTGGATGCGGCTGCAAGATAGCCCCTGCAGTACTTTCAGAGATATTGGCACAACATACTGTGGGTATCAGCACACCAAAATTATTGGTCGGGAATGATACCAAAGACGATGCTGCAGTATATCAAATAGATGAACAGAATGCACTAATAAGTACGACAGATTTTTTTCTGCCGATTGTGGACGATCCTTTT
>JBDKGO010000005.1:0-33654 GCA_039798125.1 Bacteroidota bacterium | reverse complement strand
GTGTAATAACAATTCAAAAGGAGCAGTTTATGATTAAGAAATTTTTCTATGGATTTATAGTGTTGATTGTTTTAATGATAGGTCTTGCCTATACACCCATATTCGCACATTTAAGAAATTTTGCTCAATGGGGTAAGCATTCTATACATGATTATAAAACGCATCCAACTAGACTTGTCAAAGCGGCAACTGAACCTCAATTTTGGCCTTTAGACAGTGCTTATAATAAAGCCATTATACCAGATTCTTTAATGCTTGTAATGGATTCAAATGACACACATGCTTTTTTAGTAATACAAGATGGGAAGATTGTGTATGAAAAATATTTTGATGGCTACAATTCAAAAACTTTGAGTGGCTCTTTTTCTGCTGCAAAAAGTATCATCTCGTTATTAATTGGCATTGCATTACAAGAGGGTAAAATTAAATCTTTGGAAGAGCCAGTTGGAAATTATGTACCACATTTTAAAGAAGCTAATTTAGATAAAGTAAGAATTGTGGATTTATTGACCATGAGTTCTGGAACCAACTATAAGGAATCTGATAAAAGTTATTTTAGCATGAATGCTTATGGGTATTATGGCGACAACGAAGAATATATGGTGAATAAAATGGTCTTCAAAGAACCTTCAGGTACTTATTGGGATTATAGAAGTGGAGATACTCAAGTTTTAGGATTGATTGTTGAAAAAGCATTTGGAGATAATATTTCAAATTTAGTTTCTGAAAGATTCTTACAACCCATGGGGGCAGAAGTTGATGCATTATGGTTACTAGATGGAGATCAAAAACATGAAAAAGCATTTTGTTGCTTTAACGGTGTAGCAAGAGACTATGCTAGATTTGGGCAGTTAATATTAAACAAAGGCGCTTGGGGTGGAAAGCAAATTGTAGATTCGAATTATATCCTTAAAGCAACTTCGCCAGCATCTTATTTAAAAGACCGAACTGAATCAGATAATCCGGTAGATTATTATGGTTATCAATATTGGATCATTCAACATAAGGGGATGACAATTCCTTTTCAAAATGGACTTTTTGGACAATATGTATTTGCCATTAAAGAAAAAAATGCGGTGGTAGTTAGACTAGGAGAAACTAAGCCTGTTAAACCCATTCACCATCATCAACCAGAAATCTATTCATACTTGGATGCAGCACTTTCGGTGTTAAAATAAAAAAAGCCGCTCAAATTATTGAGCGGCTTTTTTTTTATAAGATAGCTATGCTTAAAAAAGTTTCATTGCTTTTGCAAAATAAGTCAATGCACCAGGAAGCGCTAACCAGAAAAATTCTCTATAAACGAATAATAAAACGATTAAAATAGCGAACCATAAAAAGAATAATGCCCAGTATTTTTTGGTGTTAGTTTGTGCTTCCATTTGTATGCTTTGTTTTTATGAATTAATTGCAGTTGCAAATATACAATAAATCTGATTTGGACCTATAAATTTGGGCTATAGGTATATTTAAGATCTACTTTCCAGCCTTTAGGGGTAGATATGATTTTTAGCTTATGTACCTCCTTATCAAAGGAATTCTGGTAATTCATGATCGTTATAGTACTATCTACTTCAGTAATTTCATTGATTTGAATGGAGGCAAGCCTGATTTGCATACGTCCCTCTTTATCCAAACCGTAGTAATTGCTGGCTATTTTATCAAATAAAGCAAGGTTTTCTGCATCTTCTACAATATAGAATTTAGCTTTTTTAAAATTCCCTTGCATGCTGTTCTCAATAAAATAACGACCACCATCTAGGGGATTGTCTGCCACTTCATATTGTTCTGAGGGACTACATTGCCAAAGAAAAAGGGCCAAAAAGAGGTATTTTAATTTTTGTAGATGCATAGCCAAAGTTACATTATTAGGTAGTAATTTTGAAGCACAAAGAGACATCATGAAAAAATTACTATTATTTGTTGGGTTATTGATTGGGGCATCAAGTTTTGGACAACAAAAACATCCAGAATTCATGAATCAGGGCAATATCTACGAAGTGAATATCCGTCAATATACCAAAGAAGGGACATTTAAAGCATTTGCCAAGCACTTGCCAAGATTACAGAAAATGGGGGTGCAAACAATCTGGTTTATGCCTATACAACCAATTTCAAAATTTGGCAGAAAAGGCAGTTTAGGCTCTTATTATGCAGTGGCTAGTTATACCGATATCAATCCTGAATTTGGTACCCTTGCAGATTTTAATGCAACAGTCGATCAGGCACATGCACTTGGCATGAAAGTATTAATTGATTATGTACCTAATCATTCAGGTGCGGACCATCCATGGTTGACAACACATCCAGATTTTTATGAAACAGATTCTACAGGTAAACCTACTTATACAGCAGACTGGTCAGATACAAGAGAATTAAATTTTAATAATCTTGTGATGCAGGATAGCATGATCAATACCATGAACTATTGGTTAAACGCAACAAAGATTGATGGATTCAGGGTAGACGTTGCTTGGGGTGTTCCTTATAGTTTTTGGGATAAATGCATTCCAGTTTTAAAAAAACTTAGAAACATTTACTTACTTGCAGAAGCAGATGATGCCAAACTACATGAACTCGGTTTTGATGCGACCTATAGTTGGAAAGAATTTCATGTGTTAAATGATATAGCAGCAGGTAAAAAAGACATTCTTTCTTTAGATACTGTTTTACAAAATATCAATAAAGAATTTATAAAAGGGGCGCAAAGATTGTATTTCACAAGCAATCATGACGAGAACTCTTGGAACAAAGCAGACTATGCAACCATGCCTGGGGCTATTCATGCGCCATTTGCAGTGTTTACACAAACTTATGACAGAACAATGCCTTTGATTTATAGTGGCCAGGAAGAGCCTGTACTTAGGCCTTTAGCATTTTTTGAAAAAGACAGTATTGAATTCAAAAATTATGAGCGTGCTAATTTTTATACCACACTTTTAAAACTAAGAAAATCTAATAGCGCTTTTGCGGACAATGCCAATTTTAAAAGATTGAAAGTGAATCTTCCAAACAAGATCATGGCATACGAACGAAGCAATGGCAAAGATAAGGTTGTGGTGGTATTGAACTTGTCCAATCAACCTCAACAAGCCATCGTTGAGGATATTGAACCTGGATTTTATGTAGATGGGTTCACTGGACAAAATCCAAAAGACATTCGTTACATTCAAATGAAAGCTTGGGGATACCAAGTTTTTGTAAAGCGCAATTTGGATTAACAATAAAGAGGTATTTATTTCATATTCTGTTTTCGAAAAATCATACGCTATGACAAAACAATTTCTGGTAGACCAAATAAAAGCAAAACAATCTTACTTATGTGTTGGATTGGATACAGATATTGAAAAACTACCTGCTGGTTTACCAAAAAATAAAGAGGGCGTCATTGCATTCAATAAAGCCATCATCGATGCGACAGCGCCTTATTGTGTAAGTTATAAAATCAATACTGCTTTTTACGAATCACAAGGTATTGCAGGATGGGAAGCTATGGAAGCGACTTTAGCACATATCCCATCCACGCATTTTACCATTGCGGATGCAAAAAGAGGAGATATAGGTAACACGTCGGCACAGTATGCAAAAACATTTTTTGAAACCCTGCCTTTTGATGCCATCACAGTAGCACCTTATATGGGGAAGGATAGTATTGAGCCATTTTTAGCGTATCAAAATAAGTGGACGATTGTATTGGGGTTGACCTCTAATCCGGGAAGCCAAAATTTTGAGCAACAAAAATTAGAGAATGGACAATTTTTATATGAATCCGTTTTAGAACAAGTAGCAAGTTGGGGCAGTCCTGAACAATTGATGTTTGTAGTGGGTGCAACCAAGGCCAATGATTTGGAGTCCATCCGAAAAATTATTCCAGCTCATTTTTTATTGGTGCCCGGAGTAGGTGCTCAGGGGGGAAGTTTATCTGAAGTCACTAAGTATGGCAAGAATGATGCTGTTGGGTTACTGATTAATGTAAGTAGGGCCATTATTTTTGCAAGCAGCGGCTCCAATTTTGCGGAGGATGCAGCAATTGCAGCAAAAGGTTATGCAGCCGAAATGAAAGCTTTATTAAGCTAATAAATCAGCTAATTAATATACTTGGAAATAAGAATATTAAGCGCTTTCTAGTACCTTTATGTCCAAATCATTATTTTAAAATTACAAACCATGGCAGTAAGAGCAGATTTGTTTGAGTCCACAGATTATTATCAATTAGATGAATTGATGTCTGAAGAAAATTTAATGGTTAGAGATGCTGTAAGAACTTATGTAAAAACAGAGATATCACCCATCATTGAGGAATATGCACAGAAGTCAGAATTTCCAAATCAAATTGTGAAGCAATTGGGAGACCTTGGTTGTTTTGGCCCAACTGTACCTACTGAATATGGTGGTGGTGGTTTAGATTATATCAGTTATGGATTGATGATGCAAGAATTAGAAAGAGGGGATAGTGGTGTGAGAAGCACTGCGAGTGTTCAAGGCTCATTGGTCATGTTTCCGATTCATGCATATGGTAGTGAAGCACAAAAGCAAAAATATCTTCCAAAATTAGCATCTGGAGAATGGTTGGGTTGTTTTGGATTAACAGAACCAGATCATGGATCTAATCCGTCTGGTATGCTAACGAATATCAAAGATGCAGGTGACCATTATATTTTAAATGGTGCAAAAATGTGGATCAGTAATGCGCCATTTGCACAGGTTGCTGTGGTATGGGCAAAGAACGAAGCAGGAGAAATTGTAGGCATTATTGTAGAGCGCGGCATGGAAGGATTTTCAACGCCGACAACACATAGTAAATGGAGCTTGCGTGCAAGTGCAACTGGTGAATTGGTATTTGACAATGTGAAAGTACCTAAGGAAAATCTTTTACCAAATATCAAAGGATTAAAAGGACCATTGAGTTGTTTAAATAAGGCAAGATTTGGTATCGCTTGGGGTACAATTGGTGCTGCAATGGATTGTTATGATACCGCATTAAGATATAGCAAGGAGCGCATTCAATTTGGTAGACCAATAGGCGGATTCCAATTACAACAAAAGAAATTGGCTGAAATGGTCACTGAAATTACCAAAGCACAATTGCTTGTTTGGCGTTTGGGTGTTTTAATGAACGAAGGTCGTGCCACTGCTGCTCAAATTAGTATGGCTAAAAGAAACAGTTGTGAAATCGCAACCAATATTGCTAGAGATGCAAGACAAATGTTAGGTGGTATGGGTATTACTGGGGAGTACTCAGTAATGCGTCACATGATGAACTTAGAGAGTGTAATCACTTATGAAGGAACACATGATATTCATTTGTTGATCACTGGAATGGATATAACTGGATTCAACGCATTTACATAATCTATGGCAGCAGAACGGATATTTTTGATAGGCATGATGGGTTCTGGGAAGTCTCATTGGTTGAAGCAATTAGCAAAATGGAATAAATCCGTTGGCTATGATTTAGATGCTTTAATCGAAATGAACGAAGAAAAAACCATTACTGAAATTTTCAATGAAGACGGTGAAGCATATTTTAGAAAACTGGAGTCTAAAATTTTAAAGTGGTTTAAAGAAAAGAAAAAGTATATAGTTGCTACAGGAGGAGGAACAGCTTGTTCACAAGAGAATATGGACTTCATGAAAAAAGAAGGTATTGTGATTTGGCTAGATGAATCAGTGGATGTCTTGGTAAAAAGATTAAGCACCGAAAAGGCAAATCGCCCTTTGATATCACATCTTTCTGAAAATGAACTTGCGGCTTTTTTAGAACAAAAATTAGTGGAACGACATCCTTTTTATAAACAAGCAGATTATCGTTTAACATCTGATCAAATCAATGAATCAGGGTTAAAAAAACTAATCCAAAAACATGTATCGTAAAATTTTACTTTGGGGAATCTCATTTGCAATTGTCGCAGTATTGCTTGGTGCATTTGGAGCGCACGCATTAAAAGCGATTTTAACCCCAGAGAAATTACAGAGTTACGAGACTGGGGTACGTTATCAATTAATCCATGCATTGGCACTCATTGCTTTATCTATTTATGGTCAACTTAACAAGACCAATGAAAATGTGAACAAAGGGTTAGGATGGGCAGCTCATTTTTTCATAGTAGGTGCTTTTTTGTTTAGCGGGTCCATTTATGGGCTAGCCCTTTTATCTGTTCTGCATCCAAACTGGGCCTTTGTACTTGGGCCAATCACCCCGATTGGTGGACTTTGTTTCATGTTGGGCTGGGCTATTTGGGCCAGGGCTGTTTGGCTGAATAAAATGGATATGTAGCCAATTCTTTTTATATTTGTCATCATGGCAAATACGCTTAAAAGCAAATCAACCCCAAAGGTAAATTCCCCGATTTTAAATCCGGATAAAGAAGCAGATGTAGTGGTGTCTGAAGTAGTGAAAGATGAACGCACAATGAAGATATTGGGAGCGGTCTCTTTATTGGTTAGCTTATTTCTTTTTGTGGCATTTACATCCTATTTATTTACTTGGCAGGAAGACCAAGACATGGTGCAGCTATGGAGAACACAATTATTTTCTTTGCAAGATGTGAAAGCCAATAATTTATTAGGGTATATTGGTGCTTTTGTTGCGTATCAAATGATGTTCAATGGATTTGGTATCGCAGCCTACTTATTTTGTACTTTCTTTTTTGTATTAGGCGTGAATTTATTTTTCACCAAACCAATATTTAGTTTGTGGCGTAATTTAAGATACGTGTTACTCGGTCTTTTGGTTTTAAGTACTTGCTTTGCCTATCTCACTCCCAATACTACTTTTTCGTGGGGTGGTGCACTAGGTGAATATAGTAGTGGTTGGTTGACTAAATGGGTAGGCGTTTTTGGTACGGGTGCCATTTTATTTATTGCTGGATTCAGCTATATCATATGGAGGTTTAATCCAAGTTTTAATGTACCTAATTTTGATTTTTTAATCCCAAAGAAAAAAGTACCTGAATTTGTGAGTGAGGATACAGAGGAAGCAGTGAAGCAAGAATGGGATTTAAATAATCCTGCACCCGCAACAGTAAATATGCCCACTGGTAATTCATTAAAAGAAAATGTTTCTGGTGTATCAGTGATCATGCCAGAAATGGATGAGGCTGAGGAAGAACTGGGAGAACTAGGCCCCAAATTATTTATTGATGAATTATCATTGAATGAAGAGGATGGGGAGGAAAAAAAAACTCCATTAGTTGAGGAGCGCTCGCACACAGCGAGTGATGATGAAGCCGAGCCCGACGACGAAGAACTTGACATTGATGACGAATTATTAGAAGACCTTGATTTAGAGATCAACGAAGTGCCAAAGGAAAAAATCGTAGCAGCAGTGGGTAGCTTAACCACTAAGTATGACGCAACCTTGGATTTAAAAAATTACAAATACCCACATATAAATTTATTAGAGACCCATGGCTCTGAAAAAATTGTACAAGATCCAGAAGAATTGGAGACTTACAAAAATCAGATCATCGCTACTTTAAAAAATTACGATATCGCCATCCAACGTATTTCTGCAACAGTTGGTCCTACCGTTACATTATATGAGATTGTACCAGCGCCAGGTGTGCGTATTAGTAGAATTAAAAACTTGGAAGACGATATTGCATTGAGTTTGGCCGCATTGGGTATTCGTATTATTGCACCAATTCCTGGTAAAGGTACTATTGGTATTGAAGTGCCGAATATCCGCAAGTCGATAGTGAGTATGAAAACTTTACTTGCAAGTGAAAAGTTTCAGAACAGCCAACATTCATTACCTATTGCAATTGGTAAAAAAATTGACAATGAAAATTTCATTGTGGATTTGGCAAGTATGCCGCATTTATTAATGGCGGGTGCTACGGGTCAAGGTAAATCGGTTGGTTTGAATGCAATCTTGGTTTCTTTATTATACAAGAAGCATCCTTCACAATTAAAGTTTGTTTTAGTAGATCCAAAGAAAGTTGAATTAAGTTTATACCGTGTCATTGAAAAACATTTCTTAGCTAAACTACCAGGCGAAGATGACGCGATCATTACAGACACTAAAAAAGTGATCAATACATTGAATGCACTTTGTATTGAGATGGACAATCGTTATGACTTATTGAAAGAAGCTGGATGTAGAAACATTAAAGAGTACAATGAGAAATTTACTTCGAGAAAATTAAATCCAGAAAAAGGACATCAATACTTGCCATTCATTGTGTTGGTAGTGGATGAGTTTGCAGATTTAATAATGACTGCTGGCAAAGAAGTAGAAATGCCTATTGCACGTTTAGCGCAGTTAGCAAGAGCAGTTGGTATTCACTTAATCATTGCAACACAAAGACCTTCAGTGAATATTATCACAGGTACTATTAAAGCGAATTTCCCTGCACGTATTGCATTCAAAGTTTCAAGTAAAATAGATAGCCGTACCATTTTAGATGCCGGTGGTGCGGAGCAGTTGATTGGTAAGGGAGATATGTTAGTGAGTTATAATGGAGAGATCACGCGTTTACAGTGTGCTTTTGTAGATACGCCAGAAGTAGATCGTGTTTGTAATTTTATCGCAGAACAAAAAGGTTATCCAGATGCATTCTTGTTACCAGAATATATTGATGAGAAAGATTTAGAGGCTTCAGGTTTTGATGCAGATGATAGAGATAGTTTATTTGAAGATGCCGCTAAGTTAATTGTGAGTTCGCAGGTAGGTTCCACTTCCTTCATTCAAAGAAGGATGAAATTAGGCTACAATAGAGCAGGACGATTAATGGATCAATTAGAATCTGCAGGTATTGTTGGCCCGAGTCAGGGGAGTAAACCAAGAGAGGTTTTATACAAGTCTGAAGCTGAATTGTATGATTTCTTGCAAAATTTGTCATAATCCACAAGGATTGTCTACTTTTGTAAATCGAAAAATAAGATTGCTTTGCCCCTAATCAACCTATTATGAGAATAGCTATTATCCTTTTATTGAGTATTTTGACTTTTCAGGCACAAGCCCAAAAAGACCCTAACGCGAAGGCCATTTTGGACAAAGTAGGTGTGAAAGTGAAAGCATCTAAAGGGATACTGGTAAAGATCCAATTGGTGTCTAAAAACAACAAAGGGAAGGCATTAGGTACCAAGTCGATCCAATTAAAGATGAAAGGGGAGAAGTACCTTCTGAACGAGGGTAAATTAGAGATCCTTTGTGATGGTGTATCCATTTATAATTTTGATGGGTTAAACACCATTTCTAAGTCTAGTTTGGCTGAAACTGAACAAACCTTAAGTCCACAGAAATTATTATCAGGTAATTATGATAAAGACTTCAATTTCAACTTATTAGCACAAAATTCCAATACTGCAACCATTGAACTTTTCCCAATCGATCGCAAAAAGGGCTTTCAGAAGGTTACTTTAATAATTGATAAGGTAAAATCTGCCCTTTCAAATGCCATCATTTTGGATAAAAGCAACAATATCACCGATGTTAAAGTGCTATCTATCAACTATACAGCTAGTTTTGAGGACAAATTATTCGTTTTCAATAGGGCCAAATACCCTAAAAACGTAGAAATATTTGACTAAACTATTGATTTAGTTACGCTTTTATCCCTATCTTTGCAGCCGAAATAAACAAAACAAAACCGTAGTTAATTGTTAACTACAATAAAAGAAGTTCCACAATGTCTAACTTAACAACAGAGAAAAAAGCAAGCATTTTTGCTGAATTTGGTGGTAAAGCAACTAACACTGGTTCAATAGAAGGTCAAATTGCTTTATTAACACAACGTATCGCGCACATTTCTGGTCATTTAAAGACCAACCACAAAGACCATTCTACTCAAAGAGGTTTAATGCAATTAGTGGGTCAGCGTAAGCGTTTATTGGTTTATTTGCAAAAACATAACCTTACTGGTTACCGTGCACTAATTGAGAAATTAGGTTTAAGAAAATAATCAAGAACTACTTATAATAGCTGTCCCAACTGTACTACTACGGTTGGGATTAGTTGTTTATAAGCGATTGTTTTTTTTGCACTTCGTTTTTGTATTAGATGCAATAACGGTCTTTCTAACACACCAAAATTTTAAAAATGTTATCACAACCAAAATCAGTAAAATTCGAGATCAATCCAGGTCAAGAAATTTTTATAGAGACAGGTAAATTAGCACGTCAAGCAGACGGAGCTGTTACCATCAGACAAGGCAATTGTATTTTATTAGCAACCGTTGTTGCCAATAAAGATCCAAAAGACGGACAAGACTTTTTCCCATTGAGCGTAGATTACCAAGAGAAGTTTGCATCTGCAGGCCGTATCCCTGGTTCATTCTTCAAAAGAGAAGCACGTTTAAATGACTATGAAATTTTAACGAGCCGTTTAATTGATCGTGCATTAAGACCTTTATTCCCAGAAGACTACTTGTGCGATGTGCAAGTTTTAATATCATTGGTTTCTAGCGACGAAAACGTGATGCCAGATTCATTAGCATGTCTTGCAGCATCAGCAGCATTGGCAGTTTCAAATATTCCTATTAAAGAAATTATTTCTGAAGTAAGAATTGCAAAGATTGATGGCAAATTTGTAATCAATCCTTCTAAATCTGAATTGGATAAATGTGCATTAGAATTCATTATTGCAGCGACAGAAAAGAATTTGATGATGGTGGAAGGTGAGGCAAAAGAATGTTCTGAAGAAGAATTAGTTCAATGTTTAGAAATTGCACACGAAGCGATCCGCAAGCAAATTAAAGCACAAGCTGAATTAAGAAAATTAGTTGGTATCACAGAAGTACGTGATTATAAAAAACCAGAACAAGATGAAGCAATTCGTGAAAAAGTATATGCTTATGCAAAAGCAAAAGTAGATGCAATCGCGAGATTGGGTTCTGCAAAGCATGAAAGAAGTGATGCTTTCTCTGCATTGAAAAAAGAAATCATGGAACATTTAGGTGCGGATATTACAGACTTGCAAAAGAAATTAGCAGGTAAGTATTATGAGGACCTGAAATGGGAAGTGGTTAGAGATATGATGGTGGATAGTCGTATTCGTTTAGACGGTCGTAAATTGGATGAAGTTCGTCCTTTAGCGATGGAGATTGGTCCATTACCTACACCGCACGGTTCTTCTTTGTTTACAAGAGGAGAAACACAATCTTTAACAACTGTTACTTTAGGAACTAAATTAGACGAGTTGATGCAAGAAACTGCAGCAAGTGCAGAATATGCAAAATTCTTTTTACACTATAATTTCCCTCCATTCTCTACAGGCGAAGTGAAAATGATGCGTGGTGTTGGTCGTCGTGAAGTGGGACATGGTAACTTAGCAATGCGTTCATTAAAGCAAATGTTACCTGATAGCACAGTATTCCCTTACACTTTACGTGTGGTGTCTGATATCTTAGAATCAAATGGTTCATCTTCAATGGCGACTGTTTGTGCCGGTTCATTAGCATTAATGGATGCAGGTGTGCCTATTCCAAAACACGTAAGTGGTGTGGCAATGGGATTGATTTCTAGAGAAGATGGTAAATATGCAATTTTAACAGATATCTTAGGTGATGAAGATCATTTAGGAGATATGGATTTCAAAGTAACTGGTACACGCGATGGTATCTGCGGTGTTCAAATGGACATCAAAGTAGATGGCTTAAGCATGGACATTATGAGAGAGGCACTATCTCAAGCTAGAAAAGGTCGTTTACATATTTTGGATGCTATGTATGAGTGTACACCAGCAGCACGTGCGGATGTGAAGCCTCATGCTCCAAGAATGGTTAAGATCATCATCGATAAAGAGTTTATTGGTGCTGTGATCGGACCAGGTGGAAAGATCATTCAAGAAATGCAAAGAACTACTGGAGCAACAATTAATATCGAAGAAGTGGGTAACCACGGTGAAGTAAGTATCTTCTCTGCAAATAAAGAGAGTTTAGATGCTGCAGTAAGATGGATCAATGGTATCGTAGCTGTTCCAGAAATTGGAGATGAATACGAAGGTGTTGTGAAAGGTGTTAAAGAGTTCGGTGCTTTCGTTGAATTCATGCCAGGCAAACAAGGTTTATTACACATAAGTGAAATCAGCTGGAAGCGTTTGGAAACAATGGAAGGTATCTTTAATGAAGGCGATACAGTGAAAGTGAAATTAATTGGATTAGACCCTAAGACTGGTAAGTTCAAATTAAGTCATAAAGCTTTATTACCTCGTCCAGAGCAAGCGCCTCGTGAAGACCGCGGTCCTCAACAATAGTTTACAAGTTTTCTGCTTTTAAATATAAAATGCCCCGCAAAACGCTGGGCATTTTTTTGTAACTAACTTTACTTTAGAACCTAATTTAAAAATATTTGAATAAATACTATTAAATGAATTAGAATAAGTTTAAAAGATAGTACCCCGAAGCCGATTTCGGTTCCTTCCGCATGAGGATGAGGGGTAGCTATCTTTTAAACTCATAATTATTAAAAAATACTTAACCAAAAGCCGATTTCGGTTCCTTCCGCATGAGGATGAGGGGTAGCTATCTTTTAAACTTTGTAAGTATAGTTACAATTCAGAATGAATTGATCATAAAAAATAAAAAATATGTCCAAAGAATACATAGAAATCGCCTTTGACTTTAGCAATCAGGAACAATATGAACTGCTTGTGGCTGAGTTGGTTGAACTTGGCTTTGAAGGCTTTAATGAAGAAGAATTAGAGGAAGGACAGAATGATGGGGTTAACCTATCAAATGGATTGGGTGTGGGTGCAGGGCACTGTAAAACCTTTATGTTGTCCAATCAATTTCAAGGTGAATTAGTACAAAATGAATTAGATATTATATTCAATAGGTATAATTTAACTTATTCTAAATCAGTAATTAAGGAACAAAATTGGAATGCAGTTTGGGAATCAAATTTTGATCCAATTAGGGTGGGTGACTTTGTTGGAATCAGGGCCCATTTTCATCCTGAGTTTGAACCTACCGTGACGCATGATATTAAAATAACGCCCAAAATGAGTTTTGGAACTGGACATCATCCAACCACGTATTCTATGATTGAGTTAATGCAAAAGATCGATTTTAAGGCTAAAACAGTCTATGACTTTGGAACTGGAACAGGTATACTCGCCATTTTAGCCGAAAAATTAGGGGCTAGTAAAGTCCATGCGGTTGACAATGATGACTGGTGTATTGAAAACGCGGCCGAGAACATCCTTAACAATGCATCCAAGGTGATCACCATTGAAAAAGTGGAATCTGCATTGCAAAAGGCTCAATTTGATATTGTTCTTGCCAATGTCAATAGGCATATCATAGAAGCTAATATGGACGAATTAACTCAAATAGGGAAACCCGGGGGAATTTTAGTTCTTAGTGGTTTACTCATTGAAGATCAATCAGATATCATCAAATTAACCAAATCTAAAGGCTGGCAATTTCAAGAGGCACAACCTTTGAATGGTTGGGTTAGTTTACTGTTCAATAGGTAAGGGCATGTCTTATTTGGGGACTAACATGTATTATTTTTAATGATCGTATATTTGCCTACCCCAAACATGAACACATGAATGAAATAATGCTTGTAGTGCTTGCTTACCTCTTAGGTTCTATTCCTACATCTATTTGGGTAAGTAAAGCTGTTTTTGGTATAGACATTCGCGATTATGGTAGTGGAAATCCTGGCGCAACCAACACATTTAGAGTCTTAGGTTCTAAATGGGGCGCTTTAGTGATGATTGCTGATATTACAAAAGGCGTGATTGCCACATCTTTATACATTCTTATTCCCTTTTATTTACAAAATGAGCTGGCTAGAACCAATTTCATGATTGTATTAGGATTAGCAGCAGTATTAGGTCATATTTTCCCAATATGGGCAGACTTTAAGGGAGGGAAAGGCGTTGCCACCATCTTAGGGATGGCATTGGCGATTCAGCCTATTGTGGCGTTAATATGCATTATTGTCTTTTTAATTACACTTTTCACAACCAGATTTGTTTCCTTGAGTTCTATGTTAGCAAGTATCGTCTTTATGGTACTGATCTTATTTATTTTCAATGAGAAGGAAACCTCCTATAGAGTATTTGCCATCATTGTTGCTATAATGGTGGTGGTAACGCACCAAAAGAATATTGGTAGACTCCTCAATGGGAAAGAAAACAAGGCACCTTTGTTCAAAAAAAATAGAAAACCGCAGGATTAAGAGTTCAATACGGTTTATTTTTAATTGATTATCAACGAATTAGAAAGATTTATTCAATTTTCTATTCGCAACTACAAGGAATTACTTAACTTTACAATCCTTAAAAATCCTAACATTTATGTCGATCAGTCAGAATATTTTGGAGAAATTACAGTTAAAGGATGAGAAAAACTTACTGATTCAAGGTTTACCTTCAAGTGTAGAGAAGCAATTTGCGAAGTTGAATTACTGCAAAAATCTGACCCCTTTGTTAAAGATAAGGAAAATTGATTTTGCTCTTATTTTCGCAATCAACCAATTGCAATTAAACAATATTCTGAAAGAAGTATTCTCAGCATTGACGCATGAGAGTAAATTATGGATTGCCTATCCTAAAACAAGTTCAAAGATCGTTTCAGATTTGAATAGAGATGCAAGCTGGGAAATTTTAGCCAATAATGAATACGAAGCGATTCGTCAAGTGACTTTGGATCATGTATGGACCGCATTGCGTTTTACAAAATACGACCAAATCCCAAATAGAAATAGATCATTTGTAGGTTTTAAATCTCCAAATATTGAGATTGACGATTTCGAAAAAAGATTGATTGCTTTACCAATTGAAGTAGAGAAATTATTCCAATCACACGAAGAAGCTAGAGAATTCTTTACTTCTCTTTCGATCATCAATCAAAAGGAATATTTAAGTTGGATCAATGGTGCCAAAAAAGAAGAAACCAAGCAAAAGCGTTTAGAAGCGACTTTAGAAAAGTTGATTGCTGGTAAGCAGAATCCTTCAGAGAAATAATTCAAAGCATTCTATTTAAAAATCACGGTCCCAATGATCTTGGTTAACTCGCGCTCTGCATCTTTAAGATGTTTGTGAATGTGCAGCAATTGTATTTGATCTTCTCCACTTTCTTTCTCCATGTCTTCCTGATTCTGGCGAATCATTTTTTTAATCTTTCTAAGTTTATAATACAATAAACTCACTTCAACTTCATGTTGAAAACTACTTTCAGCAACTACTTTCTTGATACCTAGTTTTTCATTCCATCTAAGACTCAACTCATGTTCTGGCTCAAAAAGGCCCATCACCAATTGCTGAATCTTTGGGTCTTCATGGTATTGTAAGGTTTTATGATTGGGCATTTTACCAGCAATCTGCCAATCAAAATAGACTTTAACCAGTTGAATCATTTCTTGATTGTCCAATGGGAAGGGTTCTAATTCTTCTGCAATCCAAGTGGATACAAGTTTTCCGTCTGCTAAAATTTCGTTACCAAATTCAATCAATAATCGAATTAAGTTTTTTTCGTGTAAAAGATCTTTGTCAAGTACAAGGTCATTGTTGTCTATTTCCTGCGTTTCTTGTTGGAAACTAGGCATGAGAATAGCCGCTTCGTCATAGGCCATCTTCTTTTCATCTTTCACAATCTTGTCACGCTTAAACTTGTTGACCAATTGTGTTAAACCAGTCTCATCTATACGAAGGATGTCGGCACATTTTCTTACGTATTCTTGTAATTTGGTAAAATCTTCTGCCTTATTGATCTTACTTAAAGTCTCCGCCATTTGATTGACTAGACTATTTTTTTTATTTAAATCGTTGCCAACTTCTTTTAATTGAACTTCTAATTGAAATAAGATAAAATCCTTTTTTGCAGACTGTACAAAAGCACGGAAGGCATCTGGGCCCACTTTATTGACATAACTATCTGGATCTTCATTGTCCGGAATCAATACCAACTGCACATTCAGTCCTTCTTCCAAAGCCATATCCAATCCCCTTAATGCGGCCTTCACACCTGCCGCGTCACCGTCATAAATGATGGTTAGGTTCTGTGTATATTTTTTAACCAATCTCAATTGATCGATCGTTAAAGAAGTGCCACCACTTGCCACGACGTTTTCAATACCAGCTTGGTGTAAACTCACCACATCCGTATAACCTTCTACCAATAAACATTCATTGGCTTTGTCAATGGCTGTTCTTGCAAAATAAGATCCATAAAGAATCCGACTCTTAATATAAATCTCGTTCTCTGGTGTATTGATATATTTTGGTGAGCGATCATTCTTGGCAATTTGTCTTGCGCCAAAACCAATAATTTTTCCAGTCGTATTATGAATTGGGAAGATGATACGGTCCCTATAATTATCCTGCCATCCACCATCACGTTCTACTACTAAACCTGTTCTTGCAAATAGTTCTGGATTGAATTGATTTTGAATCAATGCTTTTGCTAAACTATCACGTTCAGAAGGGTTGTATCCAATTTTAAATTTTTCAACAATGGGACGTAAAAAACCACGATGCTGCATATAACTCTGTGCAATCGTTTCGCCAGCTTCTGTGTCCCAGTATTGTTTGGTAAAAAAGTCCATCGCGAAATGATTGATCGCATATAAACTGTCTGCAGTTTGTTGGGCTATCTTTTGAGCAGGACTGGTCTCCGTTTCTTCGATTTCAATATTGTACCTTGCAGCCAACCATCTTAAAGCCTCCACATAACTATACTTCTCGTGTTCCATCAAAAACGTGATGGTATTACCACTCTTGCCACAGCCAAAACACTTGTAAATCTCTTTGGCAGGAGAGACGGTAAAAGAAGGCGATTTTTCGTTGTGGAAAGGGCAGTTGCCTATGTAATTGGTGCCTCTTTTCTTCAATTTCACAAATTCACCCACCACATCAATGATGTCAATTCGGCTGGTAATTTGTTGAATGGTTTGAGGCGTAATCATAGGAGCGCGAATTTAACAAATCTTAGGCTATTCTTGGGTAGAAAACTCCATATCGTCACTATCTAGTAGTTCACGTTCAATTTCTTCCATCTGAACAATGTCCCAGGCTTCCGTTTCGGTAGGGGTCAAGTTCATGATTTCACCAAATTCAGTGGCATCTAGGCTGGTTTGTAAGTGATCTGACAAACAACAAAGGACAAAACTGGTATTATTGTCATAAAACACTTCTTGATGCTGTGCCAATAGCTCCATGATGCTTAAATCCCAGTCTTGAACACCCTCAAGGTTTAAAACCAGGTTTTTTGGGCTATTTGTGCCTAATTTTTTGATCAAATCATTCAATTCTGGCACGAGATTTGAACTAAGATTAGGGTCGAGTAAGCTTAAAACAGTGAATTTCTCTTTTGTATCAATTTTATAGTGCATAATCACATACTTTAGGGTAAAATTATTCGTTTATCTAATAACAGCTCGAATAAATTATATGGATAACAATTTTTCAACACAAGTTAAGGAAATCATCTCTTATAGTAGAGAAGAGGCGTTAAGATTAGGTAATGATTTTATTGGCGCGGAACACCTTATGTTAGGTTTGATCCGTGACCAAGAGAATACTGCTATTAAAGTCTTGAGGCAACTGAATGTGAATTTGGGAGAATTAAGAAAAGAGATCGAACTAGCCGTAAAGGACAAGTCTGGTAAAAATATAGCGAATATCAATAGTCTTCCTTTAACAAAGCAAGCAGAAAAAGTAATTCGTGTGACTGTTTTAGAAGCCAAGGCTTTGAAAAGTCCAATGGTCGAAACGGAGCATTTGCTGTTAAGCATCTTAAAGAACAAGGAAAATATCGCCACGCAAATTTTAAATCAATTTGACGTAGACTATGATTTATTCCGCAATGAATTAGGCATGGTTGGTTCTTCACCATCTTCACCTTCAAGTCCAAGTTCAGAATACCAAGAAGAAGGGGATGATGATTTTGATGACGAAAAAGGTAGAGGTGGATTTGGAGGAAGTACAAAGCCTAAGCCAAGCTCAACCAGTAAATCTAAAACACCTGTACTAGATAATTTTGGCAGAGACATCACTAAGTTAGCAGAGCAAGATGCCCTAGATCCAATTGTGGGTAGGGATGCAGAGATAGAAAGAGTAAGTCAAATTCTAAGTCGTCGTAAAAAGAACAATCCAATTTTAATTGGTGAACCAGGGGTGGGTAAGACAGCGATTGTAGAAGGGTTGGCATTAAGAATTGTACAACGTAAAGTGAGTCGTGTTTTATTTGATAAAAGAGTGATCTCTTTAGATTTAGCTGCTTTAGTGGCCGGTACAAAATACCGTGGTCAATTTGAAGAGCGTATGAAAGCGATCATGAATGAATTAGAGAAAAACAGGGACGTTATTTTATTTATTGATGAGATTCATACGATTGTTGGTGCTGGTGGCGCAAGCGGATCTTTAGACGCTTCTAACATCTTTAAGCCTGCATTGGCTAGAGGAGAATTGCAATGTATTGGTGCTTCTACATTAGATGAGTACAGAATGCATATCGAAAAAGATGGTGCATTGGATCGTCGTTTCCAGAAAGTAATTATTGAACCACCAAGTGTGGCAGACACAATTACTATTTTGAATAATATCAAATCTAAATACGAAGACTATCATAGTGTGATTTATGATCAGGAAGCAATTGAAGCTTGTGTAAAATTGAGTGATCGTTATATGACGGATCGTTTACTTCCAGACAAGGCAATTGACGTATTGGATGAAGTGGGTGCAAGAGTGCATTTGAAAAACATTTCTGTTCCAGAAGATATTGTAGAATTAGAAAAGCAAATCGAAGAAGTTAAGAACGAAAAGAATAGGGTGGTTAAAAGTCAACGTTTCGAAGAAGCTGCAAGCTTAAGAGATACGGAGAAAAAATTAGGAGAAGCCTTAGACAAAGCAAAATTAAATTGGGAAGAAGATAGTAAGAACAAAAGATTCCCAATCAATGAAGAGCATATTGCGGAAGTAATTAGTATGATGACTGGCATACCTGTTAAGCGTATGGTAGAAGCTGAAACGACTAAGTTACGTAAGATGGCCGAAGACATGCGTGGTCAAGTCATTGGTCAAGAAGATGCAATTGGTAAAGTAGTAAAAGCGATTCAAAGAAATAGAGTTGGATTAAAAGATCCTAAAAAACCAATCGGTACATTTATTTTCTTAGGTCCTACAGGTGTTGGTAAAACTGAATTAGCGCGTGCTTTAGCAAGAAACATGTTTGACTCAGAAGAGTCATTGATTCGTATTGACATGAGTGAGTACATGGAAAAATTTGCAGTATCTCGTTTAATTGGTGCCCCTCCAGGCTATGTAGGTTATGAAGAGGGTGGACAGTTGACAGAAAAAGTACGTCGTAAACCATACTGTGTAATCTTATTGGATGAAATAGAAAAAGCACATCCAGATATTTACAATATTTTATTACAAGTATTGGATGATGGAATATTGACAGATGGATTAGGTCGTAAAGTGGATTTTAAGAATACTTTAATCATTATGACTTCTAATATTGGCGCACGTCAATTAAAAGAATTTGGTGATGGCGTTGGTTTCGCAACTGCAACAAGAATGGAACAAACCGAAGAAAACAATCGTTCTGTAATTGAAAAAGCATTAAAGCGTACTTTCTCTCCAGAATTCTTAAATAGAATTGATGATGTGGTGGTGTTCAATTCATTGACCAAAGACAATATTTATTTGATCATTGATATTATCATGAAGCATGTACTAGCACGCTTAGTGAACCTTGGATTAAACTTAGTTTTAACAGATAGTGCTAAAGAGTTCATTGCTGATAAAGGATATGATGTTCAATTTGGTGCAAGACCATTACATAGAGCCATTCAAAAGTATATTGAAGATCCATTGGCAGAGGAAATTTTAAATCACGCCGTGAAAGAAGGAGATACTTTGATAGGGGATTTAGACAAGGAAAAATCTGTGTTGACTTTTACTTTACAAAAGAAAGAAAAAGAAAAAACACCTAAAGCACCTAAAGAACCAAAGCAAGATTAGTCTTTGTAAGATTTAAATAGAAAGGCCCCGAATGAAAGTTCGGGGCCTTTTGTATTTATTTATTGAATCGTTTAATTAAAATTATGCTTGGATAGTATAATGTATTTAAGATGGCGTACTCCAGCGGTAAGTTTTGATATCAAGACCAGCAAGGTCCATCATTCTTGAAACCACAGTCATAGCGACTTCCTCTAAAGTTTTTGGTACACTATAAAAACTTGGAGTCGCTGGGCAGATAATGCCTCCTGCAAGTGTCACTGTTTCCATATTGCGAATATGAATTAAGTTATAGGGCGTTTCTCTTGCGACTAGAATTAATTTTCTACGTTCTTTTAAAATCACATCGGCAGCGCGGGTGGTTAAATCATCACTGATTCCAGCAGCAATCCTGCCTAATGTGCCCATGCTACATGGCACAACAAACATGATATTGTATTGTGCAGAACCAGAAGCGAAAGGGGCATTAAAATCCATTTTATGGTAAAAGTCAAAAGGATAATTTAAATAATCCTGATTACCCAATTCTGTCTCCCAAACCGTCTTGGCATTGTCACTCATGATAATCCCAACCGCTTCGTATTGAGCAGGAATTTGCTTTAAACTATCTAGTAATGCTTTTGCGTAAAGTGCGCCACTGGCGCCTGTGATGGCAACGACAATTTTGTTTGGCATATAAGTATAACAAAATTAGGGTTTAAAGGTTGACCAGCAAATAGATAAAAAAATCCCCTCCAATTTTGAATCGGAGGGGAGCACTTTATAGGGAAAGGGTTCAATTAGATCTTATACATCTTTTCGTAGTATTCGTCTGCCATACGATTGCTATCAAATTGGAAACGAACATCCTTCATGCCATTTTGAGTAATTTGTCTCCAAGTATCTTTTTGCTCATAATACATTGGTACAATTTGTTCTTCTAATATTTTGTACAATTCATTTAAATCGTATTCATCTTGCGCTTCTGTGCTCATATTGGCATAGTCTGCTTTAGGCACGACAAAACCATTGTTACCATGGTTGATGAATTCTGGTATCCATCCATCATCTGTTGAGAAGTTCACAGAGCCATTCATTGCAGCTGTCATTCCACTTGTTCCAGATGCTTCTCTTGGTACTCTTGGATTGTTCAACCAAACATCAGATGCTTGTTTCATTCGCTTACTTAAAGCCAATTCGTATCCAACCAAAACAGCTACATTTTTATAATTCTTACTTAGGTTGACTAAGTGATTGAATTGAGAAATAGCTGGATGGTCTACTGGGTATGGTTTTCCTGCAAATATAATTTGTACAGGATATTTTAAGTTAGACAATAATTTTTCGAATCTTTCTAAATCCCATGACAAGAAATCGGCACGCTTATAACCTGCGAATCTTCTAGCCCATACAATGGTCAATACATTAGGATCAAATATTTTACCTGTTTGATCGGCAACAATTTCAAAAGCGCGCTTTTTTAAATACCACTTTCTGTCATCGAATCCAGTATCATCTCCAGCTTCTGCAAATTTATACAATTGCTTGTCTGCCCAGTATCGCCAGTTTTGTGCATTGGTAATATGGTCTATCGGGCAAATACCTTCATGTTTACCCCACATTTCACGACTTACATGTCCATGTAATTCTGATACACCATTGGCCTTTCTTGCAAACCTTAGTGCCGCTAAAGAGTGGTTAAATTGATCATCATGGATGCCAGTCAATCTTCTTACTTCGTCCAATCCTAGACCACAGAAATAACCCATATTATGACATAAGTAAATATCGTGCTTCTCATTTCCAGCTTCTTCTGGGGTATGTGTTGTGAATACAAGTCGCTTTTTAACTTCATCCAATGACTTGTACTTATTCAATAAATAGAATGCTGCGGAGAACCCATGTGCTTCATTTAAGTGGTATACCTCTGGATTGAAATTTAATTCGTCAATTAGTTTTGCACCACCAACACCTAATAAAACAAATTGAGCCACTTTGGTTGCTACGTTCGCATCATACAATCTATGTGTGATAGTTTGAGAAACATAATCGTTTTCTGGCAAATCGGTACTTAATAAAAATAGAGGGGCACTACAAAAAATATTAGGTGCTAAATAAAATGCTTTTACCCAAACTGGATGGTCATGGATTAAAATTTGGTATTTGATGCCAGTATCTTCTAAGAAACTATACATCTTCTCCATAAATGAAACCTGGAGTGTTTGATCTTGATTTCTTGCTTGATCATAGTAGCCATATTTCCATAGCATACCAATACCAATCATATTTTGATTTAATTCAAAGGCGCTTCTTAAATGTGAACCGGCTAAAAATCCCAATCCACCACTGTAAATTTTTAAAGGCTGATGGATAGCGAACTCCATAGAGAAATAAGCCGCTTTTTTGGAATACTTTTCATTAATAGGGTAAGGAACTTGGAAGTTTCTAAAAGACATGTTTTTGTTCTTTGGTTAATTTGACCCGCAATATATCCTATTTGCCTTTAAATTTAGTCCAAGCGAGGCCTAGTGTGAATAACAATCGTTTGCAATGGCAGAATGTGGATTATTTCTTAACTTTTGGCTTTCTTTTCTTATCGTAACTATCGTTAAAATAGCAGGTCATATTTCTGTGATTACCGCAATTTCCGTCTTCTTTGATTTTAATTACATTTCCAGTGATAGTGAATTGAATGGTACATGGGTCACCTTTTTCAGAATAAGTGGCCTGGTTTTTATTAAAATTCAACAAGCCCTTAAGTTCACCAACACATGTGCCTTCCTTCTTTTCAAAATGCAAGAAAAATTGGTATTTGTTGGCATTCCCAAAGTCTCTTAATGAAATGAAGTTCTTTTTATCTCTAGCATAGTCTCCACTATAAGTATTTAGTGTTGGCAACGTGTCAATCGGATTTAAAATAGCTTTTTGTTCTGGTTTTACATTGGCGTCCATATAAATTAATCTGAATCCTTGTTCTGTATAAGCCCATCCTTTCTTTTCATTGGTCAATCCAAGCTCAGGATCTAATTTATTTTCTTCCACTAAAAAGGTAGGTTCCTTATTGATCATTAATGTTTTCCCATAAAATTGCGAACCCTTGTGTACAAGGTCAAATTGAGTCAAAATTTTATAACCTAAGAAAGCATTTTTTTTACTAAAAGTGATCACAGATACTGTTTGATACTTGGCATCTTTATGATTTAATAATAAATAATATTCTGTTTCTTTTTCAATTTTACCAACGGGGAAAAGAGTTGCATTTTTAAGTTGCTTAGGAACAATAGCATCCACTACAGAATCGGGTAAAAATTGTTCCAATGCTTTTCTGCCAATTTCTAAAGTATCTGTAAAGGTTGTTAGGTTGGTATCATTGACACGAATGGGCAATTCAATATTTTTGAATGCAGCATTAAAATCATTTATTTTTAAAGGGGTATTCCCAGACAGATCTGTTTTTGTTTCAGCACACCCAATCAATGCCAATAAGATCAAAAGATTACTTAGATAGCGCATGGCACTCTATTTTTTGCTAAAATAGGCAACAAAATGCCTTTCACAAAGGGTTTATAGTTAAATTTACAATTCAAATATGTTTAATAAATCCTTAGACCAACTTCACGAATCCGTTCCAGTTCAAAACAAAACTGGATGGAGACGATTATTTGCCTTTATAGGACCAGCATATTTAGTCAGTGTGGGGTATATGGATCCTGGCAATTGGGCTACCGATTTGCAGGGGGGTGCTGCTTTTGGATTTCAATTGATTTGGATTTTACTACTCAGTAATATCATGGCCATCTTACTTCAAAGTTTAAGTGCAAGATTAGGCATTGTAAGGCGTTTAGATTTGGCACAAGTGAATAGAGAGACCTATCCCAAATTTGTTAATTTCTGTTTATACATTCTTGCAGAGTTGGCTATTGCAGCTACTGATTTAGCAGAGGTCTTGGGGATGGCCATAGGGATTAAACTATTAACAGGTTTGCCCTTAATGTATGGTACGATCATTACTGTTACAGATACTTTTTTATTCATGCTATTGCAACGTTATGGTATGCGCAAAATGGAGGCATTCATTTTTGTTTTAGTAGCCACTATTGGGGGTAGCTTCCTTGCCGAAATGATTATTGCGAAGCCTGATTTAGCGAGTGCTGCAAAGGGTTTAGTGCCTTCTGCTTTATCTCCAGGTGCATTGTACATTGCTGTAGGAATGATTGGGGCTACAGTGATGCCACATAATTTATACTTACACTCTGCATTGGTTCAAACTAGAAAAATAGAAAGAACGAGTGCGGGTATTAAAAAATCACTTTGGTATAATTTTATTGATAGTGCGGTGGCTTTGAATGCAGCTTTTTTTGTGAATTCGGCAATTTTAATTTTAGCAGCGACTGCTTTTTATCAAACAGGCAATCAATCTGTCGCTAAAATAGAAGAGGCACATGCTTTGTTGGCACCTTTATTGGGCTCAAAACTAGCCCCAATCTTATTTGCAGTCGCTTTAATTGCAGCTGGCCAAAGTTCAACAGTCACAGGTACTTTATCTGGTCAAATAGTCATGGAAGGCTATTTAAATCTGAGGTTAAACCCTTGGATCAGAAGACTACTTACAAGACTTGTAGCCATTGTGCCTGCTGTGTTGGTGATTGGACTCATGGGAGAAGGCAGGGTGGATGAGCTGCTTGTTTTTAGTCAAGTGATATTAAGCCTTCAATTAGGATTTGCAGTCATTCCATTGATTCATTTTGTGAGTGATAAAAACACGATGGGCGAATTTGCAATTAAGCCTTGGATCAAAATTGTATCCTGGTTAGTGGCAAGCATATTGGTATACTTGAATGCGAATTTAGTAGTCGATTTTACTAAAGCATTTTTAATAGGACCAACGCCTTTATGGATTAAGATCTTACTAGTATTATTGATTCTTTTCTTTTTCATTTTGTTATTGTACATCGTTATCTTTCCAATGATTCAGTCAAAGAAAAAGCAAGAAAGAACTGCTTTACATGGCGCAGCTGTTGAACTGGATTGGTCTAAGGCAGCACCAATTGACAGAATTGCTATAGCAGTTGACTTTAGTGCTGGAGATGCCAATTTAATCAAATCGGCAATTGCACAAGCGCATATTGGGACAGAATTGATTTTGATTCATGTGGTGGAGAGTGTTACAGCTAGTTATTTTGAAGAAATCAGTGATGACGAAGAATCTAGAAAGGACAGAGAAAGACTCACTCAATATGCCGAAACATTGGGACAAAATGGCTATAAAGTTAATTTTGTATTAGGCTATAAAAATAGGGTCAAAGAGATTGTGCGTATTGTAAATTTAACAGACGCACAATTGTTAGTTATGGGTGCGCATCATCATTATGGCTGGAAGGATTATTTCTTTGGCGAGACCATCGAATCTGTGAGGCATAAAGTAAAGATTCCGGTGTTGATTGTGCAACAAACGGCCTAATATTCTGGGCACTATTTAGCTACATTTTGTACATTTGCAGATAAAATTTTTTAAAAATATGGGAGCAAAAATTAAAGTAGCCAATCCAGTGGTAGAATTGGATGGAGATGAAATGACAAGAATCATTTGGAAATTCATAAAGGATAAATTGATTTTACCTTATTTAGAATTAGATATTAAATATTATGATTTGGGCATGGAGCATCGTGATGCAACCAATGACCAGGTGACGATTGATGCTGCTAATGCAATCAAGCAATATGGTGTTGGTATCAAATGTGCTACCATCACGCCTGACGAACAAAGAGTGCAAGAATTTAAGTTAAAACAAATGTGGAAGAGTCCAAATGGCACCATCCGTAATATCTTAGATGGTACTGTTTTTCGTGAGCCAATTGTTTGTGCTAATGTACCTCGTTTAGTACCTAACTGGACAGCGCCAATTTGTATTGGACGTCATGCATTTGGAGACCAATACCGTGCAACAGATTTTGTTACAAAAGGTAAAGGTAAATTAACTGTGAAGTTTGAAGGCGAAGACGGCACGGTACAAGAGTTTGAAGTATTTAACTTTAAAGGAGATGGCGTGGCATTAGCGATGTACAATACAGATGAAAGTATCTATGGATTTGCTAGAGCATGTTTCAACCAAGCATTAGCAAAAAAATGGCCTTTGTATTTGTCTACAAAAAATACCATTTTAAAAAAATATGATGGTCGCTTCAAAGATATTTTTGAAGAGGTATATCAAAATGAATTCATTACCAAATATGCAGAAGCAGGTATTACTTATGAGCACCGTTTAATTGATGACATGGTAGCGAGTGCTTTAAAGTGGAATGGTAATTTTGTATGGGCTTGTAAGAACTATGATGGAGATGTACAGTCTGATACAGTTGCACAAGGATTTGGCTCATTGGGTTTAATGACATCAACTTTAATTACACCAGACGGCAAAGTGATGGAAGCAGAAGCTGCACACGGAACAGTGACTCGTCACTACCGTGAACACCAAAAGGGGAACAGAACTTCGACCAATCCAATTGCATCTATTTTTGCTTGGACAAGAGGTTTAGAGTTCAGAGGTCAATTGGATAATAACCAAGAATTGATTCGTTTCTCTAAAGCATTAGAGGAAGTTTGTGTTGAAACAGTGGAGTCTGGTATCATGACAAAAGACTTAGCTGTATGTGTCCATGGAAATAAAGTGAAGCATGGCGAACACTATGTTTACACAGAAGAATTCTTAGATGCATTGGATAACAATTTGCAAAAAAGATTAGCATAATTTTTCAACAGGATCTGTTGTCTAAATAAAAATAGCCACTCAATTGAGTGGCTATTTTTTTGAACTTATAAAAAGTTTAAATGCAAAATAGGAGATGACTATCCTTTCTTTTTCATTTCCTTACACTTGCCATCTTTCATACAGTTCTTATCACACTTATGTGCTTTGGCTTCTTTCTTACAATCTTTACAATCTTTCTTTCCACAGTTTGCAGATGCAGTGTTTGCAGCTAATAATAATACAGATGCAAATAATACGGTAGCTAATTTTTTCATGATCTTATTTTTTATAATTTTAATTGATTCAAAAATTCTAAATGCAATTTACGCAATCCAATAGATATTGATGATCCTTTCGGCATGATTTAACTCATTTTTTTGGTCAAATCGCTCAAATCGCTGTTGAAAGTTTATTTCAATACCTCTAAAATTGGCTTCCCGATAGCACCACTTGGCATCTGAATGCCTAAAAGGGTGGTGACTGTTGGTGCAATATCTGTCATATAGTTCACCGAATTCACTTGTCCTTTTTTGATGCCATTGCCATACCATAATAATGGAATATGTGCGTCATAATTATAGAAAACACCATGGTTTGTACCCGTGGCATAACCATCCATATAGCCGGATTTAGTCACAATGAACATATCGCCACTTCTTTGAGGTGCATATCCATTGACAATACGTTCTCTTAATTGCTGAGGTAAAGCAGCCGAAGCTGCATTACGAGCATCAATCACTTGTAAAATACCTGGCTTTTGCTCTAAATAATTAGATACTAATTGTACCATTTTTTCCTGAGTTACACCAAGACTGTCCATCAAAGGATGGTTGAAATGTATATTGTACTCTCCAATTAAACTAATTAATTTATCATTCAAGCCCTTATTCAACAACAATTGTCCTAATTCTTTTTTTAATCCAGATTGACTAATTAACCCCCCTGGAATTTTGTGTTTCTTACTAAAGTCAGGAATATTGGCTACAGCATGGTCTGCAGTTAAAAAAACAGTATAATTATTTTTTCCAACTTGTTGATCTAAACTTGCGAATAGTTTGGCAATCACTGCATCTAGCTTAATATAACCATCCAGCGTTTCCCAAGAATTTGGACCAAATGAATGGCCAATATAGTCTGGTGAAGAAAAACTAATCGCCAATAAGTCTGTAATATCATCCTTGCCTAATTGCTCATTCACTAATGCATTTTCTGCCATTTCTAACACCAAATTATTGCCGTATGGGGTAGAGGAGATTTTGCCATAATCTTTGCCAATAAATTGAGATAAGGTATAAGGGAATCCTTTTTGTTCGGCACCTAAAGGAGTGGATTCATAAGCGTTTACATCCCCATCACAATTTGACTCATAAACCGATTTAGCTAAACTTAGGCTCCAGCCCTTTGCATATAAACTATCCACTCTGTGTTGACCATTGTATTCGATGACCCATTTTGGTAAGTTTTTACCATAAAAGGTTGAACTAATAAAATTCCCTGATTTGCTATCATACCAAAAAGCGCCATCCGCACTATGTCCAGCAGGGATGATAGCACCTCTATCTTTGATGGAGATGCCAAATACTTTGCTTTTAAAATTATTAGCCAATTTAATTTCATCTCCAATTGTTGTAGTCCAAACATTCACTGGGCTCATTTTACCAGCAGCACTGCCTTCCACACCTACAGAAACCACGCTAGGGTCTTCCACACAATAGACTGTCCTTTGTTGATAGTTGTCATACCATTGGTTGCCTGTAATGCCATGCAATGCTGGTGTGGAACCAGTATATACAGCGGCATGTCCACATGCAGTGTATGTTGGCACATAAGGAATGAGGTTGTTATTACAACTAGCACCATCATTTACAAAGCGCATAAAGCCTTGTTGGGATGTAAAATGCGCTTTAAATTGATTGATATAATCCCAGCGCATTTGATCCACCACAATACCTACAATTAGTTTAGGTTTAGTTGAGGTACTTGATTGACTTGGTTTTGGGGCTTGTGCGATGCTTACAAAAGACAGTAGCAAATAGCATAAAATGGAGTAAATACGCATGATCACATGAATTTAAGACTGCAAATTACGTATAATTATAGCCTATTGAAGCCAAAAAATTATTAAATTTGCACCTATAATTACAAACCTATGGCAGATATATTTGAAAGGCTGATTAAAAACTATGGACCAATTGGTCAACACCGTGAAAGAGCACATGGCTATTTTGCATTTCCTAAACTAGAAGGAGAAATAGGCTCTAAGATGCAATTTAGAGGTCAAGAAATGATTGTATGGAGTTTAAATAATTATTTAGGCTTAGCCAATCATCCCGAAGTGCGTAAGGCAGATGCTGACGGATCTGCTCAATATGGTTTAGCATTGCCGATGGGTGCTAGAATGATGAGTGGAAATAGTGACTTACACGAACAATTAGAAAGAGAATTAGCTGAATTTGTACATAAGGAAGATTCCATTTTGATGAACTATGGATACCAAGGTATCATGAGTGCCATTGATGCGATCTGTGGTCGTCATGATGTAGTGGTGTATGATGCAGAATGTCATGCATGTATCATTGATGCGTTAAGGATGATTCCAGGTCACCGATTTGTTTTTAAACACAATGATGTAGAAGATTGCGAAAAACAATTATTGAGAGCGCAAGCATTGGTCGATAAACAACAATCTGGTGGTGTTTTAGTGATCACTGAAGGTGTATTTGGTATGGCTGGTGATCAAGGTAAATTAAAAGAGATTGCTGCTTTAAAAAAGAAAGTGCCATTCCGTTTATTAGTAGACGATGCACATGGATTTGGTACATTAGGTACAACTGGCGCTGGCGCTGGTGAAGCTCAAGGATGTCAAGATGAGATCGATCTATACTTCTCTACATTTGCTAAAAGTATGGCATCAATTGGTGCGTTCATGGCTGGACCAAGAACCATTATTGATTATATCCGATATAATATTCGTTCACAGATCTTTGCAAAGAGTTTACCAATGCCTTATGTAGTAGGTAACTTAAAGCGATTAGAATTGTTAAGATCAAAGCCAGAATTAAAAGCAAATTTGTGGAAGAATGCATTGGCATTACAAAATGGATTAAAAGAAAGAGGGTTTGATATTGGTAAAACAGATTCTGTAGTGACGCCAGTATATATGAAAGGTGGCGTAGAAGAAGCGACTGCCATGGTGATGGATATCAGAGAGAATTATAAAATCTTCTGTTCTATTGTAGTATATCCAGTGATTCCAAAAGGACATATCATTTACAGATTGATTCCTACTGCAGTGCATACGCAGGAAGAGATTGATCTAACTTTAAAAGCATTTAGTGAAACCAAAGCGAAATTGGATGCAGGTGCGTATAAAGTGGCTGAAATTCCAGATATGGCCAACAAATAGAATTAGGTCAAAAAAATGAATACAATTTGAATATAAAATGAGTCTCCCAAAAAGAGGCTCATTTTTTTTAGTTAAAGTAGTCTATCTGATCTTGTTCTTTTTTGAGTATTTCAATACTCACGTTTAACTCGAATCCAATCAACAAAATAAGTGCATTGATATAGATCAAGGTCATGACTACAAGTACGGTTCCGATTGAGCCATAGATTTTACTATAGCTTCCAAAATTATTGACCCAGTAGGAAAAGCCCAAGGTGGTTACTAACATTAATGTAGTAGAAAGGATGGCTCCAGGAGAAAGCAGGGCCCATTTTTCTTTTACATGTGGGGCATATTTGTAAATAAAGGCATTGCCATAAAATAAAAGTAAAACAATGATGCCCCATCGAATACTGTTCCAATAAGGTAAAATTGTTTTTCTTTTGATATCAAATAGTTCTCTTAAGAGCGTTGTTAACTGATCCTGCCCAATCAATACCAATAGGCTAGCAAAAACAAGTAACATTAAAATCAATGTTAATCGAAGCGCCCTCATTCTTTGATGTAAAAAGAAGGGCCTGTTTTGCATAATGGATTTATCGAAACTTCTAATAATACCAGTCATGGCATTAGAAGCATAAAATAGTAATAATAGAAAACCAAAAGAAAAGATACCAACGTGCTGGCTTAAAAGATCATTGATAATATCTAATATAAATCGATAGGTACTTGAATTAGGTGAGATGTCTTTAAAGATGGAAAGAATCTGCTTTTTTATTTTTAAACTTTTAGGGAAATAGGGGATGATTGAATATAAAAATAAGAATCCTGCAGGCAATGCCATATTCAAATTAAAGGAAATTGCAGAAGCACGATCATAGAGCCCAATTGTATTTAATTGTTTAAATAAAAACTGAATCACTTGAAATAAGTTCACATCTTGGAATCCAGGAATGACAATACGCTTCGCTTTCTGCTTTGCAAAATGCAATGGAATTTGAAGGTATTGAATTATTTTTTTCAAGAAATTCTGGGGGTATTTAAGATGGAATGAATTAAGGATTTTTTTCTTGGGCTTTCTTAGCTTGGAACTCGTCTAGTTTTTTCTGGTATTCTTTTGCATATCGATCATGTTCGGCATAGTTATTACTAAAATGGTGATAACCACTAAAATCGGCTTTGGCCACAAAGTAAATATAATCTGTTTTAGGTGCATCCAACACCAAGTCAATGGTTTTTGGAGCTGGGGTACAAATTGGCCCAGGAGGTAATCCTTTCACGCGATATGTATTATAGGGGGATGTGTTGGATAAATATTTTTCATAAATACGTGTGATCGTAAAATCCTGCATGGCATATTTGATAGTAGGGCATGCTTGTAAAGGCATTTGCTTGTTCAACCTATTTTGGTAAACACTTGCAATTAAGGATTTATCTGAGTCATAGTTGGTTTCTTCTTCGACAATCGAAGCCAATGTGTAGATTTGATCTTGCCCCAAGCCTTTTGATGCTGCTTTTTGAATGCGGTTGTTTTGACTCCAGAAACGAATTTGCGCCTTTTGTAATTTGCCTAAAATTTGAGTCATTGAACTACTCCAATAAAATTCATAAGTATTTGGAATCAACAAAGTAAAAAGATGGGTGGTATCGGTGTCAAAAGCGCTTAAAGAGTCATTGCTACTCAAAAAGGCCATGACCGATGCGCTGTCTTTCTCAAAAGAAGTTGCGATTAGTTTTGCCAATTCTCCTTTTGTACGCACTTTATTCAATACCAATTTTACAGTGGCTTGTTGATTGTTTCTAAACATTCTTATTAGATCTAGCACGCTGGTTTTTCTTTTTACAAGGAATTTACCTGGCTTGATTTTTTCTTCGACCTTCAGAATTGTAGCAAAAAACAAAAAACTAGTTTTTTCGAAGATGATTTTTTTAGCAACCAAACTATCAGCAAATTGACTCAATCCTTCGTTTTGATATTCGACATAGACCTTATCTCCTTTGAAATTTGTACTCTTAACGAATACAATAAAGAATAGATAGAAAACAATAACACTAATTAAAATTGAAACTAGTTTTTTCATATCAACTAAAATACAAAAAAAATCCCCACCATTGGGATGGCGGGGATAAATTCTATGTTAACAGAATGTATGCACATTCTTGTTGAATTACTTTTTGTTTGTATCCATAGCAGCTGGAGCTGGTGGCGGAGGCGGAGCCACTTGAGTTGCTGGGCTTGTAGTCGTTGAGGTGTTTACCTTATCAATTACGCTGTTTCCATTGCTGCTATTTCCACTTAAAAATAGGGTAGAAGTGATTGCTAACACTGCAATAACAGATGCGAAAATCCAAGTACCTTTTTCAAGCACGTCTGTAGTTTGCTTTACACCCATGAAATTATTACTCAAACCACCAACATTGGCGTTTAATCCACCACCTTTTGGGTTTTGGATCAATACAATGAATCCTAAAGCAAGACAAGCTAATACGATTAATATTAAAAAGAAAGTTATCATTTGTTATTTTTTAAATGTTCAATACGGGATGCAAAATAAACGGATTTTTCAGGAAAAATAAAACTTAATTTTTCATAGGTGGCAATGGCTTTCTTCCAATTCCCTTGTTTTTCCCATATTTCAGCCATGGATTCGGTTAAAATGTCGGCTGGAACATTGGCTTTTTCGGCAATTTGAGCAATCATTTGCTCCTGATCTGGGGCTAATGAAGCAATTTGGTCATTTTGATCTACACCATCCTTGTTTTTAATCACTTTAAGCCATGCTGTGAAACTTCTGAGCTGCTGGGTAAATTTATCTTGTGGGAGCTTAGATAGGTCTAATTCAATGCCTTGTGCGGCAAAATAGTCTTTTTGAAGGCTTACCGTTGTTTCTTTCTCATAATCCAAAGCAGCAGAGGCATCCACATCTTCATTGAATTGTGCTACTTGTTGGTCGAGTAAGCTATTTAATTTGGCATCTGCTGGGGCATGTTCATTGGTATGACCAACTTGATGCATTAAGCAATGTAGATGTAGACTAGATGGGAAATAGGCAGTTGCTTTAGACAATTGCGCATCTAAAAGCGGGGAGGCAATCATCTGGTATTTCTTTGCCAGCAGAAATTGTAAACTTGGTGCATAGGGATGCTCCAAAGCATATTTTTCGAGGGTATCTGTTTCTATGGCTTCTAATGAAGCATGTCCAGTCCATTGTTTCACGATATCGTTGATCATTACTGCACTCATGCTTACCAGTTTGAAAAAATTTGGTTAAAAATATCATCCGTAATACTTCGAATTATTTCATCCATTAACTGACTTTCTGCTTGATTCAAAGTAAGATTGGCTGAAAAATCAAAATTACGAGATACATCAAATTCAAGTTCTTTATTTTCCAATGTCTTTTTTAAAACTACATGCACAGTTACAGTCAATCTATTACTTGCAGCAGCTTGTCCACTCACACCTACTGTTTGTGAAGGATCATAATTGGTGATGGTCGCAAAAATTTGATAATGCGCATCGTCACTATTGGTTCTGGTTAATTTAGTTTGACCAATAATTTTTTGTAAAATTTTATCTGTTAGCATTGGCGCTAACTGTGGGTTTACATACCTTGCCC
>JBDKGO010000004.1:0-64490 GCA_039798125.1 Bacteroidota bacterium | reverse complement strand
TACAACTGATTCTGCTGCTGCAACTGTTGATACAGCTGTAGTTGCTGTTGATTCTGCTGCTGTTGCAACTGATTCAACTGCTACTGATTCTGCTGCTACTAAGTAGTTCTAGAAGTTTTTTTAAATAACTTCTTGCAAGAAGGTCCTTTCCGAAATATCGGAAAGGATTTTTTTTGTGCCCAACTCAACGCGGTTTCTTACATTTGATCCCTTTTGGCATCAATATTGCCTATATAGATACAGACTGATACAGCCTATTTATGGAGGAAGGCTTATGTCATTTTGACTAGAATTATAAAACTTAAGACATTGGATAAACAATTTTTATTTAAAACAGAAGAAGACAACGAGTTCATTCCATTATTCACTTTTAATGAGCAGGACATGGAGAATGAACCTGCACTTGTGATTGAAGAAATGATCCCAATTCTACCTTTAAGAAACACGGTATTGTTTCCTGGGGTAGTCATTCCAATTACAGTTGGAAGAGACAAAAGCATTCAAGCAGTGAAAGCGGCTTATGCTAAAGATAAATTAGTAGGCGTGTTGGCGCAGAAAGATGGCAATATTGAAGATCCAAATCCGGCAGATTTATGTGCCATAGGAACAGTGGCAAAGATCATTAAAATGATCAAGATGCAAGATGGTGGCACCACCATTATCATTCAAGGTAAAAAGCGTTTTGAATTATTAGAGATGGTGGAGGAAGATCCATTCTTTAAAGGGAAAGTAAAATTAATAGAAGATACACCTGTACAAAAAGATGATAAACATTTTGAAGCATTATTGTCTACTATTAAAGATTTGGCCGCACAGATCATTCAATTGTCTCCTAATTTTCCTTCAGAGGCAACGATGATTTTAAAAAACATTGAAAGCCCGACTTTCTTAGTCAATTTTGTTGGTAGTAACCTTAATATTGAATTACAAGAAAAACAAGGTTTATTAGAAATCAATGGCGTCAAAGAAAAAGCCGAAAAATTAGTAGAGTACTTACAAAAAGAATTACAATTTGTAGAGCTTAAAAATAAAGTTGCCAATAAGACTAGAACAGAAATTGACAAACAACAAAGAGATTATTTTTTACAGCAACAACTTAAGAGTATTAAGGATGAGTTAGGTGGGGATCCTAACGAGCGCGAAGTGGCTGAAATGAAAAAGAAAGCAGAAGGCAAGAAATGGCCAGAAGCTGCAAAGAAATTATTTCAGAATGGGTTAGAAAAATTGGAGCGTATGCATCCAAGCACACCTGACTATTCTGTGGTGTACAACCACCTTGATTTATTATTAGACCTTCCTTGGGATGAATACACAGATGATAATTATGATTTGAAGCACGCTAAGAAAGTATTAGATGACGATCATTATGGCATGGGTAAAATCAAAAATCGTATTTTAGAATATTTAGCTGTGTTGAAATTGAAGGGTGATATGAAGAGCCCGATACTTTGTTTCTTAGGTCCTCCAGGGATTGGTAAAACATCTTTAGGCAGATCCATTGCACATGCCATTGGTAGAAAATATACCCGTGTTAGTTTAGGCGGCCTTCATGATGAAAGTGAAATCAGAGGCCATCGTAAAACATATATTGGTGCCATGCCAGGAAGAATTATCCAGAGTATTCGTAAAGTGAAAACATCTAATCCTGTCATGATTTTGGATGAGATTGATAAAATAGGGAAAGACCAAAGAGGAGATCCGTCCTCGGCTTTATTAGAAGTATTGGATCCAGAACAAAATCATAGTTTCTATGACAATTACTTAGAATCTGAATATGATTTAAGTAAGACACTATTTATTGCTACTGCGAATGACATCAGTCAGATTCAGCCTGCTTTAAGAGACCGTTTAGAGATCATTGATTTAAGTGGTTATGCGGTAGAAGAAAAAGTAGAAATAGCTAAAAGGCATTTGTTCCCTAAACAAAGATCATTGCATGGTTTAGACAAATACAATTTCAAGATACAAGACAATGTATTAGAAAAAGTAATTGAGGATTATACAAGAGAAAGTGGTGTGCGTGAATTGGATCGTCAATTGGCTTCGATCATGCGTTATCAAGCAAAACAAATTGCATACAAACATAAAATAAAACCAACAGTAAGTAAATTAGACCTTCTTAAAATTTTAGGACAGCCTAGGTATAGCAATGAAATTTATAAGACAGTGAATATGCCAGGGGTCGCTGTTGGCCTAGCTTGGACTTATGTGGGTGGAGATATCCTATTTATTGAGACCTTGCTTTCAGAAGGGAAAGGGGAATTAAAATTAACTGGAAATTTAGGGAATGTAATGAAAGAAAGTGCGACAACTGCAATGACTTATTTACAAGCCAACGCTAAAAAAATTGGGGTAGATCCTGCACTATTTAATACGAAGTCTGTGCATATGCACGTCCCAGAAGGCGCAGTGCCTAAGGATGGTCCAAGTGCCGGTATCACCATCTTGACTGCTTTAAGTTCTGCCTATACTGGCAGGAAAGTAAAACCATTCCTAGCTATGACTGGTGAGATTACATTGAGAGGTCAGGTTTTACCAGTAGGAGGTATTAAAGAAAAAATCTTAGCAGCCAAAAGAGCGGGTATGAAAGAAATTATTCTTTGTTGGCAAAACGAAAAAGACGTGAATGAAATTGACCAAGCTTTTATTAAAGGAGTGAAGTTCTATTATGTGAAAAATATGCAACAAGTGCTAGATTTAGCCCTTGTTTAATTGATTTTTAAATTTCAAACCCTAGCTTTGTTGCATGACTGCTTTTAAATTCATCTTCAGGCTAGGGTTTTTTATTGCCTGCTATTTTAATAGCGGATGGTTTATTGGGGGCAATCCTATTTTTGCACAAACTACAGCAGGCAATGCAGTCTTTCAATTCCTAAAATTGCCTAAGTCTGCTAAAGCAACAAGTTTAGGGGGGCTTAATATTAGCTCCATTGGGAATGACCTAGGTTTAGCAATGACGCAGCCTGCATTATTATCAACCGATTTAGATGGGGAATTACAAGTGAGTGTGAAGCCATATTTTGCTGGTATTCAGCAATACGATTTGAATGGAGCAAATAAATTAAAGTCTGATTGGGTGATAGGATGGGGTGTTCACTTTATGGACTATGGTAGTATTGCACAAACGGATATTGTAGGCAATGAATATGGGTCAATCAATCCCAATGAATATTCGATTCAGGTGGGCATTGCAAAAACTTACCAAGAGTACTTTCAATTTGGCTCACAATTAAAATTTATTCAATCCAATTATGGTCCTTATAGATCCAATGGCATTGCGATGGATGTTGGGGTAAGTTATTTAGCACCAAATGGATTGTCACAATTAAGTGTTTTATTACAAAATATAGGTACGCAGTTAAAATATTTTCAAGTAAAGGAACAACTGCCTTTGAATTTGATTCTTGGTTGGTCCAAAAAACTAGACAATGCACCTTTACAATTCTCGGTGACAGCAGAGCGATTATCTGTTTGGAATGACAACTATTATGATATCGATTTTTACAATGCAGAGGGGTATAAAAAACCTGGTTCACTTCGTAATGTGTTTAACCACCTTATACTAGGATCGCAATTGTATATTGGAGAAAGTTTTGAATTAGATTTGGGCTATCATTTTGCACGAAGATTCGAATTGAATCTGCCCAATCAGCCCAATAGTTTAAATGGAATAAGTGCTGGTTTCAGTTTCCCTTATAAAAGAGTACAGTTTCAATATGGTACCGGCTTTTTTCAAAGAAATAATTTCCATCATTTTACATTGCAATATGCATTAAAGCAAAAAGATGACTCAAATTAATTCAGTCATCTTTTTAGTTCGTTTTGATTACAATTGCTACTAGCAAATTTCAACTACAGTTATTGCTGTTTTTTAGGCATGACTGCTTTTGGTTTATTAGCAGGTGTAGTTGCTTGTTTAGGTTCTGTTGTTGGCTTTTTAGGCAAGGAAGATTTATTTGCAGGAGCATTATTTGCAGGAGGTGTTTCAATACTTGGCTCGTTGTTTGAGATCAAGCTGTAATCTGATTCTGCAGCAATGCCCTCCGCATCTGTATCTGGCACTGTTAAATCTATGCTTGAATCCTTGCCAACAAAATTGACATTAAAGTCTGTACTTAAATTATCAGGTCTTACAAAGCTTGCGTTTCTATCTAAATTACTTGCTGGATCGTTTGCCACCTTATTCATAAAATAAGCCCAAATAGGTAAGGAGCCATGTGCACCTTGTCCAAAATAATTATCAGTAAAACGTATATAACGATCATCTGCACCAACCCATGCACCTGCAAGTATTTGTGGGGTATATCCCATAAACCATAAGTCACTATTATCGTTGGTGGTACCTGTTTTACCAGCGACTGCTTGTGTTCCAATATCATAAGAATACATGCTTCTACCAGTACCTTTTGAAATCACACCCTCCATCATGCTCACCATCGAATAAGCCGTTAATTCACTAATCACTTTTCTTCTTTGTGGGGAGAAACTTTCTAATACATTGCCATTCTTATCTTCGATACGATTGATAAAAAATGGCTGAGCATTGTATCCGCCACCTGGGAACATAGTGTATGCTTGTACCATTTCAAACAGAGACACTTCGCAAGCACCTAAAGCAATAGAAGGATAAGCTGGGATATCAGCTTGGATATTGGATTTTTTTAAATAAGCAACCAATTCTTTTGCAGCTTCATTGCCATCCCCATTAATTTGTTTCATGATATAGGCAGTGGCGCAGTTTCTAGATTCGGCCAAAGCTTGTGCCATAGGCATTGCTTGTCCTGTACAAGATTTTGGCGTATTAGGCACCATCCCATATCCTTCAAAATTTTGTTGTTGATCCTGTACTATACTAAATGGTGTGAATCCTGCTTTTTCTATGGCTAAAGAATACAATAATGGCTTCATGGTTGATCCTACTTGTCTTCTTGTATTGATATTAACGTGATCGTATTTAAATGTCTTAAAGTCAATACCACCCACCCATGCTTTAACTTCTCCAGTGAAAGGATCCACTGCTAAAAATCCTGTTTGTAGCATTTGCTTATGGTACTTTAAAGAGTCCATTGGGGTCATAATCGTATCAATGAACCTGTTTTTATTCCATGCAAAAACACGCATCGGTAAAACTTCATCAAATGTTTTTCTGATGTCTGTTTCCTCCATATCCTCGCGTTTTAAATTCCTCCAACGATCGGTTTGTTTAACCGCTAATTCCAATTGGCTACTAAAGTCTTTCCAAACAGAACCTGATTTAATATTGGATTGTTTGTTAAATTCTCTTTGCAAGTAGGCCATATGTCTTGCAACCGCTTCCTCTGCGTACAATTGCATACGAGGATTGATGGTGGTGTAAATTTTTAAACCGTCTCTGTATAAGTTATAGGCATCTCCATTGTTCTTCTTATGTTCCTTACACCACTTTTTCATATACTCCCCGAGGTAACTTCTAAAATAGGGGCCTAGACCATTGTTTTCATCTAGTTTTTTGAAATTAGTCACTAAAGGCAATGCTTTTAATGCAGTTGCTTGATCGTTGGTGATGTATTTTTCTCCAGCCATTCTATTCAATACTAAGTTTCTTCTTTCAATGGCTAATTTTGGATTCCTATTGGGATTGTATTTAGTAGGTGCATTGATCATCCCAATCAATAATGCAGCTTCTTCGATGGTTAAACGATCTGGTTCCTTTTGGAAAAAAGATCTAGAAGCATTGCTTACACCAAAAAGATTCTCACTAAAAGGGACAGTATTCAAATATAAAGTGATGATTTCTTGCTTTGTGAAATTGCGCTCTAATTTAATGGCAATGATACTCTCTTTGATTTTTTGTATGACTCTTAAGAGTTTGTTTTTGGTGCCCCAATTATCTGTAAATAAATTTTTTGCCGTTTGCATTGTGATGGTAGATGCACCACCTTGACTGCCAAGAAAAGCAACTGCTCTTAATAAGCCTTCTCCGTCAATCCCATAATGATCATAAAATCTTTTATCCTCTGTAGCAACTAATGCTTGCAATAAGTAGGGGCTAATATCTCTGTACTTCACACTAATTCTGTCTTCTAAATAGAACTTACCCATCGGCGTGCCATCTTGCGCATAAACCTGACTAGCCAATGAGGCTGTAGGGTTTTCAATATCATCTAGATCGGGCATATCGCCAATCCACCCAAAATTGAGCATGAGTATGAATAGCAAAAAGATACCTGCTGCAATGAGGTAATATTTCCAGAATAGTCTAACCCAATTCCTTGGACCTTTTTTAATCTCTTTTGCTGTTGTTTTATTTTCTGAATTCACTTTTTACCATTTAAGGTTTAAAATAATAATTTGATTTGTCACGCTTATATTGATCCAATTGTTCCTGATTGTTAATTAAAAGGATATTTGATTTTCCAATCAAAATTAAATCGTATTGTTTTTTAGCAATGAAGGAGATAATTTCGGTGCTTAATCTTGGCTTCACTTTATTAATATAAGCTAATCCATCGGACGCGTTTGTAAATGGCCCAATCCAAACAATATGACTTTGGTCAGTAAACTGAACATAGGTAACTGCAAGGTTGAGTTGTCTAAATGTTTCTGTATTAAAGTCCTTGAATGCATTTTGAATCTCTTTCACAAATACACCAGAAACATTCATTGTTTGTAAGCCAATATAATGTTGTTCTAAGCTATCGTTTGTAAATGTAATTTGATTGATAACAGCTTTAAAAAGGGTGCTGTCAATTGTTGGATTGACAGCCATTTTTAAATTTGGGGTACTTTTAAAATTACTATCCGTCTTTAAATTAGTAGTAGGTGGCTTGCTTCGAACAATTGCCTCTTCATTAGTATTGACTAATTTATTTGGTTTTACTATTTCTAATGCTGCTAAATAGGCTTCGGTTGCTTTTCTGTTATTGATTTCAGTAATAATGTTTTTGGCCCTTGCCTTAATGGACTCGCTCTTATTTTGTGCTATAATTTCGTTACAATATACAATTGCAAGGCTGTCTTTACCTAATTGTGCATGCATTTTAACTTTTAAAAACTGGTAGGGAGTATTCCACTTTGTCCCCTTGAATTGTTTTTGTACTGTCTCCATTTGAGCCCCAAATTGTTCCCAATCTCCAATTTGTGCTAAAAAATAAACAGTTTTATATGCCTCAGCACTATTTTTATCTATAAGATCTAAATTTTCTTTAGCCTTCTTCTTTTGTACATAAATACCCTCCGGAAATTGTCTTGTAATTAGCGCTATAAGGCTATCAGAGGTAGTTGTTTGTCCAATATGCAGATAATGGCTTGCTAAATCGAGTAATGCACTTTCAGTCATTGCAGGTTCAATATCATTTTGAATCACCGCTTTGTATCTAGGCAAAGCTTTTTCAAAATCATTCAGTTCGTATAAAAATATTTTTGCCAGGGATAAGCTATTCTTATTCCAACTCAATTTGGATTGTGTTAAATCTGATGCTGTTTGGATCAACTGGATGGTAAGCTGTTCAGTACTATCTTGGGCTTGAAGGGCTGTTTTATTTTTTTTATTTCCAACCTGCTTTGCATTCTCAATAACCTTTGTGCTCAATTGTATATTTTTTTGAGTACTATCTATATTGGTAATTGCAATAGATGATTTAGCTAATTGAATAGTTGTTTTTCTGCGCCAGTTGTCTACATTTGGACGATCACCCCATTTTTTAATAAAGTTGGTGACACCCATAGTTACATTTTGAGGATTGTCAAAGTAGAAGTCCGATTTCACATCTTGTTTTGTAGTGGTAGTTGCAAATGCATTGCCAAATGAATAACCTGTGTTATTGGTTTGGTTGTTTTTATTGACAGTGACAGATTCATCTGTTTTCTTATTTGGGTCAGTGAATAAATCTTTTTCTTGGGATTTAATTAGTGCTATTCTTTTTTGCCATTGTTTGGCCATTTGTTCTTGTAACAATGCTGGGGCAGCATAAATGAATTGCAAACTATCTTCATTTTTAATCAATTCGTTTAAGTCAGCAATTTTGTCTATCCATTTTTTTCTTAAAGTAATTTGATCGTAATTTGGAAAAGTTTTTAATAAGTCATTTAAGTTTTCGTAAGCTATTTTAGCAACTGAAAATTGCTCTATTTTATAATTTAAAGCGCCTAATTGAACTAAAGTTTTTTGCTTTAGTTTAGTATTTTTTTCATTTTTCTGAATAGAAGCAATAAGCCATTGATTTGCTTTGCCTACAGCTTGATTCCTTAATGCAAGTTGTGCCATTTCGTAATAGATAATATCTGCAAAGCCTGCATATTTATCTTTCTTAATCATACGCTCTAAAGCATTGGCTAAACTTTCCCATGATTTCTTACCTCGATTTGCGTCAATACTAGCCATATAAATACTTGCATAAACTGCAATGACTGGATTGGATACGATAGCACCAGCTTTCTTGTACCAGTTATAGGCTAGGTCAATTTTTTGTTCCTTTTCATACAATTGTGCAATCAGGAATGACCATCTGGCTTTGGTTAATAGATCTTGTGCATTGTCTAAGCCTTTAATAAGGTAGTTAGCTGCGCTATCATTCATTCCTGATAAATAATAACCATAAGCCAATTGTTCATATAAAAAGGGTTGTAATCGTTTTGGGAAGCCAGCGTCTGTTTTCAATAATTGTAATAAACTAATTCCTTCGTTGATTTCACCCGCTTCAAAATAATTTCTGGCTTGCCAGACCATACTTTCATTTCTTACATTTTTATTTTCCCAAGAACGATTGTTTTCAGGAGAAGCAATACTGAATTTGCCTGATTTATTGATATTGCTCCCTATTGGTAGATCTGCCCCATCTTCTTTTTCAAAAAATGAGTAATTAATGAATTGTAAGATACTTGCAGCAGTGTCGAAATTTTTATGAAATAAGTAGGATTTAGCCAATAACAAATAAGCATCATCTACATAATTGCTTCTTAAATCATGTAAGACAATATTAGCGTTACATCTATAAATAATGGAGTCAATTGATTCCTTTGCAGTAATACTTAAATCATAATCATAGAAGGGGAGTAGTTCCGTATAATCATCCTCATGTAAGTCCCTTGCTTTTTGAATGATTTCTTCTAATGAAATTGCTGCGTGGAATAAAAAATTAAATTGCGATACTGTGTTTTGGTAGGCACGTCGTCCAAGGGTATATTTTTTATTTAATAAGCGCTCGTAAGGGAGTTGCTTGTCAATGTCATTTATACCAGTTTTATCAATGAGCGCATTTGATTTTTTAGTCAATACATCCTTGGCTTTCTCAATTTTATTATTTAGAAAGTTATTGATCTTTTTTTGATTGGTATCTAAGAATTGATTTGCTTTTTTAATAAGCTTTGAGTTATTAATATCCAAGAGAGATTTTGTCGTATCCTGGGCATAGCTTGGTCGCACCCACAAGGAAAGTAGGGCCATTGCCAAGAGGCAAATGAAGCGTTTGAACTGAGGATAATTATATTCTTGTGCCATAGGGTTAAAAGCGCCTTAAAAATACAGCATATTCCGTTTAAATAAAGCAAAGGTTGTACCTTTATATAGATTAAACATTATGGCAAACTTAGATATTAACAATACTTTTAAAAGACGCAGTAGTACCTATCGTTTAGTAGTGACGAATGACGACACTTATGACGAGGTAATTGCCTTTAGGTTATCGAGAAAATCAGTATATCTGGGATTAAGTATTGCATTCATGTTTTTAGTTGGATTGACCATTGCTTTAATTGCGTTCACACCCTTAAAATATTATATCCCTGGGTATGGAACCAAGGAAAGCCGATCTGCATTAGAATTGCTCAAAATACGCACCGATTCCTTAGAACAAGCGGTTCATTTTAAAGAACAATATATTGAGGGGATTAAAAAAGTTTTGTCAGAAGGGAATCCGCAACAATTAGACACGATTCCACTTGAACTTCCAGAAAGTTTACCTTCTTTAGACTAATTGTTTACAGATGAAAAATAATACCAATCAAATACAATGGGGTAAGTTTGCAGGGCTTGCTAGCCAATGGGCAATTGTATTAACCCTTTTGATTTTTTCAGGTAAATATATAGATCAAAAAATGGGTAGGGGAAGCCCACTTTTTTTATGGATGCTGCCTTCATTATTTATTGTATTTTCACTATTCAAAATTGTTAGAGATACCCAGCTTAAATCAAAAAAATAAATGAATTTATATCTTCAAAAAAACTTTCGATCTGTATTTGCTTTGTTTTTTGCAATATTTATTTTGGCACTTATTCAGATAAAATTACCCCTTCATAGTGCCATCAACAGTAGTTTCATTATTACAGTAAACATTATTTTATTTATTATTGCCTTAATTAATTATAAAAGAATAAGTCAAGTAGACGTAAACAATCCTAATAGGATGGTACGATCTGTCATGATTGGTACAATGCTTAAGTTTATTGTATTTGGTGGTGCAGCATTATGGTATGCAACACAAAAAAAAGCGCCTATTGGCATCTATAATTTATTGATTGCAATGGGCTTATATCTATGGTATACCTGGATTGAAATTGGATGGACTAAAATCAAAAAAGACGCTTAAATTAAACCGTTTGTCAAAAGTTGAACATCCACTGCACGCGTTAAAAGCCTATTTACCAGAGGGTGCTTTTGAGCCTGTTCTGGCATTGATTCATCAATATAAATTGCACTTAACGGTCACCAAAGCTAGGAAATCTGTATTAGGGGATTATCGACATCCTAAGATGGGTGCCAACCACAGAATATCGATTAATGGAAATTTAAATCAATATGAATTTCTGATCACACTTTTACATGAATTGGGTCATTTGCTTTGTTATGAGCAATATAGAAATAGGGTAGATGCCCATGGTAAAGAATGGAAATATTTATATGGGTTATTACTGGCTGATTTTATCCAAAGAGACATTTTTCCGATAGACATCAAAAAGTCACTTAAAAAAACAATCTTAAACCCTGCAGCAACTGCCAATGGGGAAACCGCGCTCCTATTGGTTTTGAGAAAATATGATGTTAGTAAAAAAGAGGGGATGGCTTTTTTAGCGCATCTGCCTGACGGGGTGATTTTTGAAACAGAAAAAGGCAAGCGCTTTCAAAAAATAAAGAAACGTCGTATACGTATTGAATGTGTAGAATTAAACACGGGCCATATCTACTCATTTAGCGGATTATCCGAAGTGAGGGTTGTGCAATAAGTTCGTTTACTAGAAATTTTATAAGAGCTATTTGGGTCTACTTTAAAATAAGAATGCCTCGAAATTCGAGGCATTCTTATTTTTTTAAGCGTTTTTTAATGATAATTAAGCGCCTATTAATTTCAAAGAAATTAGGCGCTCATATTATCATGCTACAGCTTGCTTCACCAAATCTGCCGCTTCGCTCAAGAGGATCGCAGATTGAACTTTCAATCCACTTTCGTCTATTAATTTCTTTGCTTCTACCGCATTGGTACCTTGTAAACGTACAATGATTGGAATGTCGATATTGCCTAATTTATTGAATGCTTCAATCACACCAGCAGCAACACGATCACAACGTACGATACCACCAAAAATATTGATCAAGATTGCTTTTACATTTGGATCTTTCATGATAATTCTGAAACCTGCTTCCACTGTTTGTGCATTTGCAGAACCTCCAACGTCTAGGAAGTTAGCTGGCTCACCACCACTTAATTTAATCATGTCCATTGTTGCCATCGCTAAACCAGCACCGTTCACCATACAGCCTACGTTACCGTCTAATTTAACAAAGTTTAAATTGAATTCACCTGCTTCTACTTCTGTAGGATCTTCTTCCGTTACATCTCTCATTGCTAATAAATCTGGATGACGCATTAAAGCGCTATCGTCAATATTCATTTTACAATCTACCGCAATGATTTTGTCATCAGCAGTTTTGAAAAGAGGATTGATCTCTAACATACCGCAGTCTAAACCAACGTATGCATTATATAAATTAGTTACAAATTTCACGCAGCTTTTAAATGCATCTCCACTTAAACCTAAGTTGAATGCAATTTTTCTAGCTTGGAAACCTTGTAAACCACCACCTGGGTGTACCCATTCTTTGAATATTTTTTCTGGTGTATTGTGTGCTACCTCTTCGATATCCATACCACCTTCTGTGCTATACATGACTACATTCATGCCTTTTGCACGGTCTAATAAAATAGACAAGTATAATTCTTTAGTTGGCTGAGGGCCTTCATAATATACGTCTTGCGCAACTAAAATCTTGCTCACTACTTTTCCGGCAGGGCCTGTTTGAATGGTCACTAAAGTGCCACCAAGTATATTTTTTGCAAAATTTTCGATGTCTTCTGCTGATTTACCAACAGCAACACCTCTTTGCTCAGAACCATTTATCTTACCCTTACCACGACCACCTGCGTGAATTTGAGCTTTAACAACCGCAAATTTGTTATTGGTTTCTGTCGCAATTTTTTGGTAAGCAGCCACCGCGTCTTTAACGTTATCAACGGCTACACCTTCTTGAACAGGAACATTGTACTTTTTAAGCAACTCTTTTGCTTGATATTCATGCAGGTTCATAATCTGAAATTTTGGCAAAGATAATTCATAATATGCAGATTATGAGGGGAAAATGGGTTGAAAAATAGCGATAAATATTTATTTCGTTGTTTAAACATTGTTTTATATCTTTGAGACGCTATTGCTAAAAGAGTAAACAAAAATAGTTGCTATTTTAGGATCCAATTAAACAAAAAGCGCCCTATTTTGTTATACTTAAGCATTCAGCAAATTTTAAAATTTAAAACAACAAATATGAAAAAAATCATTCTTTCTTCGGCGTTCGCATTGGCGACAGTGGCATTGTTCTCTTTTAACAACCCAAAATCTACTAAAGCAGTTGAAACCTTCACAGTGACAGCTCAAAAGAGTAAAGTAGATTTTACTGGTTCTAAGAAGTCCGATTTCCATACTGGTTATTTCCCAGTGAAATCTGGTTCAGTAAAAGTAGATGGTGGTAAATTAGTAGGTGGATCATTCGTAGTAGATGTTGCTGGTATGAAAGTAACTGATGGTGCTGGCGATAAATTAGCTGGTCACTTATCTACTGCTGACTTTTTTGATGTAGCTAAATTTGGAGAAGCAACTTTCAATATCAGTGCTGTAAAATATACGACTGCAGAAAAAGCGACTTTGTCAGGATCTTTGACTTTAAAGGGTATTACAAAAGATATCAGCTTTGAAGCAATCATCAGAAACGCAGACGAAAAAGGTTTCTTTGCAGAAGCATTCTTCCCAATTGACAGAACTTTATTTGGAATCAATTACGGAGTAGGTGCAATTGATACGCAAGTTCAATTAGCAGTGCATATCTACGCTAGCAAATAATTTGATAATAGAATATAAGTCACACTATGTGGGACTCATTCATATTTAAGGTTTATCTCCCCTTCAAAAAATGAGTATGGCCGAAAGGCAAAAAAGAACCCCTAATTTTATTTAGGGGTTCTTTTTTTATACGAACTTTTTTGAATTCTTTATTTAAGTCGCACATAGTGTGACTTAAATTCTATAATTATACATCGTAACGCTCTTTCAATACATGCAAATGATGCAAGGCATGACCAAAAAGGATGAACCCTAATGCATTCACAGTTACATCATGTCCGTTACAATTACCTTTTGTTTTTAATTGATCTGGAGTAAAGGATGCGAATAACAAATTAGTCGCTTGTCTTACTGTTCTCCACTCAATTAACATATCCTTCCAGTTACGGTGGCTTGCATCTGCATTTGCAGCATAACTATTCTCGTCAAAGCCAGGCAATGCAGTTTTATCCTGTCTTGATATCGCCAGGGCACGGTATGCAAAGATTCTTTCAGTATCAATCACATGTTGGAACATCTGCTGTATCGTCCATTTATCTGGCCCATAAGCATACTTAATTTTCTCAATAGGTATCGCATTCCATGAATCCACTAAACGGTCATGGTATTGTTTTACTAAAATTTCATAATCCTTACCACTTGTATAATTGATATAGGTTTGAAAAAATGGTGCATACTCTGTGGTACTTGGTCTAGACATTTATTTTTTACTTTTATTTTTTTGAAATAGGACTGCATTTTGAACACTTAATGCAGCATTGATGATACCACCTTCTGCACTAACAATATCTAATTTTAATGCACTGTCATTTGGCTTCCAGCAACTTTGCAAAAGAATTGATTTTACTTCTGTTGCACTAAGCTTTGGGAAATAAGCTCTTATCAATGCTGCAATATGACTTAAGATAGGAGCAGACATACTAGTGCCATCTAAAAACCCATATTGTTGTTTGGGTAAACTTGAATATATTTTTTTCCCAGGGCTCAATAGATCTACTATTTTGTTTCCATAATTACTAAAGTCTGTTAATAGACCTTCTGCAATCAATGGATCACTACTTGCGCCCACTGTAATCATATTGATTGCTTTATCCTCAAATACATTTGAGTAAGGGCTAGGGTAGACTGATTTAATATTTAAATCATAAGATTCGTTGCCTGCAGAATGAATGATCAAGACATCTTTTGACGCAGCATATCGAATGGCACTATCCACCCAAGGTTGTTCTGGTGAATAAGATTTACCAAAACTCATATTGATAATTTTAGCACCATTGTTCACAGCGTATCTTATCCCTAAAGCAACATCCTTATCATATTCATCTCCATCTGGCACTACACGAAGGCCCATGATTTGAATAGGATTCCTAAAGCTGGATGTATTGAATAGTGTATCAACGATACCAGCAGCTAATCCTGCCACATGTGTTCCGTGTTTTGCATTTGGACCAGTAATATTATTATTACCATAATATTGATCATTCAAATTTTCATACTGGTCTTTCGTGATCTTTTTTCTAAGATCTTCAGGAGGTGTATCAATGGAGACTGAGGATTTTTCTTTTCCTGAAATGTATTCATTCAAATCTTCCACAATTGACTGATGGCCATTTGTACGATCAATACCTAAAGCCTGCATTGTCCTTAAATAGGAAATTTTTGTATCTGCTGTGATTTTACCAATGGGTTGATAGGTCTCTAATTTTTCGGTCGAAAAGTTACTATCCTCCATTTCTCGAATTAAAATAGCACCCATCTTAATGACTGCATTTCTGGCCATTTTAATGAAGGATAAATTGTCTGCATCTTCGTCGGAAAAAACAATTTCAGCAGCCGCTTGCTGCCAAATTTTATAAGCATGCTTCTTTGTTGCATCCCATGATCCACTATCTAATTTGTCTTGTTTAAATTCCTCTTTATAGCGGTGGTAGACTCTTGATTTTTCATCAGAAGCTTTGTTGATGTTTTCACCAGCAGCATTGCCTAAAAAATTCCATCCATGTAAATCATCTATATATCCGTTTTTGTCATCATCCAAAGCATTGCCTGCAATTTCTCTAGGGTTATGCCATAGCAAAGGTTTGATTTGAGGATGGGCTGTGTCAATCCCGCCATCTAATACTGCAATGATAATTGGGGTTGGCTTTATCTTTAAATCTGTTAATAGCTGATGGGCTTTTAATAAGCTTACACCATGCACACCATCTTTTTCAAGATCTTTCCAATGCCAAAATTTTGCATCCTGTCCCCATACAATTTGGGAACAGGTAAACAAAAATATAGTAAGGATCATTCTACGCATAGTACAAAGGGACATTTTGATATTGGAGAAATTAAAAATCAAATTTAATACCCTGTGCTAGTGGTAATTGTGTACTCCAGTTTATCGTATTAGTTTGTCTGCGCATATAAGCTTTCCATGCATCAGATCCACTTTCTCTTCCTCCTCCAGTTTCTTTTTCACCACCAAATGCACCACCAATTTCAGCACCACTTGTTCCAATATTTACATTGGCAATACCACAGTCACTTCCTTTAGCAGAAAGAAACAATTCTGATTCTCTCATATTTAAAGTCATGATTGCAGAAGACAATCCTTGAGGCACTTCGTTTTGTATGGCAATTGCTTCTTCGATGGTCTTGTATTTTAAAAGGTATAAGATGGGTGCAAAAGTTTCGTGTTGTACAATTTTAAATTGTGGTTTTGCTTCTGCAATACATGGCTTCACATAACAGCCACTTGCATAGGCAGCACCTTCTAATACGCCGCCCTCGACAATAAATTTGCCGCCTTCATTTTTACAAGCTTCAATAGATTGCAAATACATTTTTACTGCATCTTTATCTATCAATGGACCCATATGGTTTTTGCTATCCAATGGATCTCCAATTTTAATTTGTTGGTAAGCCTTCACTAATTTTTCTACGAATTGGTCATAAATTTTTTCATGAATAATCAACCTTCTGGTGCTTGTGCATCTTTGTCCTGCAGTACCCACAGCTCCAAACACAGCACCAATTAATGACATGTCTAAGTCTGCATGTTCTGTGATGATGATTGCATTATTCCCGCCTAATTCTAAAATTGTTTTTCCTAAACGGCCTGCAACTTCTTTATTCAATTCTTTGCCCATACGTGTAGATCCTGTTGCAGAAACCAGTGGTATCCTTGTGTCCTTACTCATCCACTCGCCAACAGATCGTCCACCTTGAATTAAATTATTTACACCCTCTGGTACATGATTGTCTACAAAAACTTTTTCAACTATTTTTTGAATAGCATTCCCACACAAAGGGGTTTTCTCACTAGGCTTCCATACCGTTACATTACCACAAACCCACGCCAATGCAGCGTTCCAACTCCAAACTGCTACAGGGAAGTTGAATGCAGAGATAATACCAACAATCCCCAATGGGTGCCATTGTTCATACATTCTATGGGATGGTCTTTCGCTATGCATGGTCAAGCCATACAATTGTCTAGACAAGCCAACTGCAAAATCACAGATATCAATCATCTCTTGTACTTCTCCCAATCCTTCTTGTAAACTTTTTCCCATTTCATAGCTCACTAACTGACCAAGTGCTGCTTTATCTTTTCTTAATGCTTCTCCTAATTGTCTAACAACTTCACCTCTTTTAGGTGCTGGCCAGTTGCGCCACTCTAAAAATGCATTTTGTGCAGTTGAAATCACTTGCTCATATGCAGCTTGATCTGTCGATACGACTGCACCAATCAATTGATTGTCTACTGGAGAAAATGAGGAAATCATTTCACCCTTACTTTGGATCCATTTTGCCCCTGTGGAACTTCCTTCGTTTTCTTTTTGAATTTTTAATTCTTGTAAAAATTGCATGTTTATTTTTTTATTTTTTCAATGATATTGGTTGTGGAAAAACCTTCCACAATTGGATTAATAATGACTTTTCCTCCATTTGCAATCACTTCTTTTGCACCAACAATGGTATCAATTGTATAGTCGCCTCCTTTCACAAGTACATCTGGTAAGAGCGTTTGGATTATTTGTAAAGGGGTGTCTTCTTCAAATACCACCACCACATCTACCAAAACTAAATTGGCCAAGATAGAGGCCCTGCTTTCGGTCGAATTAATTGGACGCTCGGGACCTTTTAGTTTTTTAACACTTGCATCACTATTTAATCCTACTAATAAATAATCTGCTTCCTTTGCTGTTTGAGCCAATGAAAATAAATGACCAGGATGTAAAATATCAAAACAGCCATTGGTAAAGGCAACTGTCTTTCCTGTTGTTTTACAAGCTTGCATGAATGCTTTAGCTTGTTCAAGTGTCATGATTTTTTTAGCTATTTGTTCCACTGCACGCATCTTACTTTGCTTGTTTATTGATGATAGGTAATATAATTAAACTCAATCCTCCCAATACAATAACAATCAAGAACTGAGAAAACCACTGTAAAGTACCATTGGCAAGTCCCAAGGTATAATCTACACCATTGAGCTCTAATACTTTCGCCATAAAATAAGCATAAGCGCCAATACCACCAGGTGTTAAAATCATACCAATGCTTGCATAAGCCAAGCAACTAATTGCGGTGGCAAAACTACTTTCTGTTCCTGCTGTTGCATACAATCCAACATAGGTGGCTAGCAAATACAGAAACCAAATACCAATTGAGTATACAAAGAATAGTTTTTGTTGTTTTAATTTAGTGGCACTCATCACACCCTCCCAAATGCCACTAATAATTTGTTTAAATGTAGCTAGCATTGCAGGAATGTGTTTTCTAAGAATAAAAAAAAGTGCCACAAATAGGATCCCAATACCAATAAGAAGATACATTTTCCAATTAACCTCATTGGAATTTATCTCTGGGTTAGCAGTTTGATTTTTTAATTGGTTCCAACCTGCTTCTATCACGTTAAATTGTAAACCAAGGGCCATTAAAAATACAATGCCAAGACTAATCACATCAAAAGCCCTTTCTGCAACAATGGTACCTACTATTTTTTCGGCAGGCACCTTTTCGTACTTAGCCAATAAGGTACATTTTAAAACCTCTCCAAGGCGGGGGATAGCCAGGTTGGCTAAATAACCAATAAGAACTGCAAGGTAGGTATTCGCAATACTTGGTTGATAGCCCAATGGTTCCATGATTAAGCGCCATCTAAGTGCACGTAAAAAATGTGAAAGTCCTAATATTAGGAACACTGGGAATACAATCCAAAGTTTAGATTGCTTGAGTGCCAGGGTGAATTTTGTCCATTCTTCGGCCGGAATTTGATGTAAACTCCACCATATCAAGGCGATACCTAAAAGAAAAAAGAACCCAATTTTAAGAAACTTTCCCATTATTGTACCGTTTCAGTTACCCCGCAATTTACAACCAATTGTCTAGAATACCCCTGACAAAGCCTTAATAATTAGGCTTTTTTAGGGTTTTATAAAGTCCTTTAAAATCCGTACCTTTGCCAACTCGTTGAGGTTACTTAGTTAAACTATTAAAGGAATGTCAGAAAAAAAACGAATCTTATATATTGCCACAGAAATGTCGCCTTATTTAGAGATGACAGAATTTGCAGAGGTGATCAATAAACTCGCAATTAAAAGCAATGACAGTGGGTTAGAAGTACGATGTATTATGCCGAGATTTGGTGTAATCAATGAAAGAAGACATCGTTTACATGAAGTAGTTAGATTATCAGGGATCAATGTTCAAGTAGATAGTGATGATTATCCATTACAAATTAAGGTGGCATCTTTGCCTAATGCAAGATTGCAGGTCTATTTTTTAGAAAACGAAGATTTTTTCAAGCGTAAGCATATATTCCACGATGAAAATGAAACATGGTTTGATGACAATGCCATGAGAACCATTTTCTTTTGCCGTGGCGCTTTAGAGACCGTGAAGAAATTCGGTTGGCCTCCAGACATCATTCATTGTAGTGGTTGGATGACAGGGTTAATCCCGGCTTATATCAAAACTGCTTTTAAGAAAGAACCTGTATTCTCCAATGCCAAAGTAGTCTACACCATTGGACAAAATACATTCGAAGAACAGTTTCCAAAAGACTTTATGACCAAGGCTTTGATCAACACAAACGTAAAGGAGAAAGAATTAGAAGCATTTAAAGAATTGTCGAACTCCGCTATGTTCAGAGGAGGCGCAACGTATGCTGATGCAATTTCTTTTGGTTCAGATGTGATTGACAAAAAATTAGTGACAGAATTTTCATCAGTGAAAGGTAAAAAAGTAGTGCCTTTTAACGGATGGGATTCTGATTTAACAGAGTATTTAGATTTATACAACGAACTTGCAGGCAAGTAAAGTAATTATACATGGCATTTATCAACATAGTTAGAAGGGTTACCTATTTTACAATCGTAATTACATTGCTTTTTGCTTGTACCAGGATTGGTACTTCAGAGCTGGGAATAGACTTTTTGTCCCAAGATGCTATTGGTACTAAAGACACCATATTAGAGGTAGAAACAGAAACAGTGCTGATGGAAGATTCATTAAGAATTTATCCAACAGACCAACATGTACTTGGAGATATTACCAATGATCCAATTTTTGGAACTACAAGCGCATCTATATTTTTACAATTAAAACCTACCTTTTATCCTTTTTTCATTAAAGGGACACAAGACAGTATCATTGTAGATTCGGTGGTCTTGATTTTAAGTTATAAAGGTTTTTTTGGAGATTCTTCAAAGCCAGTTAAAATTTATGTCAACAGAATAGATCCAACAACACCTTTGGAAACTGGCAAATTATATGCATCAAATTATCCCAATGCATATAGATTAAGAAAAGGAATTGCGCTTGGTAATCCAAAATTATTTGATTTTGCGAGTGCAAAAGATTCTATTAAAGATCGTTTTGAAAATGCTTCAAGACAAGTGCGTATAAGATTGAATCAATCATTAGGGGATCTTTTTTTAAAAACCTATGATTCAGTTGGAGCCTATAAAAACGATACCACATTCCGCAATGCTTTTCCTGGCTTTGCTTTATCTACAAATCCAGCCGACAACCACAATGCATTGATCAAATTGGCTTTATTAGATTCAAATACAAAATTGGCTTTATATTATTCTACTAGTGCAACAGGAAGCGTAACAAGGGATACTTTAGTTACCAATTTTAGATTCAATTACTACGCGGCACAAAATGCCAATTTCATCCAAAGAAATAGAGCAGCTTCAGAAATCGCAAGTCATCTTAATGGTTTTGCTAAAGATTCGTTGGTATATGTACAAACAAGTCCTGGCACAATGGTTAAAATTAAAGTGCCTGGATTGAAGACTTTTGAAAAGAAGATTATTCATAGAGCAGAGCTGATTGCAGAACAAGTGCCAGATGCTGCTCGTTTAACGACTACCGATAGTTATATGACTGCGCCTAATTATTTATTCTTAGGTGTATATGATAGCGCAACGAAGCGATTAAGGTCAGTGCCAAATGATTTTCCTGGCGTAATGAATACTCAAGTATTAGCGCAATTTGGTGGACAAAAAATCATGAAATCCTTGAATGGTTTTAGTAATGTAGCAACTTATAATTTTAATGTAAGTAGATATGTACAAGGATTGATTGCAAGAAAAGATTCATTATTCGATTTCAGATTGTATGCACCTGTAAACGATTCCATCAAATTCGTTCAGCCATATCCTTATAATAAAATTCAATCCACAGATTATTTAACGACTTCATTGGGTAATCAAGCTGCTGTAGGTCGTGTAAGATTGGGTGGGGGATCTCATTCTAAATTCAGGATGAGGTTACGTATTTACTATACCAATCTATAGTTCAATTCATTTAATCCAATCTATATTACAAACTGTATTATACCCTATATTAATTAAGATTATTTAATATATTTGCACTTTAAAATAAACATCTAAATCATACAATATGCCTTATTTATTTACCTCTGAGAGTGTTTCTGAAGGACATCCAGACAAAGTAGCGGATCAGATTTCTGACGCATTGATCGACAACTTTTTAGCATTTGATCCACAATCAAAAGTGGCTTGTGAAACTTTAGTAACTACAGGTCAAGTGGTATTGGCGGGTGAAGTAAAATCTAAAGCTTATTTAGATGTTCAAACCATTGCACGTAATGTGATCAAGAAAATTGGTTACACTAAGAGTGAATATATGTTTGAAGCAGATAGCTGTGGTGTTCTATCTGCAATCCACGAACAATCTGCTGATATCAACCAAGGTGTTGATAAAAAGAAGAAGGAAGAGCAAGGTGCTGGTGACCAAGGGATGATGTTTGGATATGCGACCAATGAAACTGATGACTTAATGCCATTGGCTTTGGACTTAGCGCACAAAATTCTAATTGAATTAGCTGCACTAAGAAGAGAGAATAAAGCCATTAAATATTTACGTCCTGATGCAAAATCTCAGGTGACTTTGGAGTACAACGACAAAAACGAGCCAGTAAGAATTGACGCGATTGTGGTATCTACTCAACACGATGATTTTGATAGTGAAGCGAAGATGTTAGCGAAGATCAAAAAGGATATCATTGAAATTTTGATCCCAAGAGTACAAGCGAAATATAAGAAATACGCAAAATTATTTAACAAGGATATCAAGTACCATATCAACCCAACAGGTAAGTTCGTAATTGGTGGACCTCACGGAGACACTGGTTTAACTGGTCGTAAGATCATCGTTGATACATACGGTGGTAAGGGTGCGCACGGTGGTGGTGCCTTCTCTGGTAAGGATCCAAGTAAGGTTGACCGTTCTGCTGCTTATGCAACGCGTCATATTGCGAAGAACTTAGTGGCTGCTGGTGTGGCTTCAGAAGTATTGGTTCAGGTATCTTACGCGATTGGTGTAGCTAAGCCAACATCTATCAACGTAAATACGTATGGTACTGCTAAAGTAAAAATGACAGATGGTCAAATTGGTAAGTTGGTGGAAGGTATTTTTGATATGCGCCCTTACTTTATCGAGCAAAGATTAAAGTTAAGAACGCCAATGTATAGTGAGACTGCTGCTTATGGCCACATGGGTCGTAAAAACGAAACAGTGACTAAAACATTTACTTCGCCAGATGGTAAATCAAAGACCATGAAAGTGGAATTGTTTACCTGGGAGAAATTAGATTATGTTGCCAAGGTTAAGAAAGCCTTTGGTTTAAAATAAATCATTGATTGAATAAAAATCCCGTCTCGACACAAATTGGGACGGGATTTTTATTTTAATCCATAACTTTGATCCATGCAGGAAAGAAACAATAGACCGGAACGACCAGAGCGATCAGATAGATCCGGAAGGCCAGATAGAAAATTTACAGGACAAAGAAGATTTAGTCCTAGGCCAAGTTTTACCACAGAACGTAAATTTATTATTGGTCGTCAACCATTGATTGAAGCATTGAATTCAGGGTCGAATATTGAAAAAATTTTACTGCAAAAAAATGCACAAGGCGAAGGCCTAGATGAGATAAAGCAATTTGCAAAGACGCATACCATCCCAGTTCAATTAGTACCTATTGAAAAACTCAATGGAATGACCAAAGCAAATCACCAAGGGGTGCTTGCTTTTATTTCCAATGTAAAATATTTAGACCTACAAGAAGTCATTGACTTTGTAGTTGCAAAAGGGGAGACGCCATTATTTATGATGTTGGATGGTGTCACTGATGTTCGAAATATTGGTGCCATTAGCCGAAGTATTCATTGTTGTGGAGCGCAAGCATTGATCATTCCAGACAAAGGGGTAGGTGCGTTGAATGAAGAAGCTTTTAAAAGCAGTGCAGGCGCATTAGAACATATCCATGTGGTGCGTGTAAGTAGTTTATTGAAAGCGGTGGATGACTTACACATGAATGGCATTCAGGTTTTTACAAGTGAAATGCGTGCAGATAAAAATGTGCATGAATTAGATTTAACTATTCCAAGTTGTATAATCATGGGAGATGAGGGGAAAGGGGTTCAGCCTTATTTAGCTAAAGCCGCAGATTATTTTTTCAAGATTCCGATGGCCACCAATTTTGATTCATTTAATGTATCTGTAGCTGCTGGAATTATCTTGTACGAATCTATGAAGCAAAGATTATTCAAATGAAATTTAAATTAACATTAGACGCTAAGCCCTCAAAATATCCCATTGAATATGGGGATAAGCTCATGTTAATTGGCTCCTGTTTTACAGAAAATATTGGGGCAAAATTTAAGACACATTTATTTGAACTGTCTGAAAATCCTTATGGTATATTATTCAATCCAGTAAGTGTAATCAATGCTTTGACGGAAATAATGGAGCTCAGAACTTATAAGGCCGATGATTTATTTCAACACAATGAACTTTGGCATAGCTGGAATCATCATAGTCGTTTTTCTGCAATAGAAAAGGAAGTAGCATTAGAAAGTATCAATCATACAATTGTAGAAGCACATCATTTTTTAAAATCAGCCAACCGATTGGTGATCACATTAGGTTCTGCATGGCTGTATCACCTTACGAATGAAGCGCCATTGGGCAATGGTCAGGTGGTAGCGAATAATCATAAAGGGCCTATCAATTGGTTTTTTAAATCATTGATGCAGCCAAACGTATTACAGGAAAAATTACAAGATTTAGTGTACCGTTTGCAAGCATTTAATCCAAACTTACATATTGTATTTACGATTAGTCCTGTTCGACATTTAAGAGAAGGCTTGATTGAAAACAACCGAAGTAAAGCAGTCTTAATTCATGCTGTACATGAATTAGTAAGCCAATCTAATATGGTGGATTATTTTCCTGCATACGAATATGTGATGGATGATTTAAGAGATTACAGATTCTATGCAGAAGACCTGGTGCATCCAAATTTTGCAGCCTCTGGGTACGTTTGGGATAAATTAGTGGAGACTTACATGGAACCCAAAACGCAAGCTATTATGAAACAGATTGCTGAGCTACAATTGGCAATGAACCATAAGCCCTTTTTTATTGGTTCTGTCGAGCACCAAAAATTCCTCCAATCATGTATTCTAAAAACGGAAACTTTGATGGCGGCGCATCCAGCACTATCACTTCAAGATCATTTAGCATTTTTTAAGGCCGGCATTAGCAAATAATTGTTACATTAGAGGTCTAAATTACTGCCATGCGCATAGTACCATTTTTAGTGTCAGCGACTGTAACAGCTGGACTTGTATTTACACTCAATATCCAATTAAAATTAGGAGGCACAAAAGCGCCAAGATTGGGTTATTTTTTATCTCCACAACATGGATTTTGGAAAAACGCTGAAAAAGTGAATACCAATTTTGATGCCACAATCCTTGCGAATGATTTGAAGGGAGATGTAGATGTGTATATGGATGACCGATTAGTCCCACATATTTATGCAGAAAATGATGAAGATGCTTATTATGTGCAAGGCTATTTACATGCAAAATACAGACTATGGCAGATGGATTTTCAAACAAGAGTAGCTGCAGGTAGATTAAGCGAAATAGCAGGTGCAGATAAATTATCCATTGATCGTTTTTTCAGAAGATTGGGTATGGTATATGGTGCCGAGCAAACCGAAGCATATATCAATGAAAAAAATCCAGTGATGAAAGCCACAGTGGATGCGTACACTGCTGGTGTGAATGCTTATTTAAAACAACTGGCACCAGAAGACCTTCCATTTGAATACAAGTTGATGAATTTTGAACCAGAAAGTTGGTCTCCCAAAAAAACTTACCTGTTCTTAATGTTTATGTCTTATGATTTAACAGGCAGATCTGCAAGCGCAGATTTACAGTTAACCAATACGAGAGATTATTTAGGCTATGATTTATTTGATCAATTGTATACCAACCAACAAGATTCTTTAGATCCAATTATTCCAATAGGGACTGCTTATGCCGAACCAAGTATTGTTCCAGTGAAGCCATTAGAATCCGATATGGTTTATTTGAAAAAAGCACCCAATGTTGATATTGCAAAAGTGGTTGAAACGCCAGAAGCACCAGATCCTAATAATGGCAGTAATAACTGGGCAGTAGGTGGAAGTATGACAAAATCAGGGAAACCTATTTTAGCGAGTGATCCACATTTGGGATTGAATCTGCCTTCTTTATGGTATGAGGTTCAAATTACCACACCTACACATAGCACTTATGGTGCAAGCTTCCCAGGTTCTCCAGCGGTGATTATTGGGTTCAATGATAGTTTAGCTTGGGGTGTAACCAATGCAGGACGTGATGTGTTGGATTATTATGAATTGAAATTTAAGGACACTACACAAAATGAATATTGGTATAATGGCGCTTGGAAGTCGGTGACCAAAAGAGTAGAAGTGATTAAAGTAAAAGACAGTGCAGATGTAGTTGAAAATATTGCCATGAGTCATTATGGGCCAGTGCTATTTGATGCCTATTATCAAAATCCACAATCCAATGGCAGAACCCTTGCAGTGAAATGGACTGCACTGAATGCTTCCACAGGGGTAGAAACATTTTACCAATTAAATCGTGCAAAAAATATCAGTGATTATTCCAAAGCAATTCAGTTATGGAAATGTCCTGGTCAAAATTTTGTAGTGGCAACAAAGACGGGCGATATCGCAATTAAACAACAAGGCGATTTTGTGGCAAGATGGGACAGACAAGGGGACTTTATCATGCCAGGAACAGATAGTGCTTATGAGTGGCAGGGTATTATTCCTTTTGAAGAAAATCCTATGATCTTAAATCCTGCGCGTGGATTTGTAAGTAGTGCCAACCAAAAATCTACAGATGCTAGCTATCCTTATTATTTAGGTACTGCAAGTTCTTTCCCTTTATATAGAGGGATCAGTGTTAACCAACAATTAACTGGTAGGACACAATTGACTGCGCAAGATATGCAAGCATTGCAAACCAATAATTACAATGTATTTGCACAACAAGCAAGACCAGCTTTAATGAAGTTTGTGGAAATGAATAAATTAAGTACAGAGGCGCAAAGAATGGTTGGCACAATGGCCCAATGGAATTTATACAATGATCCATCAGAAAAAGGCATCACTATATTTAAACTAATTTGGGATAGTGTAGAGAACGCTGTTTGGGGAGACGAGTTAGCAGGTTCAAGCATTCCATTAACCAAACCTGAATCTTTTGTTTTATTAGAGCAAATGAATCGCGATTCCAATTTTAGAGTAGCAGATGATATTAGAACAAAAGACAAAATTGAAAGCTTGAAAGATCAAGTGCTTTTGGGGATAGAAAAAGCAACATTGAAATGCCTTGAATTAGAAAAAGAAAATAAATTAAGCTGGGAAGCTTATAAAGCAACAAGGGTATTACACCTCACAAAAATTCCGGCATTGAGTAGATTGAATTTACCAATTGGTGGAGGCGTGAATATTATTAATGCCACTGGCGAAAATCATGGACCAAGCTGGAGAATGATTGTGCATTTAACAGATGAAATTGAAGCATACGGATTGTATCCGGGAGGTCAAAGTGGTAATCCTGGTAGTCCTTATTATGACAGCTTTGTGGATTATTGGGCAGCTGGTAAATATTATAGATTGTTGTTCCTGCCAAAAGAAAAACTACAACAACATGAAAGAACAAAATGGCATATTCAATTTAAAAAAGCAGTTGCTTAGTTTATTCATAATTAATAGATCAACTTAAACTTATTCAAATGAAATTTATACTTTCAATATTATTAGTAGGATTAGTCACATACGCCATCGGTATATATGGAACTTTGCCTTGGTGGAGTTTTGTGGTAACCAATCTAATCATCGCTATTGCTTTGCCAATTAAACCATTGCAATCATTTATTGCAGGTGCCTTAGGTGTAGGTGCTTTATGGGCTGGCTTGGCTTTTGGTATTGACTTGGCGAATAACCATATCTTATCTACCAAAGTTGCACAGATTCTTCCGCTTGGTGGTTCCTATATTGCTTTAATTATTGTTACAGCATTTGTTGGTGCGCTATTAGGAGGGTTGGCTTCCTTGACCGGATCATTTGTTAGGAAACCTGAATAAGTTTACCTTTGGGGTCAATTTGCTTAATCTGTAATTGAGCTTAAATTAAATCCATATGGCACAACTGCACAATCGTGTTTCAAACAAGGAGTTGAAACAAAAACTCTACGAAGAGACTTTTGATAGAACGACAATTAGTTTTTACAAGTATTTCCCCATTCCAGATCCTGTTCAATTTAGAGATGAAATGTACCAAGCAATGAATGCGATGCAGGTATTTGGCCGTATCTATGTTGCAAAAGAAGGAATTAATGCACAAATTAGTGTACCTACACATTTATTCGAAACATTCAAAACCTATCTATTTTCAATTCAACCGCTCGAAGGGATTCGATTGAACAAAGCGGTGAATGACAATGGAAAAAGTTTTTGGGTTTTGAAAATTAAAGTCAGAGAAAAAGTAGTTGCCGATGGTATTGAAGATCCCAATTTTAGCATGGAAAATAAAGGGAAGTATGTGAATGCCGAACAAATGAATCAATTATTGGCATCCCCTGATACAATAGTGATTGATATGCGCAATCACTATGAATATGAAGTAGGCCATTTTGACAACGCCATTGAAATACCTTCGGATACTTTTAGAGATCAATTGCCAATGGCTGCAGAAATGATGCAACCTCATAAGGATAAAAATATTATCATGTATTGCACTGGAGGAATTAGATGCGAGAAGGCGAGTGCTTATATGTTACACGAGGGATTTAAAAATGTATTTCATTTAGAAGGGGGTGTGATTCATTATGCCAATGAAATAAAAGCAGCTGGATTAGAAAGTAAATTCAAAGGTAAAAATTTCGTATTCGACGATCGATTAGGTGAAAAAATTACCGATGATATTATTGCAAGTTGCCACCAATGTGGTCAACCAGCAGATACGCATACCAATTGTAAAAATGACGCGTGTCATTTGCTGTTTATTCAATGTGATGCTTGCGCATCAGCATTTGACGGATGTTGCACCACGGCATGTAAGGAAGTTTATCACTTGCCAATAGAAGCACAAGAGGCATTGAGAAAAGGCGTAAAAAAGGGGATGCAAGTATTCAACAAAGCAAAAGAAAGACTTAGGCCAAGACTAGGGGTTGATATTGAAGTAAAATAAAAGATTGAATGATAAAAAAATCCCGACCAAAGACGGGATTTTTTTTTATTGTATTCCTAATGCATTCAAATTAGTACGAATCAGTTGATAAGTTTCAGCTTCAGTTTTTGATTCAGGTTTAAATGCCTCTCCAATAATTTGTTCATACAATTCAATGTACCTTTTAGAGATCGTTTGAATCCAATCTTCAGACATCTCTGGAACAGTTTGTCCTTCCTTGCCCATAAAATTATTTTCAATCAGCCATTCTCTAACGAATTCCTTACTTAATTGTTTTTGCTTTTCTTGACTGGCTTGTCTTGCTTCGAATCCATCCGCATAAAAATACCTGGAAGAATCTGGCGTATGAATTTCAATAAATGGTATCTCCAATTTTTCCAAACTCGTATTTTGTGTCAACTAAGATCAGTCCTCTTTTTGCAGCAATGGTTTTTCCTCTTTCAAAAAGTGCAAGTGCATATTTCTCCAAAATAGCCCAATCCTCAGCCGATGCCAATCCTTCTGCAATGATGGCTTCTTTAGAAATGTCTTCATCATGACCTTCACTTGCTTTAGTGGATGGGGTGATGATTGGATTTGGGAAAAAGTCATTTTCTTTTAAACCATCTGGAAGCGCCACACCGCAAAGGGTCCTTTCGCCAGCTTGATAAGTTCTCCAGGCATGTCCCACTAAATTGCCTCTAACTACCATTTCGATCTTAAATGGGGTACATTTTTTACCAATAGCCACATTGGGTGCGGGGGTACTAATGAGCCAATTTGGACAAATATCCTTGGTAGCATCCAGCATATAGGCTGCAATTTGGTTTAAAACCTGTCCTTTAAAAGGGATTGGTTTTGGTAAAATGACGTCAAATGCAGAGATTCGATCACTTGCAATCATTACAAGTAGTTCATTTTCAATGTAATACACGTCTCTAACCTTGCCGTGGTAGGTATTTTTTAGACCGGGGATGGTGTTTGGATTCATGCTACGAAAATAAAAACTTTAACAGTATTTTGATAATTTTTTCTGATTTGCTAACAATTTGGTATTTTGAGCTACAATTCAATTTAAAACAATTTATTATGACAAGATTATTAACTCGTTTTAGCCTTTTTTGTGCCTTTGCTTTTACAGCAATTAGTGCAATGGCTCAAAATGCAGGAACAATCACAGGAACTGTAAAAAATGGAACTAGCGGTGAAACAATTGCTGCTGTATCTGTAACAGTGAAAGGCTCATCTGTTGGAACTTATACAGATGATAAAGGAACTTTCAGATTAAATGTGGCTCAAAAAGCACCTTATACATTGGTTTTTAGCTCAGTTGGTTTTGAAAACCAAGAGCAAGTGGTGAATGCTGGTACAACTAAAGTGGATGTGAGCTTAAAACAAGCCTTTACTTTAGGTACTGAAGTTGTTGTTGCAGCTTCAAGAGTTGCGGAGCGTATTTTAGAATCTCCAGTGACGATTGAAAGAATCAGCAATTCTACAATTAAGAATGCGCCAGTATCTAATTATTATGATTTATTAGGTACATTAAAAGGTGTGGATGTGAACATTGCAAGTTTAACTTTTAAAAGTATCAGTACAAGAGGTTTCAATGGAAGTGGTAACAGCCGTCTAAATCAATTCGTTGATGGAATGGATAACCAAGCGCCAGGTTTAAACTTCTCAGTAGCTAGTATTATTGGTTTAACAGAACTAGATGTTGACAATATTGAATTATTACCAGGTGCCTCTTCTGCATTATATGGCCAAGGAGGTATGAATGGTACTGTTTTAATTAACAGTAAAAATCCATTTAAGTACCAAGGATTAAGTTTCCAAGTGAAACAAGGAATTAATCACGTTGACAACAAACAACGCGCATTAGCTCCATTCAAAGACTGGACTGTTCGTTTTGCTAAAAAAATCGGAGATCGTTTTGCATATAAATTCAGTATGCAATACACAGAAGCTGATGACTGGAGAGCAACAAGTGATCAAAACTATTCTAGAACAACTGGGACACAACTTGGTCAAACCATTCCTGGAACTAGAGCGACTGATCCGAACTATGATGGTGTTAACTTTTATGGTGATGAAACAACTAGTAATTTAGCTGGTGTTGGTACTGCTGTAAAAAATGGGGTATTACAATCTTTAATTGGTTCTTTAGGCACAGCTGCAGGTACTGCCACTTTCAATAGTTTATACAATGCTGCTGCTTTATATCCAACATTAGCTGCTTACCAAACATTCTTAACAGGTGCTGGTGGTGCTGCTTTAGGTGCAAATGCTGCGTTCCTATGGGGTGACAGAAGAGGCTATTTCAATAATGTGAATGTGAGTAGAACTGGATATGCCGAAAAGGATGTCGTAGATCCAACAGCATTGAACGTGAAATTCCAAGGATCTATCCACTATAAAATCAATGACAATATAGAAGCCTCTCTTGCTGCCTACAATGGTTCAGGAAATACGGTATATACAGGAAGTGACCGTTACTCTATCAAGGATTTCAGCATGGCTCAATACAAATTTGAATTAAAGGCAAGAAACTGGTATGTAAGAGCTTATACAACTTTAGAGAATTCAGGTGCCTCATTTAACTCAACAATTGCAGCACGTTATTTCAATGAAGCATGGAAGCCAAGTACAACATGGTATCCTGTTTATGCTGCAACTTATTCTACTTTGTTAAGTAATGGTGTGAGCCAACAAGCGGCTCATGCTGGTGCGAGAGCAAACGCTGATGCTGGTAGACCAACTGGCTACCTAGGGGATAACCAATTATTCAAAAATTTAGTAAGCACTCCAATTTCAAAAGGTGGTGCGATGTTCTTAGAAAAAACTTCAATGCGTGCAGCTGAAGGTCAATACAATTTAACAGAAGCTTTTGGTCTTGCTAAGTACAATGCTGACTTATTAGTTGGTGGAAGTACAAGACAATTTATTTTGAATTCTCAAGGTACTTTGTTTGCAGATACAGCTGGCAATATTACGATTAATGAGTCAGGTGCTTATGCACAATTGTCTAAGCGTTTCTTAGATGATTTATTCAAGTTTTCATTCTCTGGTCGTTATGATAAAAATGAAAACTTCGAAGGTCGTTTTACACCAAGAGCATCTTTGGTTGTTAAATTAGAAGAAGATCATAATTTACGTGTTTCTTATCAAACAGCTTACCGTTTCCCAACAACTCAAAACCAATGGATCAACTTATTAGTTGGTGGTGGTACAAGGTTAATGGGTGGATTGCCGCAGTTAAGAAATTATTACAATTTCAATACCAATCCTGCATATTCTTTAGCAAGTGTGAATGCATTTGGTGCTTCAGCATTAGCAGGCGCTCCAAATCCAGGTTTATTGAAAGTACAAGCTTTCCCAGAATTCAAACCTGAGTCTATGACTTCTTTTGAAGTTGGTTACAAGGGTTTAGTGGCTAAAAAATTATTGATCGATTTCTATTACTATTTTGGTGCATATGAAAACTTCATCAGTGGTGTAACTGTATTACAATCTAGAAATGCAGCAGCGCCTAGTCCATTAGATGTATTAGATGCAAATAAGCGTATTGCTTATTCTATCTCTACTAACGCTACTCAAAAAGTGAATTCTTCAGGATGGGGTCTTTCTTTAGACTATATCTTGCCTGCTAACTTCACAGTATCTAGTAGTATTTATGGAGATAAGATTGGTGGTTTAGAGCAAGGATTCATTGCTTATTTCAATACGCCTAAAATGAGAGCGAACGTTGGATTGAACAATAGTGGTTTTGCATTAAAGAATCGTTTAGGATTTAGTGCAATCTATCGTTACCAAGATGGCTTTACTTACGAAGGAACATTCGGAGTAGGTGAAGTATCTGCATTCAACACATTAGATGCTGTATTAACATATAAATTACCTGCAATCAAGTCAATGATGAAACTTGGTGGTACTAATATTACGAACACTTATTATAACACTGCTCATGGTAGTCCACAAATTGGTGGATTGTACTACGTAAGCTTTGCTTATAACGTGTTTTAAGCTACTCAGATGGGTTAGTTAGAAATCCCTTCCCGATTCTCGGGAGGGGATTTTTTTTGGTGGTATTCTTACTTTTTTCCTTGATAAAATGCTATTTTTGCATTTCAAATTAAAAAACGATTTTCCATGCGATCAATAGCCTTTAGAGAAGCTTTACGTGAAGCAATGAACGAAGAGATGAGAAGAGACGAACGCGTATTTTTAATGGGAGAGGAAGTAGCTGAATACAATGGGGCTTATAAAGTAAGTCAAGGTATGTTGGCAGAATTTGGCCCAAAAAGAGTCATTGATACACCTATTTCTGAATTAGGTTTCACAGCAGTAGCAGTGGGTGCTGCACAAAATGGGTTAAGACCTATTGTAGAATTCATGACTTGGAACTTTGCAGTATTGCCATTGGACCAAATTTTAAATACAGCTAGCAAGATGTTGGCAATGAGTGGTGGTCAAATTGGATGTCCAATTATAATGAGAGGACCGAATGGAAGTGCTGGTCAATTAGGTGCACAACACTCTACGGCATTTGAAAGTTATTTAGCGAATATCCCAGGTATTAAAGTGGTATCACCTTCTAATGGATATGATGCAAAAGGTTTGTTGAAACAAGCCATCAGATACGAAGAAGATCCAATCATGTTCTTGGAAAGTGAAGTGATGTATGGAGATAAATGTGATGTACCAGAGGAAGAATATTATATTCCATTGGGTAAGGCCGACGTGAAGCGTCCAGGTAGAGACATTACCATTGTGTCTTATAACAAAATGATGAAAGTGGCTTTAGCAACTGCAGATGAATTAGATAAAGAGGGGATCAGTGCTGAAGTGATTGACCTAAGAACCATTCGTCCATTAGATTGGATGACAGTTTTGGAAAGTGTGAAGAAGACCAATCGTTTGGTGATTATTGAAGAGCAATGGCCATTTGCCTCAGTATCATCTGAACTAAGTTACCGTATTCAAAAAGAAGGGTTTGATTATTTAGATGCGCCAATTAGAAGAATCACAAGTGCTGATGCGCCTATGCACTATGCACCTAATTTGACAGCACTAGCTATTCCTGATGTCACCAGATCGGTGAAATTGGTCAAAGAAGTCTTACAACAATACAAATAAGCGCTAAATCCTTGTATTTGACCATTTATACAAAGGCTTTACAGCTAATAAATAATTTATATAATATCCCTTACAAAGGGATATTTTTGTATAATATAACTCTACAATTATGGGCATGATTCTTTTTATACTTTATTGGGTAGGCTGGCATATTGGTATCTATACGATGTTGAGAAAAGCAGGCGTACCAGCAAATAAAGCCATCATTCCAATTTACAATACTTGGGAAGTTGTCCAACTTTGTAAAATCCCAAAATTTTGGTTTTGGATACAACTTATTCCGATTGTAGGTCAATTTGTAAGCTTATGGATCACTATTTTATTTGTGATGCATTTCAAAAGAGTCAATTTTATTCATCATACATTAACGGTGATCGTTCCTTTTTTATATTTACCTTATCTTGGATTGAATCAAAAAGAACAATGGTATGGAGATGCCGCATTAGCACATTACCATAAACCAGCATCAAGAGAGTGGTTAGATGCAGGGGTGTTTGCAATTGTGGCTGCCACATTAATAAGAACATTCTTATTTGAGGCTTATGTGATTCCAACAGAGAGTATGGAAAAGACTTTATTAGTGAATGATTTTTTATTCGTTGATAAAGTAACGTATGGTGCAAGAGTTCCACAAACGCCATTGTCATTTCCTTTTGTACACAATACCTTACCTGGTGCACCTACAACCCCTTCTTATTTAAAATGGATTCAGTTGGATTACAAACGCTTTCCTAAATTAAGAGATGTCAATAGAAACGATGTAGTTGTATTTAATTTTCCAGCAGGGGATACCATCATCAATCTTCCAGAATTTGGCTCTAAGATTCCCTACTATGATGTATTAAGAAGTCCTCAATACAATAATGATCGAGCAAAATTACAGGCTGATTATCCAATTTTAGTGCATCCAATGGATAAGACAGACAACTATATCAAAAGATGTGTTGGTATACCAGGGGATGTGATTGAAATTAAAAAAAGTCAATTATGGGTGAATGGGCAACCTGCTTTGGTAGCACCATTTATGCAGACAGAATATTTAGTAGAAACGGATGGTAGACCACTTACGGAAGATTTTATCCAAGACAGTTTAGGCATCAATATCAATGAAGCTACAGCTGATTTTCAATTTGTAGAAGGACAACCAAATACTTTTAAATTAAATCTTACTGCAACAGCTGCAGCAAGTTTAAAAAGGTTGCCGAATGTAAAATCGGTGGTTGTATTTGAAGACCAAAATGTGGGGTATACTTTCCCGAATGATATTACGCATTTTCCATGGACTGCAGATAATTATGGACCAATCCGTATTCCAAAAAAAGGAGATCAAATACAATTGAATGATAGCACTATAGAATTGTATAGAAGAGTGATAGAAGGGTATGAGCAACAAAAATTAACGACAGAAAACGGACAGTATTTTATCAATGGAAAAGCGACGAATACCTATACCATTCAAGGAAATTATTATTGGATGATGGGAGATAATCGCCATCGTAGTCAAGATAGTCGCTATTGGGGTTTTGTTCCCGAAACGCATATCGTTGGTAGAGCTGCATTGATATGGTTTAGCTATAGTCAATCTATAAGATGGAACAGGCTCTTTAATTTGATAAAATAATTACATGCACAAGAAATTTGAATTTGAATACGAGGAGTTAGATCATCTAGATGCATTAGGAGCAGAAGACCTTGCTTTATTAAAAGCTGCATTCCAAGCAGTGGAAACTGCCTTTGCTCCGTATTCGAAATTCAAAGTGGGTGCTGCAGCTAGATTATCAAATGGACAAATCATCCTTGGTTCTAATCAAGAGAGTGCAAGCTATCCTGTTGGTATTTGTGCAGAGCGTACTTTGTTAAATAGTATTGGAAGTCAATTTCCAAATGAGACCATTCAAGCAATGGCCATTAGTTATATACCAAATGGTGTTGAGTCGGATCATCCATTGTCACCATGTGGCATGTGCAGACAATCTTTATTAGATTATGAGATTCGTTATAAAAGCCCTATCAAACTTATTTTAGCAGGAAAAACAGGGAAGGTAATGCTGATACCTTCTGCATCCAATATCCTCCCATTTGGGTTTACAGGCTCAATTTTAGGCAAATAAGGTTTGAACCCCAAGTCCAATTCTAAATTCATGTTGCAATAGCCATTTTTTCCTGGCCAATCCCCATGCATATCCTGTCAAATTACTATCAGAGCCAATGATTCTGTGGCATGGAACAATGATGGCAATTTTATTTTTACCATTGGCAGATGCTGCGGCTCTAATGACTTTTGGGTCACCTAGTTTTTTTGCAAGTTCTGCATAACTCATTGTTTTAGCATATGGCACTTCATATAATTCTCTCCATACCTTTTGTTGGAAATCAGTTCCTGATTGATGAATGGGCACGGTGAATTGAGTTCTACTTCCATTGAAGTAGTCTATTAATTCATCGATGCAATGATGAATGACAGCGGGGCTCTCAATACCTTCATGCTCTGAAATTGACATAGCATCATCGATAAATGTGATGGCATGAATGCAATCTTTATCAGCAACAATTTTAATTCGACCAATAGGGCTGGTATAAATATGTTCGAATTGTTGCATGCTATTTTAAATTGTACTTAATCTAATAATTTTGCTAATTCAATTAAATCATCCTGTTTAAATTGCAAGGTGGGGCTCTGAAAACATTTTGCAAATTCAAGGATTAATTTTTTAATCACTCTTTGGTTGGAAAGCCGCTTATAATAAACTGTTTTGGGTTCAATATTATGTCTTAAAAAATATTGGTCCATGTCTTTTTGAGAAAAAGGGTGACCAGAAGTCCCTTCTACATAAAATTGAATAAATTCTTGAGGGTTAGGCACAATCTCGTGTGGTTCCCAGTCTGCACTAAAATAAGCAAGAATACATTGCTTAGGAATATTGATCCATTCTGCATGTATTTCTAATTGTTGGCATAATTCTGCATAGATCAATGAATTCGCGAATGCGTTTCCTGGTTTTGCTTGAAGTGGGGAGGATACCAAAAAATCTTCTGGATTTTCATAGCGCACTTCGACACCTTTAATTTGATAATAACTAAATAAAATATTTCGAATGACGTTGGCTTGTTCTAAAGGTGTTAAATAATTATTTAATTCAAGCCAGGTATTGCGTCTTATTTTTTCTAGTTGATGTCTCAGTGGATCCAAGGCCAATTCTGGGAACTGGTATTTCACCAAAATCAAAGCACCTTCAAAAAGTGAAGGCTTAGGCAAAGCAGCCCAATCTTTCAATTGTTGATGTATGTCCTTTAGACGAAGCCTATAAATCATCTTTTCGATGCGCTCCAATGTGGTTTCCTCTAAAGTATTTTCCCACAAATTTTCTAGGTCGGGAATGATGGGGGTGCCATAATCCAATAACCGATCGGCGATGGTACTAAATACTTCCTCATCTGGGTCATCTATGAGGGTAAATAAGGCTTTTATTTCTTCTTTTTTTGGCAACATGGGCAATCAAGGCTTGCTTTATCTTTTTCAAATTGACAAAAAAAATGCCAAAAAAACGATTTAAGTTATACAATCCTTGTGGATATATATAATCTATAAATGGTACAATTTTTAAAATATTTAAACGTTTGCTTTTTTTAAGCAGTAAATTGATAATTGTGCATTATTTAGCAGTATTTAGGCTTAATTGAGTCATTAAAAGCGTATTTTGTGTATACTAAATTCTAACTAGTCTATGCAAACTCAACAAGTTTCCATTCCAAAATTCCCAGTGGTGCAAAAATCATTGCATGCCGAATTAAAGAGAAGAGTCAATCAATATCTTGAAGAACATACTATACGTGGTACAGGTAATTATAAATTATTTACTAAAGCGGTGATTTTAATAAGTTTATTTTTTATCACATATATCCATTTGGTGTTTTTTACGCCACCAACAGCCATCGCGATTGTGGAGTGTTTATTTTTTGGCGGCCTGATTGCTGCCATTGGATTCAATATCATGCATGATGGGAGTCATGGTAGTTTTAGTAAATATGCCTGGTTAAATAAATTGGCATCATCTTCTATCAGTATTCTTGGAGCGAGTCGTTTTATGTGGAGTATGAAGCATGTAACCATACATCATACTTATACGAATGTTGATGGGGTAGATGATGATATTGAAGTGGGTGTTTTCATGCGTATGGCGCCTACACAAAAACATTATGTATTACATCGTTTTCAACATCTTTATTTTAGTATTTTATATATGTTATTATATGTATTCTGGATTTTCTTTACAGACTACAATAAATATTTTAAGGGCAAAATAGGCTCTATTCCATTGAAGAAAATGTCCATTGCAGACCATTTTGAATTTTGGATTGTTAAAATATATCATGCAGCCATCTTTGTTGTGATACCAATTGTGATGTTAGGTTGGCAAGCTTGGTTGATTGGGTTTATTGTAAGTACATTTTTTGCCGGGTTTGTTTTAAGTATTGTATTTCAATTAGCACATACGGTAGAGCATACTGAATTCCCAATTGCGCTTCAGCCAGAAAATAGAATGCCAGATGAATTTGCGGCACACCAAATTCAAACCACTGCTAATTTTGCTACAAAAAGCAAAGTTATTTCTTGGTTAGTCGGTGGATTGAATTTCCAAATAGAGCATCATTTATTTCCAAAAATTTCACATGTGCATTATCCAGCAATCAGCAAGATTGTGAAAGAGGCATGTGCTGAGTTTAAATTGAATTATATTGAATATCCAACTGTCTTTGAGGCAGTTAAAGCGCATGTTCATTTCTTAAAATCAATGGGTCAACCCAGTCCGACTATCGCTTAGTATTGTATACTTAAAAAAAGAGCGCATCATCGATGCGCTCTTTTTATTTATGCCTTCTTCTTTCTAGCTGTCTTACGTGGAGGATTCTTTTTCAATTCTTCAATGATCTCCTTCACTTCCTCAATTGTCAAATCTTCAACTTTATCTTGTTGCTCTTTGGTGAGTTTGAAATTGCGTAAACCTTGCTTAATATAAGGGCCATAAGGGCCTCTTAAAAGTTGAATCTTCTCTTTTTCAAATACTTTAATAGTACGTTCATCTTTTGCCTTGCGTTTTTCAGCAATCATAGGGGTCAATTCCTCCAGCGTAACGGTGTAAGGGTCCATTTCCTTGTTCAAGGAGTAGAACTTCTTACTATGGGCAGCATAAGGGCCAAATCGGCCAATATTTACAGACACTTCTTCTTCCTCAAATAAACCTAAGGTTCTAGGAAGTTTAAATAGTTCCATGGCTTCATCAAAACTGATGGTTTCGATACTTTGAGATGCTTTTAATTTTGCAAATCTTGGTTTTTCTTCCTCATCCTGATGGCCAATTTGAACCATCGGGCCATATCTTCCCATACGTGCAATCAGTTTTTTTCCACTCACTGGGTCAAATCCCAATTCACGTTCACCTTTTGCTCTTTCAGCTGTTTCTAATGTATGTTCAATGGTTTCATGAAATGGTTGGTAGAAGTTCTCCAACATCTTACTCCATTTTAATTTACCATCTGCAATCTCATCAAATTCGCCTTCAATTTTAGCCGTAAATCCAAAGTCCATCACTTTTTCAAAATGCAATTTCAAAAAGTCAGTCACGACTAAACCTAAATCGGTAGGGGATAATTTATTCTTTTCTGCTCCAGTAATTTCAGAAGCAGACTCTGTTTTAATTTCATCCTTAGGGTTTAAAGAAAGGATCTGATAGCTTCTTTTTACACCTTCTTTCTCTCTTTTCTCTACATAATTACGTTTCATGATCGTCGTAATCGTGGGCGCATAGGTAGATGGTCTTCCAATTCCTAATTCTTCTAGTTTCTTCACCAAACTTGCTTCGGTGAATCTAGATGCTGGACGGCTAAATCTTTCCAATCCAGTCATACTAAGGAATTCAAGCACCTGACCTTTTGCTAAAGGAGGCAATAAACTTTCATCGCCTTCGCCTAATTCATCTTCTTCTAAATCATCATCATCTTTACCTTCTAAATACACTTTTAAAAAGCCATCAAATTTCATCACTTCACCACTCGCTGTTAAAGTTTCTTTATTGGTAGAGATTTCTATTTTAGCTGTTGTTTTTTCAAATTGCGCATCACTCATTTGAGATGCAATTGTCCTTTTCCAAATTAGTTCATACAAACGATTGGTATCTGCATCGTCTACCTTGGACTCATTCATGTAAGAAGGACGAATGGCTTCGTGCGCTTCTTGCGCGCTTTCGTTTTTATTCTTGAACTTTCTTGGCTGATAATATTTTTCACCAAAGCTAGAATTGATTTCCGCTTTAATGGCGTCAATAGCAGTTTCACTCAAACTAATACTATCTGTTCTCATGTAAGTGATCTTACCACTCTCGTATAATTTTTGAGCAAGTAACATTGTTTTACTAACGCTATAACCTAATTTTCTGGAAGCTTCTTGTTGTAGGGTAGAAGTTGTGAAAGGTGCGGATGGCGTGCGTTTTCCGTCTTTTACAGTAATGTCTTTGACAGTATATTTTGCTCCTTTACATTCATTCAAAAACTTTTCTGCAGCACCTGCGGTTGTTAATTTTTGCGGACCTTCTGCTTTAAATTTAACTTTCTTTTTATTGATATCTAATGCAGAAAATAAAGCAGATACTTTAAATACACTTTCAGGAATAAAATGGTTAATCTCTCTTTCTCTTTCTGCAATCAATCTAACTGCAACGCTTTGTACACGACCAGCACTTAAACTTTTTTGCATCCCAATTTTACGCCACAATACTGGGCTTAATTCAAAACCAACTATTCTGTCTAAAATTCTTCTTGCTTGTTGTGCGTCCACTAAATCCATATTGATTAAACGAGGATTCGCTACCGCTTTTTTAATGGCTGGAGCTGTGATTTCATGGAACACAATTCGCTTTGTTTTCTTAGGATCTAACCCTAATACTTCTGCCAAATGCCAACTGATACTTTCCCCTTCACGGTCCTCATCCGATGCAAGCCAGACTTCTTTTGCCTTCTTGGTCATGGATTTAAGTTCTTTCACCACTTTCTCCTTCTCACTAGGTACCATGTACCTTGGTGCAAAATGGTTTTTCATATCAATACCCATATCATTTTTTTCCAAATCTCTGATATGGCCGTAACAGCTTCTAACTTCAAATTCATCGCCTAAAATCTTCTCTATCGTCTTTGCTTTTGCAGGCGACTCCACAATTAATAAGTTCTTTGACATAGTTCAAACCGCTCCTACGGGTTATTTATATATTGAAAATCAACTATTTATATGCTAAGATAAGCTAAGTTGTATCGCTACACTTATATATATCTGTGATGCAATATTATAGCTTTCGCCTAAAAAATAAAAATGATCTACTTGGAAGGGGTCAAAAAAGCCATGATTTGATCCATTACTTCTGCTGTTTTGTATACTTTATTATGTCCTAATCCATTGGTAATCAAAAATTTAATGTTGGATGGCGCATTTTCTTTAAATTCAATGATATCCTCAAATGGGCAAACCATATCTTTTTCATCATGTACCCATAGTACTGGACCTTTATAGTTGGATAAAGCCCTGTCCGCTGCAAAATATTCAACTTTATGTTGTGTTTTGCTGCTTACATCATTCAAAAAAGCCGCTTTTGTGACTTCATTTAAATGCATCATTTTAAAAAAGTTGGCAAAAGTAGTAGTGGTTTTGGTGGCTGGTGCTATCAAGACAAATTTTCTTGCATCTGCCTGATCCACTTGTTCGGCAATCATAGATAAAGTGAGCGCTCCAAGTGAATGACCAATAAAATGATGCACAGGTCCGGCTTGTCGCATGATTTGTTGAATAGCTTCTTGATACACCACTACATGGATGTGTTTTCCTTCACTTTGGCCGTGTGCAGGTGCATCAAAAGCGAGTACACGATAACCCATCTTAAGCAATGGTGCAATATAGTGTTCAAATTTATAGGCATAACTGGCATACCCATGAGCAATTAATACGGTTTGATCATTGGGCTTATTTGGCAGCCATTCAAATCCATAAATCTTGGTCTGATCCGATAAAACCACTGTACGCTTAATGGCATGGTGAAAAATAGCCGGTGCTTTTCGTTTTTTGTATTTAGGATAGGGGGTACAGAAAAGGTCGAATGCCATCCTACCAGCAGTAGCGGGCGCCAACTTACTTATGGTCTTGAATTTTGTCCTTAAATATTGTAGGTAAATTCTTTCAGAAAAGCCAACTGTAGCCATATGCTTGCGATTTGAACGCAAAGATAGCCAACGCCATCTGCTCTAGCTTACTTTTTTTGTATTTCGACAAATAAAAGAGGCTTTGTACTTTACCCATTGGCCCATTAAAGCTATTTTTGCAAAAAATAGTAACGACCATTTATGTATTCATTAAAAATCAATTTCGAGCAAAAAGGACTAGAAACAGTAACCCTTGAAAATGTTGCTGCTGATCAAAGTTTATTAGAAGTGCTTTTGGATGCGGGTATCGAATTACACCATAATTGTGGTGCAGTTTGTGCTTGTAGTACCTGTCATTTGTATGTTAAAAAGGGTATGGAGCATATTGCTGAATTGTCAGACAAGGAAGAAGATTTTATTGACCGTGCTGTAAGCCCAAGGATAGAGTCAAGACTTGGTTGTCAATGCGAATTGAAAGCAGGAACTGGTGAAATCGAAGTGACTTTGCCTGACCAAACACAATTTTTAGGAGAATAATTAAAAGATATAATAATAGTATGAATCAATTTGAGCCACCTATTCACTGGAACGACCATGAAGATATTGCCCAAAAACTATATGAGAAGTTTGGGGATGATTTTACAGAGTCTAAAATTTACAGAGTTCGCTTCACAGATCTTTTAGAGTGGATTTTAACCTTACCTCATTTTGAAGGTAAAAAGGAAGAATCTAACGAAGGTCATTTGGAGATGATTCAAAGCGCATGGGTGTATGAATGGCGTGATAACCAAAAAAAATAATTCCATTGTTAACCGCCTTAGAAAAAATAACCTGTTTTGTATTTGATGTAGATGGTGTTTTAACCAATGGCACTTTAATTGTGATGCCTGGTGGTTTGATGGTGAGAACAATGAATATCAAAGATGGTTATGCTATTCAATTAGCAATTAAAAAAGGGTATAAGGTTTGGATTATTTCTGGGGGTTATTCTGAGGAAGTACAAGAAAGATTAGAAAAATTAGGGGTAGAGGAAGTGCACATGAAAGTAAAAGATAAGAAAGTCTTATTAGAACAACTTTCTATGACAGAAGGCGTGCCTTTGGAGCAAATGTTATATATGGGGGACGATATGCCTGATTTTGAAGCAATGGAGATGGTAGGTATCGCAGCTTGTCCTGCAGATGCTTGTTTTGACATAAAAAATATTTCAAGTTATAAAGCCCTTGCTAAAGGTGGAGAAGGATGTGCAAGAGAGGTGATTGAAAAAGTGCTTAAATTAAATGGCCATTGGGATCTAGTGGACCATGTTCAAGCTAAATAATCATCTAGTGAAAAGTTTAATTCATTTTTTAAGATTAGTAAGATGGCCTAATTTACTTTTTATCTTACTAGCAGAATCGCTTTTTCATTTTTTTATATACAAGCCACTATATCCCAATTTGGCTTTGACTGCTGATTACCCTTTTTATTTTATTGTAGCAACGAGTATTTGTATTGCCGCAGCAGGTTATATCATCAATGATTATTTTGATATCAATATCGACCAAGTGAATAAGCCAAAAAGTGTGGTTGTAGGTGCTTATATAAGTAGACGTTGGGTTATTTTTTGGCATTTAATTTTGAGTATGGGTGGTGTGTATCTTTCATTGATTGCATTTCCATTTCAACAATATGTGCATATTCATTTTTCTAATTTAGCAACTATTTTAATTTTGTGGTTTTATTCCACCAATTTTAAAAGAGATTTTTTGATAGGCAATGTGGTGATTGCAGTGTTGACTGCCTGGACAATTGGTGTCGTCTACTTTTCTAAATTTACATTCACTCAATTGGTGCATCCAACACACATGCAGCCTGCAGATTTGAAGTTATTTAAGCTCATGTTATTGTATAGTAGTTTTGCTTTTATTTTAACCTTGATCAGAGAAGCGCTTAAAGACATGGAGGATATGATAGGGGACGAGAAATTCGGTTGTACCACAATGCCAATTGCATGGGGATTACAAACCACTAAAGTATATGTAGCGGTTTGGTTAATGGTACTTATTTTAGTTTTATCGATCATTCAAATTTATGCCATTCCATTTGGCTGGTGGATTCCAATTACTTATTGTATCTCAACAATTATTGCACCACTTGTTTATGTTTTAATTAATTTAAAGCAAGCATTTTCAAGAGAAGATTTTAATCGATTAAGTAAGTGGATCAAATTGGCTATGTTGATGGGTATTTTATCAATGGGCTTTTTTTATTTTCTCCTTTAATCTGATAAAATGAGTAGATATATTTTAGCATCACAGTCTCCCAGGAGAAAACAATTATTAGCATGGGCAGATATCGAATTTGATGTCATCATATCTGCAGCAGAAGAGGATTTTCCTTCAAACATGGATGTGCATGAAGTGCCTGTGTATATTGCCCAAAAAAAAGCGATCGCTGTACAGCAAAAAATAAAGGATGAATTTCCAATACATCAAGGTAAGTGGATTATTGCAGCTGATACCATTGTGGTCTTAGAAAATGAAATTATCGGTAAGCCAATAGATAGGGCGGATGCCATTTCAATATTGCAAAAGCTATCAGGTAAAACACATCGTGTAATTACAGGGGTCTATTTAGTCAATGATACGGAATCAAGTTCATTTAGTGAAACTACATTAGTGCAATTTCATCCACTTACATTGTCACAGATCGAATATTATGTAGACCAATATCAGCCTTATGATAAAGCAGGTGCTTATGGTATACAAGACTGGATTGGTGTGGTAGGCATACAGGGCATCGAAGGGGATTTCTACAATGTCATGGGGCTACCAGTGAGTAAGTTGTTGGGGTATCTTCCTGCAAATAATGCTAAGACTACAACCAAGTAAAGCTAATATCCAATTCTAAATCTGGATGAAGGCTTCTTTCTACTGGGCAGGTTCTTCCAACTCTTTCCAATATTTCCTTTGTATGATCATCCAAATTCAAGGTTGGCATCGTAACAGCAATAATGATTTTGCCAATTCTTCTTGGTTCGCTCATCATGACTTTAGTCACATCTACTTTAGCACCATCTAATTTCAGATCCATACTTTCTGCCTTAATCCCCATAGTCGTTATCAAACAAGCACCAAGTCCTGTAGCAATTAAATCCGTAGGTGAGAAACGGGCACCCTGACCTTTGTTGTCAGAAGGGGCATCTGTTTCAAAACTTGAACCGCTTTGAAGGTGAAGGCAGGTGGTTCTTAAATTTGCGTCATAAGTTACTGTTGCTGTCATATCTGTTGAATTGATGGATTTGTGATTTTGGTAAATTTACAACGAAAGGCTTAATTTAAGCGCAAGTCTTGTATTTTTGCATCCGATAACAGAAAAGCATGCAAGAACTACCAATTGTCCCAGCAGAACAACATATTAAAAAGCCCGATTGGTTGAGGGTTAAATTACCTATTGGGGAAAGCTATAAACATGTAAGAGGTTTAGTTGACAAACATAAATTACACACCATTTGCGAGAGTGGTAATTGTCCAAATATGGGTGAGTGTTGGGGAGAAGGGACTGCAACATTTATGATCTTAGGGAATATTTGTACAAGGAGTTGTCAATTCTGTGCGGTAGCAACAGGTAGACCAAAACCGGTGGAATGGGACGAACCTCAAAGAGTTGCAGAAGCGATTTTTTTAATGAAAGTAAAGCATGCAGTTTTAACAAGTGTGGACAGAGATGAATTGCCAGACGGAGGATCTATTATATGGTCAAACACGATCAAAGCAATCAAAGCATTAACACCAGAAACTACATTGGAAACCTTGATTCCAGATTTTAGAGGGATCAAAGAACAAATAGAAAGAATCATTGAAGCTGCTCCAGAAGTAGTGAGCCACAATATGGAAACCGTGGAACGCAATACAAAACGTGTGCGTGTTCAAGCAAAATACAGAAGAAGTTTAGAAGTGTTGGAAACCCTAAAGAAAGGGGGTATGCGCACAAAGACTGGTATTATGTTGGGCATTGGCGAAGAAAAAGACGAAGTCATCCAAACCATGAAGGACTTAGTAGGTGTTGGCTGTGATGTATTGACCATTGGACAATATTTACAACCAACTAAAAAACATTTACCTGTTCAAAGATTCGTTCACCCCGATGAATTCGCTGAACTTAGAACGATCGGCTATGAATTAGGCTTTGACTATGTTGAGAGTGGGCCATTGGTAAGATCATCATATCATTCAGAAAAGCACGTGATCAAAGGCTGGGGGAGAAATAAGTATTTAGAAGAATTAGCATTAGCTACATCATAATAAAAAAGGCCACATTCATTGTGGCCTTTTTTATTACTCCCACATTAAAGCGGAAGCGCCAAGAATGGCGGCATCAGATTCTTTTAAATGACTGATTAATATTTTGACTTTATTCTGGAAGATCTCAATTAAGTTAGACTCCATGTTGTCCCTTGTTGGTTTTAAAATGAGGTCTCCTGCTCTTGTCAATCCACCAAATAAAATGATGGCTTCAGGATTTGAGAACATGACAAAATTTGCTAAAGCAATACCTAATATTTTTCCTGTAAATTCAAATACTTCTTTTGCAACTTCATCCCCTTTGATGGCAGCTTCGTAGACATCTTTAGAAGTTATTTCATCCATATTAATTGTCCTTAACAAACTAGGCCTATCTGATTGACTTAATATTTCTTTAGCAGTTTCAGCAACGCCTGTAGCAGATGTATAGCTTTCTAAAGAGCCAAGCTGGTCAGTGCCAGAATGCTTTCTGCCATTAGGAATAATCACAGTATGTCCTAATTCACCTGCAAATCCATCATGTCCATAAATCAATTGTCCATTTGCAACAATACCACTTCCAACACCTGTTCCTAAAGTGATCATGATAAAATCTTTCATTCCTTTTGCTGCGCCGTACATCATTTCACCTACAGCTGCTGCATTGGCATCGTTGGTTAATTTTACAGGTACTTTAAATTTATCCTGTACCATTTTTGCAAATGGGATGATTCCTTTCCAAGGAAGGTTTGGTGCATACTCAATGGTGCCAGTATAAATATTACCATTTGGAGCGCCAATGCCAATTCCTTTGATGCGACCAAAACCACCTACTTTCTCTATCATTTCTGATAAATGAACATGCAACTCATCAATGAATGTATTTACTTGAAGGTGTTTTTTAGTAGACATCTCACTAGAGAATAAGACATTGCCATCTTTATCTACTATCCCAAATTTTGTTCCTGTTCCGCCGATATCGACGCCTACAACATATGATTCCATAGTTTCTTTTTTAAAATTTAGTGTCCACCACTTGTTTCAGTTTCTTCGTAATTGATGCCTTGCTTTTTCAATATGCCTTTTACTGCAATAGCAAAAAAGACTAAATAAGCAAAACAGATTGCAGGTACCCAGAATGAATTGTGTATACCATAACCTGGTTGGTCTAAATGTGAAGATTGTAAGTAATCTGCAATTTTACCTTGAATAGGAGGGATGATACCACCACCTAAAATCATCATGATTAAGAAAGCAGATCCTTGGGGCGTATACTTTCCTAAACCTGCAACAGATAAAGAAAAGATAGAAGGCCACATGATTGAACATGCCAATCCACCCGTTAAGAATGCATAAGTTGCCACAGTGCCTTTGGTAAAAATTCCTAGTACCATCGCTATCACACCCACTAAACTAAAAATCAATAATGTTTTCGCAGGTTTGTTTTGACTTAAGTAAAATGCAATGATTTGAATGAATACACAAATGATGTACCAATACAAAGGACTCATATCATATTGTGCAATACTGTTTAATGCAATCACAATACCAAATGCAATGATTGGCACAATGAAAGTTAAATATTGTTGTGTTTTCTTTTTAAAATCAAATGCACTGATGGCACCTGCCCAACGACCAATCATCATACTGCCCCAATACATCGATACATAGGGTGCAATTTCTGAAGAGGATACACTGCCAAAATCTGCTTGTCTTAATAATTCACCTAAGTTGGAACCAATAGCTACTTCGACACCCACATATACAAAGATGGCCAACATGCCCAAAACCAATTGAGGATACTTCATAGCGCCCCAACCTTTTTCATTTTTCTGTGCAGTGAAATTTGCTGCCAATAAACCAACCACAACGGCAGCTAAAGCGCCCAATAGCCATTTTAATCTGTAGGTTTCTAAATCATGACGACCCATATCTGTTAAACTTGCTGGGTCGATTTTATAACTATCAAAAATGGGCACAAACATCGCAATTAAAACACCGGTCATCACCACCAATAAAGACAATGCTTTTCCAGCTGGCTCCATTATTTCATTTGAAATACCTGCAGGCACTTTTTTAGAAAAATGAAATAGGGCTGCAGCTGCAATAAATAAGCCACCTACTGCAGTATATAAAACAATGACTTTGTCTAAGCTAAGTTGTTTGATTTGTTCGTCTGTAATAGCTGCAGCTGATCCAAATAAAGCAAGTGCAACCACAATTGGCCCAATAGAAGTGCCAAATGAATTGATACCACCACCTAAGCTAACACGACTTGTTCCTGTAGATGGATCACCTAATGCAATGGCAAAAGGTTGTGCTGCGGTTTGTTGTAATGAGAATCCAAGTGCTACGATAAATAGACCAACCAACATACCTGTGAAAGTATTAGCATTCACGGCAATGATCATTGCAGCAGCTCCAATGGCTGAAAATAGTAAACCATATACAATACTTTTTTTGTAGCCCCATTTACTCACAAGGTCTTTTCCCCCTAAAGCACCATATGCAAAAAGACCTAGCGCACCTATATAATAGGCCAGGTAAAATGCAAAATCAATCAATTGACTTTGAAATTGGTCTAATGCAAAATAATTTTTACAAAATGGAATAAAGACACTGTTTCCAGCAGCGATAAATCCCCAGAAAAAGAAAACCACAATAAGGGTGGTTAATGCGCCGGTATTAGTAGGCTGTTTTGTTTGGTTCATAGCAATCGTTTGTTTAATCAATCCCCAAAATACTCAATTTTATTTAATCCTTGGCTACTTAAAATGAATATTTATAGTTAGTATTTTGTAAATTGAAAGCAAATTGATTTTTTAATGCGTATAGTACATGTTAGTGCGGAATGTTACCCCATGGCGAAAGCGGGTGGTTTGGGGGATGTGGTGGGTGCTTTGCCAAAATACCAACAAAAAATTGGGCAGCAAGCAATGGTGGTGATGCCTATGTACAGGACCGCTTTTCTAGAAAAAACGAATTGGGATGTGGTGCATCAAGGCCATGCATATTTAGGGGATTGGCATTTTAATTATACCATTATACAAGAACAATCTGGTCAACTTGGTTATCCTTTGTATCTAGTAGACATTCATGGATTATTAGATCGTCCAAAAATTTATGGGTATAAAGATGATACAGATCGTTTTATTGGATTCCAAATAGCAGTAGTGGATTGGCTTAAAAGTTGGAAGGAAGCACCAGCTATCGTGCATTGCCATGACCATCAAGCGGGCTTAGTTCCTTTTATGATGAAGTATTGTTATGCTTATCAAGAACTAGCATCCATAAAAACAATTTTAACCATTCACAATGCACAATACCATGGTTCAATGGGATGGGATAGATCCAATTTAATTCCAAAATGGGATAATTGGAAAAGAGGCATGCTTGAATGGGATGGATGCATTCATCCTTTGGCTAGCGCAATTAAATGTGTTGACAAAGTAACGACAGTGAGTCCAACCTACATGCAACAACTAAAATACCAATCCAATGGACTGGAAGCTTTATTTGAATATGAAAAAGGGAAATGCATAGGCATATTAAATGGGATAGACAATGAGGTTTGGAATCCTGATACAGATCCAATGATCAACTATCATTACAATCTTCAAAATTTTGAGCAGGAAAAACAAAAAAACAAATTAGAAATATGTTCGCAATTTCATTTGGATTATAACAAACCTTTGATTGTTTTCATTGGCAGATTAGTATATGAGAAAGCGGCTGATATTTTACCTGGTGCAATCCAACATGCATTAGACAAAACCAATTGCGGCGCAAATTTTTTAATGATTGGTGCAGGAGAAACGCCCGTAGAATCGGCTTTAAACTATTTAGTGCAATTGTATCCTGGGGTATATAATACCTATATAGGTTACGACGAAAGAATTGGACATGAAGCTTATGCTGCAGCAGATTTTTTATTGATGCCAAGTAGGATTGAACCCTGTGGTTTGAATCAAATGTATGCACTTAGGTATGGAACAATTCCTATGGTTAGAGATACCGGAGGATTGCATGATACAGTCATTGATATGGGTGATGAAGGGGGATTTGGTATCAAATTCTTGCATGCCAATGAAGCAGATATAGTGCATGCAATAGATAGAGCGATCGAAGTGTACAAGAATAAGCCAAAGATGCGACAAATGATTACAGACGCCATGTCGATTGATCATAGTTGGGAATCTGTTGTAAAAACCTATCAATCTGTTTATGAATCTATTGTTTAAAATTATATATTAGGATATGTCAAATTATGCGAAAGAAACGGTTTCCATCATATTAGGTGGAGGTGCAGGATCAAGATTATCGCCTTTAACAGCAAGTCGTTCAAAGCCTGCTGTGCCTATCGCTGGAAAGTATCGTTTAGTTGACATACCTATTAGCAATTGTATCAATAGCAATTTGAATCGCATTTTTGTTTTAACTCAATTTAATTCGGCTTCCTTAAATCAACACATTAAAAACACGTATCATTTTAGTGCATTCAGTTCGGGCTTTGTGGATATCCTTGCAGCAGAGCAAACGCCTGATAATCCGGGATGGTTTCAGGGTACAGCAGATGCAGTTAGACAATCCTTAAGACATTTAGATAAAATGGATTTTGAATATGTGCTCATTTTAAGTGGGGATCAATTGTATCAAATGGATTTCAGCAAAATGATTGATGCACACAAAAAAAGTGGTGCAGCTTTATCTATTGCGACCATTCCTGTGGGAGAAAGAGAAGCGCCAGAGTTTGGAATACTAAAATCAAATGATGACAATGTAATCACTTCATTCATTGAAAAACCAAGTAAAGATGTTTTACCTGAATGGACAAGTGATACTGGGGAACAAATGCAATCTCAAGGCAGAAATTATTTAGCTTCTATGGGTATTTATGTTTTTAATAAAGACATTTTATATACACTTTTAAATGAGGTACATGCTAAAGCAACAGATTTTGGAAAAGAAATTATCCCAGATTCTATTGCACATTATAAAGTAATTAGTTATCAATACGATGGTTATTGGACGGACATTGGAAATATTTATTCTTTCTTTGAAGCAAATATTGCATTGACAGCAGATATCCCACCATTTAATTTATTTGACAGTGCAAAAACTATTTATACAAGATCTAGGATGTTGCCACCTGCAAAAATCAGCGGTACCATTATTAATAAAGCAATTATTGCTGAAGGGTCTATTATACATGCAAAAGAAATTATGCAATCCGTGATTGGAATACGATCTAGAATTGGAGCAGGTACAGTCGTAAAAAACGCTTATATCATGGGCTGTGATTATTACGAAACTATTGAACAGATCCATCAAAAAACCCTTTCTGGAAAACCCATATTAGGTATTGGCGAACGATGTACCATCGAAGACGCCATTGTAGATAAAAATTGTTCTATTGGAAATGATGTACATATTAAGGGGGGTGCTCATTTAGAAAAAGTGGACCATCCTTTATATACCATAAAGGATCATATCATTGTCATCAAAAAAGGTGCGATTATCCCTAATGGGTTTAAAATTTAAACATAAATTCGAACAAATTTAAATATCAACAATGAGTACAGCGTATACAGGCGAAAAAGTAAAGATGAGTTTTTGGCAAATTTGGAATATGTGTTTTGGATTTTTCGGTATCCAATTTGGCTGGAGCTTGCAAATGGGTAATATGAGTGCGATTTATGAATTCCTGGGTGCAGCACCAGATGAAATTCCAGGATTGTGGTTGGCAGCTCCTATGACGGGGTTAATTGTACAACCAATTGTTGGTTATTTGAGTGATAGAACCTGGCATCCAAAACTTGGAAGACGTCGTCCATTTTTTCTGATTGGGGCTATTTTAAGTTCAGCATTATTATTTGTAATGCCCAATTCACCAACAGTATGGATGGCAGCAGGGGTATTGTGGATTTTAGATTCAAGTATTAATATTACAATGGAGCCATTCAGGGCTTTTGTGGCAGATAATTTAAATGAAAAACAACGTTCATTTGGTTTTGCCATGCAGAGTATGTTTATTGGGTTGGCTTCTTTTATTGCAGGGTATTTACCTCAATTATTAGCCAATTGGTTTGATGTGTCAAGAGATAAAATCAATGGATCTATTCCACAGAATATTTTAATGTCTTTTTATATTGGTGGGGCAGTGTTTTTTGTATCTGTTTTATATACTATTATTACAAGTAAAGAATATCCACCTTCTAATCCTTCTAAAACAACTGATACTTCAACACCTCAATTAGGTATTGTACAAGAAATAATGCATTCTATCAAACATATGCCTATACAGATGAAAAGGTTGGCCTTGGTGAATTTCATCACTTGGCCTGGTTTGTTTTTAATGTGGTTTTATTATAGTACAGGGGTTGCAACGCAGATATTCCATGGCGACCCAGCAACCAATAGTGAAGTATTTACATTGGGCTTAGAACACGCCAATACAACATCTGCAATTTTAAATTTAGTGACTTTTGGGTTTTCGTTTACACTTCCATTTTGGGTAAGTCGTATCGGGAAAAAATTTACCCATACCCTTTGTTTAATCATTGGTGGACTGGGCTTGGTGTCGGTTTATTTTGTAGATCAACCTAATATGTTATATGTGAGTATGGGACTAGTTGGTATTGCTTGGGCATCTATTTTATCCATGCCATATTCTATGTTAGCAGGGTTCATTCCCGAACATAAAATGGGGATTTACATGGGCATCTTTAATTTCTTCATTGTGTTACCTGAAATCATAGCATCCTTATTTTTTGGGAAAATTATGTCCACCTATTTAAACAATGACCGTTTAATCGCTGTATTGATAGGCGGATGCTTGTTAATTTTAGCAGGATTGGTTTGTGCAATGATAATTAAAGAAGAAAAGAAAGAGTTATCCTAATTGGATTTGATTTTGTCGTATTCATTTTTTAATCAACCTACATTATGAAAAGAGCATTGTATGTGCCTATTTTAAGTATTATCGGATTTTTATTATTGACAGTTCAATCAAATGCTATGGAAGCCTATCCTAGTAACTGGTTTGTCAATATGAAGTACAATCAAGTACAAGTTTTATTAAGATCATCAGATGCAGATTTTAGTAAAGCAAGCATTGTAATTAACTATCCTGGAGTGAAGGTTCAAAAAATACATCATTTTGAAAATGGACATTATATCGCAGTGGATCTAGAAATTGGTGCTGCTGCAAAACCAGGGAATGTTCAAATTAAAATAACAAATAATGGCAAGTCAACTAATTTTAATTGGCCCTTGCTTTCTAGAAGAAAAAATAGAGGGATTGATTTTGCGCAAGGATTAAATTCAGCCGATTTGATTTATTTTTTAATGCCTGATCGTTTTAGTAACGGGGATCCAACGAATGATAAAATTCCAGGCTTAAAAGACCAATCATTAAATAGATCAGAAATTTTTCTTAGACATGGAGGAGATTTGCAAGGTGTGGCTAATCATTTGGATTATATGCAAAAACTAGGTGTAACTTCTTTATGGATGACACCTGTTGTAGAAAATGATATGCCTGACAGAACCGAACATGGCTATGCTGCAACCAATAACTATAAAATAGAAACCAGATTTGGAGGTGACAAAGCTTATTTAGCATTAAGTGACAGTTTGCATAAGCGAGGGATGAAATTAATTCAAGATATTGTGTACAATCATTTTGGTAGATTTCATTTTTTAGTACAAGACGCACCAGATAAAAACTGGTTACATCAATGGCCAACTTATACGCAAACACACTATAGAGAACAAGCAGTTTTTGATCCATACCATGCAGCTGCTGATGCTAAACGTATGATAGATGGATGGTTTACAACGGAGATGCCAGATATCAACCACGAAAATCCGATGGTCGAAAAATACTTAACTCAAAATGCCATTTGGTCGGTAGAAACTTTTGGTGTGGATGCATTCAGAGTGGATACCTATAAATATTGCAATGTGGATGTGATGAATCGCTTAAACAAAGCTTTATTAGACGAGTATCCTAAAATATTTACATTCGGAGAATGCTGGGTAGATGGGGTTGCGTCTCAAGCTTATTATGTAGAGAATAATTATAACCTTCCTTTTAAAAGTAATTTAAAAGCCACTTCAGATTTTAGTTTATTATTTGGCGGTATCCTGCCAGCTTTGAACGAGACCAACGGTTGGTCAAACGGGGTGATTAAATTATACAATACTTTGGCGTCTGATTTTTTGTATAAAAAAGCCAATAATAATGTCACATTCTTGGACAATCATGATATGACAAGAATCCATTCTTCTTTGGGTGAAAGTATTCCTAAAACTAAAATGGCCTATACTTGGTTGTATACTTGTAGAGGTATTCCTCAATTATATTATGGGTCTGAGATCTTAATGAAAGGCATTTCTAATCCAGATGGATGGGTAAGACTTGATTTTCCGGGAGGATGGGATGGAGATAAAAAGAATGCATTTACTGAAGCAGGTTTAACGCCTGATGAAGCGGATTTTTTACACTATGTACAAGCACTTGGTTCGTATCGTACTAAATCTTCGGCACTTAAAACTGGGGATATGATGCAATATATTCCAGAAGACGGTTTGTATGTCTATTTTAGATATGACAAGAATCAAACCATCATGTGTGTAATGAATACTGATAATAAAGCAAGAAATGTTAACTTGTCAAAATATGCTGAAAGAACAAATACGTTTATTGGTGGAAAAGATATTATTTCTGGAAATCAAATAGGCCAAGCATTTTCAATTCCTGCAATGAGTATGCAAGTAATTGAATTAACCAAATAAGCATGACAAAATACGAAGCATTACATTTTGTAGATACTGCACAAGCAGTATGGAACTATTCGCTTTTTACAGACGAAGATGTACATGCTTTTCAACATGGAACACATTCTACTTTATACCAATTATTTGGCAACAAGCAGATTGAGGTATTGGGTGTGCAAGGCACTTATTTTAGTGTTTGGGCTCCCAATGCGACAGCAGTATTTGTTACTGGAAATTTTAATCATTGGAACAATGAGGCGCATCTTTTAAAAGTGCGATTAGAGTCTTCGGGCATTTGGGAAGGATTTATTCCGCATGTAGGACAAGGAGAAGTCTACAAATACCATATTCATGGTTATAAGGGTGTGAAATTAGATAAAGGGGATCCTTATGCACATTATTGGGAATTAAGGCCAGAAACAGCATCTATTACTTGGCAGACTGCATATGAATGGAAGGATCATCAATGGTTGGAAGATAGAAAGATCAAGAATCGAATAGACCAACCATATTCTGTCTATGAAGTGCATTTAGCAAGTTGGATGCGACCAGATAAAAACAACCCCGACCGGTACAATAGTTATACTCAATTAATTGACTTACTGGTTCCTTATGTGAAAGAAATGGGTTTCACGCATGTCGAATTCATGCCTGTGATGGAACATCCTTTTGATGGCAGTTGGGGGTATCAAGGGGCAGGTTTTTTTGCACCCACTTCTAGATTTGGGAATCCACAGGAATTTGCTGCCTTGGTGGATGCTTTTCATCAAGCAGGTATTGGGGTGATTTTGGACTGGGTACCATCCCATTTTCCTTATGATAGTCATGGTTTATTTATGTTTGATGGCGCCAATACCTATGAATATGCAGACATGAGAAAAGGGTATCATCCCGACTGGAATTCTTATATTTTTAATTATAAAAGAGGTGAAGTAAAGTCTTTCTTAATCAGCAGTGCTAAGTTCTGGTGTGATCAATTTCATATTGACGCCTTAAGGGTTGATGCAGTTAGTTCAATGTTAAGATTGGATTATAGTAGAGCAGAAGGACAATGGGAGCCTAATGAATTTGGAGGGAACGGGAATTTAGAAGCGATTGAGTTCATCAAAGATTTAAATATTACTTTATATCGAGATTTTCCAGCAATACAAACCATTGCCGAAGAAGCGTCGGATTGGCCAGGTATTAGTCAGCCAGTGTTTATGGATGGATTGGGTTTTGGCATGAAATGGATGATGGGTTGGATGCACGATACTTTGGATTATTTTAAATTAGATCCGATTATGCGTTCTGGCGCGCAGGATAAATTTAGTTTTTCCATGATGTATTATTATGATGAACATTTTATGTTGCCTTTAAGTCACGACGAAGTAGTGCATGGGAAAAGTCCTATGTTGTACAAAATGCCAGGCGATGAATGGCAAAAATTTGCCAACCTTAGGTTATTATATGCCTATATGTTTTTACACCCAGGAGCAAAGCTATTGTTCATGGGGAATGAATTTGCAGCAACAAAAGAGTGGGACTTCCAATCGGAATTACAATGGGACTTATTGCAATATCCAAGTCATGGCGGCATGAAATATTGTGTACAAACATTAAACGCTTTATATAAATCAAATCCTGCTTTATATGAACTACAATATGAAACAGGTGGATTTGAATGGGTAGAAATGAATCAACGCCAAGAGGGGATTATTGCATTTAAAAGAAATGGGAAGGATGCCAAAGAATCAATTTTGGTGGTTTTTAATATGACACCTGTTCCTAGGCATCAAGTGCCGATTCATGTATATGGGAAAACCAATTGGAAAGAAATATTTAACTCGGATGCGCAAGCCTTTTGGGGAACTGGTAATGTAAACAACAATCATGTTAAAGGCGTATCTGTGGATGGCACAAATGAATGGCAGGTATTGTATTTAGATTTACCGCCTTTAGCAGCAATTGTTTTTAAATAAAGCAAAATAGTATAGGATAAAAAAAAGACCACTCAATTTGAGTGGTCTTTTTTTTATAAGTAGGTAATGGGTTAGAATAAACCACCTTTTTTCAAAGTTGTTTTTCCTTCTCCAATTTTGAATCCGTTGTTATACACTTCTACTAAGTACTCACCTTCAACAAACTTAGCGCTTTGTTTTACGTCGTAGCTAATTGGTAATACAGCATTTTGAACATACTGAACTGTAATTTTATTAGAATATGCTTTAGTACCATCTTCTCTAGTATTGATTTTACCGCCTTCTGAAAAGCTTACACCATTTGGTGCAGTGATACAAACGTATAAATCTTGGTTACCAGATGGTGTGATTTTATTTTTGTCAATTTGGAAAGACAAACGAATCGTGTTCGCACGCTTTGCAGATTTAGTCACTTTTTCAGATCCGTCCTCTTTTACTCTTACAGCTTGAATACTAAAAGAAGATGCATGTAAAGTTGAACCAATGTCTTGTAATCTTTCCTTCTCTTTTGTAGTAGAAGCTAGATTTGTATTTAAGTTTGTATTTTCTGTCGTTAACACTTCGTTCTTAACAGTTAAAGCTTTATTTTCTTCTTGTGCTTTTGCTAAATCTGTGAATAAGCCAGCTACTTTTCCGTTCAATTCTGCAATCATAGACTTCGCTTCAGCTAATTCTTTATCAGTCGCTTCTTTTTTAAGTAAGATGTTGCTGATATTAGATTTTAATTGTTGAATATCGTTTGACTTAGACAATAAATCACCTTGTAATTGTGTGTTTTGTTGTGTCAAAGAATCTGCTTTTGCAGAAACAGCGATGAAGTCAGCTTGAATTGCATTCTTAGCACTATCTAAGTTATTCACTTGCGCTGTGTAATTTGTGATAATTTCAGTCTTAGAAGTACTGAAGTAGATCCATGAACCGATAAGGGCAACAGCCAATACAGCAATTAAAATTTTGCCTCCGTTACCTGAATTTTCGTTACTCATAATAAAATTTGTTTATTTATTTTGCACAAGATATAAAAAAAACACCATTCCTGTATATCTTTGGGGATGCCTATTTCCAAAATTTTATCGAATTGGAAAAATAATGTCTTCGACGCCGTCTATTGGCTGGAGGGGGAAGAGTCTTTTTACATCGATCAGCTGGTTCAATATGCAGAACATAAGTTATTGCCAGAAGCGGAACAAGCCTTTAATTTAACCGTTTTTTATGGTAAAGATGCCGATTGGGCAGAGGTGATCAATGCCTGTAAACGTTATCCAGTCTTTGCAGAAAAGCAGGTAGTGATTATCAAAGAGGCACAACACATGAATTCACTAGAGAAAATAAGCTCATATATTGAAAATCCATTGTCCTCAACCATACTTGTGGTGGCCCATAAGGACAAAAATGTTGACGGACGTTCGGCTTTGGCCAAATTACTCAAAACAAAAGCAGTAGTTGTTAGTACAAAGAAAATGTATGACAATAAATTGCCTGAATGGGTCAATCAATGGGTGGTGGAAAACGGCTACCAAATCAACCCAAAAGCAGTCCAAATTATTGTGGATCATATTGGCAATGATTTAAGCAGGATTAAAAATGAGTTAGAAAAGTTAATGGTGAACTTGGGGGATCGTAAAAAAATCACCGAGGACGATATTGAAAAATATATAGGCATCAGTAAAGAATTCAATGCCTTTGAATTTCAGGATGCCATTGCACATAAAAAATTCAGTAGGGCCATTCAAATGATTCAATATTTTGAATCTAATCAAAAAGCTGCACCCATTCAATTGATCCTTCCAACCCTTTATAGTTTTTTCAGTAAACTATATGCTGTGTATGGTTTAGGCACCAATGACGAAAAAAGAATCATGGCGGAAGTTGGGTTGAATTTCTTTTCAATTAAAACAACCATGGCGGCTACTAGACACTATAATTATGCCAAAGTAGAACAAATACTTTTGTTGATTCATGAGTACAATTTGCGCGTTTTAGGCATCAATGATGCAAGTAATTCAGACGCAGACTTATTAAAGGAGTTGGTCGTTAAAATAATGTCTTAATCCAATTTCCCTTATTGCTTAGCTAAGATTGCTGAAGCGGTTATTTTATCTTGACCCAGTTGATTTTTCAATGCATCTAATCCATCAAACTTCACTTCACCTCTAATAAATTCATAAACCATCACTGTTATATATTGTTCGTAAATGTCTTGGTCGAAATTAAAAATATTGACCTCGATCACTTTCTTTTGACCATCCACCGTTGGACGAATCCCGATATTCATCATCCCATCTAAAATTGCATGGTTGGTGCACGCACCCTTCACTTTCACGGCGTAGACCCCGTTGGCGGGGATCAACTTCTCCTCGTCATTGATATGTAAATTAGCGGTAGGGTAACCTATTGTTCTTCCCAATTGATTTCCTCTCACTACAAATCCTTCAAATTGGTATTCATAGCCTAGTAAATCATTGGCTTTTTTAATTTCATGTTCAGCAATATAATTTCTGATTAAAGTTGAACTTATAATTTCATTTTGAACCAATTGTTCATGGATTTCTTCTACCTGAAAATGTAATTTAGCACCCATTGTTTTCAATAATTCAATATTCCCATTTCTGCCTTTACCAAAATGGTGGTCATAGCCTACAATCACTGTATTAGGCTTGAAATTTCGGTATAAAAAATCTTCCACATACTGCGCTGCAGTCAAATTAGAGAATTGATAATCAAAATTGATGATCACAAGGTGGTCAATCCCTGCAGCTTCTAACAATTGGATTCTTTCTTTGATATTGCTCAATTGCTTGATTTCTCCAGGAACAGAGGAAATGACTTTTCTTGGATGTGGATGAAATGTAATGATGATGGTTTCTCCCTGCACTTTTTGGGCCAATTGCTTCATTCTTTGAATGATTTGCTGGTGCCCTTTATGAACGCCATCAAAAGCGCCCATTGTTACAATGGCGTCATTAAATTGGGGCAAAGCACTTAAATCGTAGTGAACCTTCATCTTTATCTTGTAAATAAGGTACAAATGTAAAACAATTGTACCTTTGTTGTAAAATCAATTTACAGCCATGTCATTGTATGCTCAGCGCGGCGTATCCGCTCAAAAAGAAGAAGTTCATGCCGCCATTCAGGATTTAGACCAAGGCTTGTATCCAAATGCTTTTTGTAAATTATATGCCGATTTTTTAGGGGGCAGTCAGGACCATATCAATATCATGCATGCAGATGGTGCAGGCACAAAAAGTATTTTAGCTTATCTATATTGGAAAGAAACTGGTGACGCGTCCGTTTGGAAAGGCATTGCGCAGGATGCAATTGCAATGAACCTAGATGATTTGTTATGCGTTGGTATTTATGATCAAATTTTATTTTCATCTACGATTGACCGCAATAAATTATTAATCACCGGAGAAGTGATTAGTCAAGTAATTAATGGGACACAATCTTTTTTTAATACTTTAAAAGAGTTTGGGGTTCAGATTGCCTTTTTAGGAGGAGAAACTGCAGATGTAGGAGATGTAGTAAGAACCATTGCAGTCAATGGAACGATGACTGCTAGATGGCCAAAATCAAAATTAATTACCAACGATTTAATTGCTCCAGGGCAAGTGATTGTAGGCTTCTCAAGTTTTGGAAAAGCCAATTATGAAACCGAATACAATAGTGGATTAGGAAGCAATGGTTTAACCAGTGCAAGACATGATGTTTTATCACATCATTATGCCGCTGCCTTTCCTGAATCATTTGAACCAACTTTAAAAGACGAAGTGGTTTATTTAGGAAAAAACAGGATGACGGATATGCTTTCTATAGAAGGTTTTGGTGAGATTAGTGTTGGTAAATTATTACTAAGTCCTACTCGTACTTATGCACCACTTGTAAAAGCAATTTTAACCCAACATTTTGATGCGGTTAAAGGAATGATCCATTGTAGTGGTGGTGGTCAAACAAAATGCATGAAATACTTGCCAGGCAACATGCGTATTGTAAAAAATAATTTATTTGATGCGCCTCCAATTTTTAAATTGATTCAAGCCAATTCTGGAGCAAATACAAAAGAGATGTACCAGGTATTTAATATGGGGCATCGTTTAGAAATTTTCACAGATGCTGCAGCGGCTGCTCATTTAATTGCGATTGCAAATGGTTTAGGTATCGAAGCGCAAGTTGTAGGCCATGTAGAAGCCTCTGAAAAGAAGGAATTGATTTTAGAAGGAAGTTTTGGAAAGGAAGTATTTAGCTATTAATTTTAATCTATTAACAAGAACTATATGAGTGAAATTGTTGTACAAATTGAACATGCAAATATTTATCAAAGTGGCAGCCTTATTTTGCAGGATGTTAACTTGAATGTTCAAAAAGGCGAATTTGTTTACCTTGTTGGGAAAACAGGCACTGGCAAAAGTAGCTTATTGAAAACCTTGTATGGTGAATTGACTTTAACGGAAGGTGTTGGTCATGTGGTCGGTTTTAATTTAAAGGAGATGGATTGGAAAAAATTGCCCTTTTTGAGAAGAAATTTAGGGGTCGTATTCCAAGATTTTCAATTATTGTCTGACCGAAATGTAAACGAGAACCTAAGCTTCGTACTTAAAGCAACAGGCTGGCAGGATGAACAATTGATTCAACAAAAAATAGATGATGTATTGAATAAAGTTGGTCTTCAGAATAAAGGATTCAAAATGACCTATGAAATGAGTGGTGGGGAGCAACAAAGGGTCGATATTGCTCGAGCGATGTTAAACTCACCCAAAATGATCCTTGCGGATGAGCCAACAGGTAGTTTAGACCCTGAAACATCCGATGAAATCATGCATTTATTGTTCCAAATTGCTAAAGAGGATGGCACTGCCATTATCATGGCGACCCATGATTATATGGTCGTAAATAAGTTCCCAGCACGTACCCTGACGACAGAGGGAGGCCGCCTTGTTGAAAAGGGGTAGATTTTGTCCACATTTCAATCTAAATACACCCATTTCACTTGTCTTTTTGACTGATTTTTCTTATGTTCGCAGACAATTTAAAGCGTTACAAAAGTGAGATTAAAGTCATTAGAAATCAAGGGGTTCAAGAGTTTTGCTGATAAAACTGTTGTCAGTTTTGACGAGGGTATAACTGGTATCATCGGACCCAATGGTTGTGGTAAAAGTAATATTATTGATAGTATAAGATGGGTGATAGGGGAATCTAAGATTTCAGCATTAAGATCTGAGAATTTAGACTCATTGGTTTTCAATGGTTCTAAGACCAGAAATGCAAGTAGCATGGCCGAAGTGAGTTTGACTTTCGAGAATACAAAGAATTTATTACCAACAGAATTTAGCACCATTACAGTAACACGTCGTTACTACAAAAATGGGGAAAGTGAATACCGTTTAAATGACGTGTCTTGTCGTTTAAAAGACATTCATAACTTATTCATGGACACGGGTGTGAGTACAGACAGCTATGCGATTATTGAATTAGGAATGGTGGATGATATTATCAAGGATAAGGATAATAGTCGTCGTAAGATGTTAGAGCAAGCCGCTGGGATCACCATCTACAAAACAAGAAAAAAAGAAGCGAAGAATAAATTAGATGCCACAGAGCAAGATTTATCTCGTATCGAGGATTTGTTGTTTGAGATCAACAACCAATTAAAAACCTTAGAGAATCAAGCGAAGAAAGCAGAGAAGTATTTTGAGATCAAGAAAGATTACAAGGAAACTGCCATCGAATTAGCGATTGCTTCTTTGGAAGGTTTTAATTTAACTTATAAGGAATTAACAGAACAACAAGAAGCTGAAACAGACAAGAAGTTTCAATTAGAAGCTACGATTGCTTTAGAAGAAGCGGCACTTGAACAAGAGCGAGTTGTATTCATCGAAAAAGAAAAAGGCTTACAAAGCATGCAACATGAGTTCAACGAAATGTTGCAGCATTTAAGAACAAAAGAGAATGATAAAAGCTTGGCAGCGCAACGTTTAAATTATTTAAACGATAAAGAAAAAGGTTTACAAGAATTTTTAGAGCGTGCCGAAGGACAATTAAAAACAATTGGAGATTCAATTGAGTATACCAAATTGCAAGTGATTGAAGAAGAAAAAATCTACAATGATTTCAAAAATAGGGTAGACCAATCTCATATCGAATTAACCAATAAGCGCGCACAATTTGATGATCAACGTGTCGTGCTGGATGGATTACGTCAACAGTTTGGACAAATTCAAAGAAACCAATTTGAGGCAGAGAAGAAAGTTGCGGTATCAGATACTTCGATTCAAAATATTCAAAGAAGCCAACATCAATTAGATGAGGAGCAATTGCATAGAGCAGAACAAGTAGCTGAACTCACCACCCAATTGGCCACTAAAGAAGCTGAATTGGCTGCAAGCAAAGCATATTTAGCGGACTTGCTAGCGCAAAATGAAACAGCGAAAGCAAGTATTTTTGAGACACAAGAAGCTTTAGAAGCATTAAGAACCAAATTAGCAGAACAAGCAAGGATTTTAGATGCTAAGAAAAACGAATACGATTTATTAAAAAGTTTAGTGGACTCTATGGAAGGTTATCCAGAGAGTGTTAAATTTTTGCATAAGAATACTGGCTGGAATCACAATGCCCCAATCCTTTCAGATATTTTATATGTGCAAGAAGCTTACCGAACTGCTGTTGAAAATGTATTAGAACCTTATTTAAATTATTACGTTGTGAATGATTTAAAGGAAGGGATGCAAGCGGTGCAGTTATTAGATGAAAACAAAAAAGGTAAGGCCAACTTCTTTTTATTAGATCAATTAAATGGCGCGAAGGCTGAAGCTGCACCTTCCAATACGATTGCTGCATTATCTGTGATTGAGATTGATCCAAAATATGCTGCTTTAACCAATCATTTATTAGGGAATGTATTTATTGCCGAAAACGATGCTGCATTAGAAGCAAGTACATCAGGCATGATTTTAGAGAAAACAGGAAAATTTGTAAGAGGGAAGTATACATTAACAGGTGGAAGTGTTGGATTATTTGAAGGAAAGAAAATAGGACGTGCAAAGAACTTAGAAAAATTATTGGAGGACATTCAATCACAAGAAACTGTGGTGAATGAATTAAAATCTCAAATTCAAATGAAGCACGATTCGGTTTTACAGTACAATGAATTATTGAATGAACAAGAAATAAGAACGACAGAACAAAATGTCAATCGTTTAATCAACGATGTCTTTGCAAATAAGAATAGATTAGAAAACTTACAATCTGCACAAGTGGCTGCAGTGGCTAAGTTGGCAGAATTAGCAGAAAAAATTGAGCAAGAACATGCTTTAATTGGTGACACAAGAACACAATTGACAGAATTGAATGTTGCATTGCAAACAACTCAGGCGCAATTAGGAGATATCGAATTAGCTTACCAAGCAGCAGAGCAAGCATACCATTTAGCATCTGGAGAATTCAATGAAATGAATTTACAGTTGACAAAGCAACAAAGCAAAATCGAGGCTTTACAACAGGAAGTGATTTTCAAGGACAATCAATTGAATGACTTGCATGCACAAATACATTCCAATACTGTTCAATTGACAGAAGCTTCTACAGCAATTGTGGAGAGTAATAATGAATTAGCAACAATTGAGACCGCGTTGGTTGAATTATTAAGAAACAAGGAAGCAGAAGAACTTAAATTAAACGAGGCAGATCAAGCATACTATACTTTAAGAACTGCCCTGCAAGAAAAAGAAAGTAGTTTAAGACTT
>JBDKGO010000003.1:0-39261 GCA_039798125.1 Bacteroidota bacterium | reverse complement strand
TCCATTGAGGTAGCAACACGGATGTGATTTTCTAAGCGGGTAATAGTAAATACCTTTCGAACACTGTCTACGATATTTGTTACAATGAACTCTCCACCACGTTTACGAAGCCATCCAACGATTTGGATAAATGCACCTGAATTTGTTTGGTATCTTATTTTAATTCTAGTTGACCCGTCATTCCATTCTGCATCAAAATAAGTATCATTGCCATTGAATCGATGTTGCCAATTTGAAAGCAGACACTTCATTTTTTCATAGTTGAATTCTGATAAATTTCCATATTGAGATAGGATACTAAATTTGTCAACAAAAATCTGATTGAAGTATTTTTTGAACATATTTTCTTTATTACCTTATTAAATTGTTTAATAAAGGAAATAATTATTCAATACTTTTTCGTTAAACTATTTTAATATATTGGATTATTCCCTAAAATATTAAAATAGTTTAATAAGCATTTATTGATGCTTCAGTGCCTCGCGCTTAGATAAATTAGAAAGTTGTGGATGGGCTTTGATAAATTGAACAACCCATTTTGAATCTGTATAGGCGTAAGCTCTTAAGGCCCAGCCAATGGCTTTACGAATAAAAAAGTCCTCTTCTAATTGACAATTTTCTATGTATTGGGTGAGAAGGGTCGTGTTCGTTTTTTTCTTATAAGTCAATTGAAATAACAGACTCATTCTTTGCAGCCATTTATTAGAGGAGTTATTCCATTTTGAAGTTGTGATTTCAATTGTCTCTGGGAACTTCATAAAAAATTTACTAATCACAAATGAATTGGTACTATCCACCGAATCCCACCAGCTTTGATGGGTAACCATCCATTCAATCAATGGTATTGTTTTTTTAGACCACAATTTATGATGGTAGCCTAAAAGTTCAATGGCAAAATAATGGATTTCTCTTTGTGGTGCAGCAAAACAGTCTTTAATGATACTACTTAGTTCATTATGATCTTTAACGGGGTGTGCTTTGTAAAATTCTTTACAAATTTTTCGTCTAAGTGGCGTTTTGATTCCGTAGAATTCAAACTGGTTCAATAAATATGCTTTTGCACCATCTGCAATAGTTGCATCTGCATTAGCGGCATATATTTTTTTTATTTTAGTTAAATAGAGATGTGCCATATTATACTCCAACGACTCTTTTATTGAATGCGCTATTCCTAGCAGCTTCTAAAACGCGAATGATATTGGTACCTTCTTTTGCAGAGGTTGGAACCGGAGCGTTGTTTAAAATGGCATCCGCCATTTTTTCATAAAACACTCCGTAATTACCTGGTATACTTGGGATCACTTTATTCGTAATTATACCATTCATATCTGTATATAAAGTACCATAATCTTCAGTTGCTTCTGCGCCCCAATTTGTACTATTTGGTTTTTTACCTGCAATTAAATCAGCTTCTTGAACATCCGATCTCTTTTTTATAAAACAACCCTTGGTGCCATAAATTTTATAGCCCGGGCTCTCGGTCATAAACAACATGCCACTGGTTAATGTGATACGGTGAGATGGGTAGTATAAGATCAAAGAAAAATAGTCATCGATGATGGATACTTTTCTGGTGATTCTAATGTCTGCAAATACAGCCAAAGGCATACCTGATAATAAGATGGCTTGATCTACTAAATGAGGTCCTAAGTCATACAATAAACCCGCGCCTGGAGTGACGGACTCTTTATGTTTTTTAGGACTCAATGTGGTTCTATACCTTTCAAATGAAATTTGTACATCTTGTAAAACGCCAATTTCATCTTCTTGAATTAATTTCTGTATCGTGAGAAAGTCAGCATCATAGCGCCTGTTTTGGTAGACTGCTAATTTCAATCCTTTATTTGTAGCAAGCGCATCCAATTCCTCTGCTTCTTTTGCAGTTACTGTAAATGCTTTTTCTACCACCACATGTTTACCCGCAAATAGTGCACTTTTTGCATAAGCAAAATGGGTATCATTAGGGCTATTAACCACCACTAAATCAATTGAAGCATCCCCAAGTAATTCCTCGTAACTAGCATATGATTTAGTACCAGGGTAGGCAGCTTCAATATTTTTAGTTGAACGCTCCCAACTCCCGACTAAATGAAAGTTAGGATTGCTTGCAATAAATGGTGCATGGAAGACTTTCCCACTCATCCCAAAAGATACTAGTGCTGTGTTGATCATGTTTTAAAATTAAGTAAAAATATGAATAGATTTTAGCTATCAATTACAAAGTATAGGAAAACAAAAACCCTCTGAATTTTCAGAGGGTTTTTGAAAATCATTAGAGGTGATTTTTTGTAGGCTTTATATTTCAATAAAAGCCTACAAAAAGCACTACCCAGCAACTTGCTTTCTGATGATATTCAATGCACCACCTGCTTTAAACCATTCAATTTGTTGTTGGTTATAAGTATGGTTGGCATGAATGCTATCGGAACTGCCATCTTTGTGTGTTAACACTAAAGTCAATGGCGTGCCTGGCGTGAAATTGGTTAAACCAATTACATCAATGCTATCATCTTCCTGAATTTTATCATAGTCTGCTTTGTTAGCGAAAGTCAAAGCCAACATACCTTGTTTTTTCAAGTTTGTTTCGTGGATACGTGCAAATGATTTTGTCAATACCACACGTACACCTAGATGTCTTGGCTCCATCGCAGCATGCTCACGAGAACTACCTTCTCCGTAGTTTTCATCACCTACTACAATTGTTCCTATACCTGCAGCTTTGTAGGCTCTTTGTGTATTAGGTACGGTATCATAATTGCCATTCAATTGACTTTTTACATTGTCTGTTTTTTCATTGAAGAAGTTTACAGCACCAATCAATAAGTTATTGGAGATATTATCTAAGTGACCACGGAACTTTAACCAAGGGCCTGCCATTGAGATATGGTCGGTGGTACATTTACCTTTTGCTTTGATCAATAATTTCAATGATTTCAAATCAGTGCCTTCCCATGCAGTAAACGGATCCAATAATTGTAAACGCTTAGATGCTGGATCTACTGCAACAACTACTTTAGAACCATCTTCTGCTGGTGCTTGGAATCCTGCATCTTCCACTGCGAATCCTCTTACTGGTAATTCATCTCCTGTTGGGGCATCTAATTTTACTTGTTCGCCTTTATCGTTGGTTAAAGTATCAGTCAATGGATTGAAAGTTAAATCACCTGCAATCGCAAGTGCTGTAACAATTTCTGGAGAACCCACAAATGCGTAGGTGTTTGGATTGCCATCCGCACGCTTTGCAAAGTTTCTATTGAATGAATGTACGATGGTATTTTTTTCTTTTTTCTCTGCACCTACACGCTCCCACATTCCGATACATGGTCCACATGCATTTGCAAATACTTTTGCACCAATTTGGCTGAACACATCTAAGAAACCATCTCTTTCAATGGTATACCTTACTTGCTCAGAACCTGGAGTGATCATGTATTCTGCTTTAGTCGTCAATCCTTTTTCAGATACTTGTTTTGCTAAACTTACCGCACGGCTAATATCTTCATAAGAAGAGTTGGTACAACTTCCAATTAAACCAACTTCAATTTTTGTAGGCCATCCGTTTGCTAAAGCAACTTCCTTCATTTTAGAAATTGGCGTCGCTAAGTCTGGGGTGAATGGTCCGTTTAAGTGTGGCTCTAAAGTGTTTAAATTAATTTCAATCACTTCGTCGAAATACTTTGAAGGATCTGCGTATACTTCTGGGTCTGCAGTTAAGTGTGCTGCAACAGTATCTGCTAAAGCAGCTACGTCTGCACGTCCTGTAGAGGTTAAATAACGGCTCATACTTGCATCGTAACCAAATGTAGAGGTGGTTGCACCAATCTCGGCACCCATATTACAAATCGTTCCTTTACCAGTACAACTCATGCTTGTAGCACCTTCACCAAAATATTCAACAATCGCACCAGTACCACCTTTTACAGTTAAAATACCAGCTACTTTTAAAATCACATCCTTAGGTGCAGTCCATCCATTTAACTTTCCAGTTAATTTGATACCAATTAATTTAGGCCATTTTAATTCCCAAGCCAATCCTGCCATGACATCGCATGCATCTGCTCCACCTACACCAATTGCCAACATACCTAATCCACCGGCGTTCACTGTGTGAGAATCGGTACCAATCATCATACCACCCGGGAATGCATAGTTTTCTAATACTACTTGGTGGATAATACCTGCACCTGGTTTCCAAAAACCTAAACCATATTTATTAGAAACAGAAGCTAAGAAATCATATACTTCTTTACTTTCTGTTGTCGCTACTTGTAAATCTTGTTTTGCTTCTACTTTTGCAGAGATCAAGTGATCACAATGCACTGTACTTGGTACAGCCACTTTTGGACGACCTGCTTGCATAAATTGTAATAACGCCATTTGCGCAGTTGCATCTTGCATCGCTACACGATCTGGTGCAAAATCAACATAAGATCCACCTCTTTCGAAGCCTTCTAATTTTTGGTCACTATGTAAATGGGAGAATAAAATTTTCTCTGATAAAGTTAAAGGACGGCCCAACATTTTACGAGCTGCTTCTACTTTTGCTGGCATTTCAGCATACAATTTTTTGATCATGTCGATATCAAAAGCCATAGTTGTCAATTTTAGGTGTTAAAACTGATGCAAAGGTAAGCGAAAATGACCCTCGGCGCAATCAAAAAATGCACTTTATGTCCACTTTTTTAGCTAGATTTGGTTATCGCTTAAACTATTGAAAATGCAAAAACTAAGAGATTTTCTAGAATTACACGCTTTTGGCGTTTGTTCTGCCATCGGGGAGCGATTGGGTATTGCTAGTTCTAAAATAAGAACCTGGTTTATTTATATCTCCTTTTTAACCTTCGGATCTCCGGTGATTATTTATATGGTATTGGCATTCTGGAGAAGCATGAAGCACTATATCCTTTTAGGAAAGCGCAATCCGTTAAAATACTAGGTACATAACAGGCTATTTCGCAGTTATTATAAAACTGCTTTTCGTAAGCGTACTAATTTCTCTAATAACGGTTCCAATAATTCCAATCTCAACATATTCGCACCATCACTTTTTGCGTTGGCTGGGTTTGGATGTGTTTCAATAAACAATCCGTCTGCGCCTGTTGCAATAGCTGCTTTCGCAATCGTTTCAATTAAACTTGGATTGCCTCCAGTGATGCCAGAAGTTTGATTAGGTTGTTGCAAAGAATGCGTACAATCCATAATCACAGGCACATTGTTTTCGGCCATGGCAGGGATATTTCTGTAATCTACCACTAAGTCTTGGTAGCCAAATGTATTGCCTCTTTCGGTCAACATCACTTTATCGTTGCCTGCTAATTTAATTTTATCTACTGCAAACTTCATAGATGCACCACTTAAGAATTGTCCTTTTTTAACGTTTACAATTTTGCCTGTCTGCGCTGCAGCGACTAATAAGTCGGTTTGACGACATAAAAATGCAGGGATCTGTAAAATATCTATGAACTGAGCTGCGATGGCAGCTTCTTCGTGCGCATGAATATCGGATGTAGTGGGTACATTGTAGGTAGCACCAACTTTTTTGATCAATTCCATTCCAGTATCATCCCCAATGCCCGTAAACGAATTCGCACTAGTGCGATTGGCTTTTCTGTAGCTTGCCTTAAACACATATGGAATACCTAAATTCTTACAGATCGTAGAAACCTTGTCTCCAATCTCCATGACCAAAGCCTCATCTTCCACCACACATGGCCCAGCGATTAAGAAAAAATTGTTTGGATCGTAAGATTGTGCTTTGAATAAATCTTGTAAATAGTTAGGTATCATAGGGAGCGTTTTGCGAAATCAAAGTTAAAGAAAATGATTGAAGCAATAGGTGATTAAAAACGTAATCCCAAGCTAATACCTAAGCCTCTGAATCCTGCCCAAGGGCCTTTCATATCTGCAGTAGCACCGTTTTGGGTTACTTTAGATTTTAATTCAAAAGGATTTAATTTGGTATCATCCAAAGATTTTTGAAGTGCGTCAACTGCTTGTGTTGGTAATTTTTCTGGCGAAGCGAAATTTAATGTACCATTTGAGTTGCCATAATGCCCTCCTATGAACCAGATATCAATCACCAATTTAGTTAGTAGTTGTTTTTGAAGACCAATATAAGCACCATAACTATTAGATTTAATAATTCCATTAAGTCCTGCTGTTTTTGTTATTGGGGCATTTCCAATAACGGCACCTACTGATGGATCAGGGGTGTAAGTGTAATCTACTGGAACAGATAAGTCAAAATTGGCAAACCTTGCATAGGGGGCAATGTAAAAGCCAGACATTTTTTGCAAGCCTAAATAGAATCTACTTTCAAAAGTCAAGGCATTGTTTCCCATTTGGAATAAATCAAAATTAATCGCTGAATTGTCTATGTATTTTTCTGCGATCGATTGTAAAGGCAGGCTCCCTTTTGGCATATAACGATAACTGGCCGATACAGACATAAAATGGTTCAAGCTTCTTTCATAAGAGACTTGATAGTTTTTTAAAGCAAAACTTGTCAAATTGCCCTTGATGATATTTTTTCCACCAATTAGTTTTTGAGCATGTACTTGTAGCGTAACTAATAAAGCTAGGATAAAGAATAATTTTTTCATCATTGTATGTTTTAATACTATTTAAATTTTCAAAGACATCTTGTCTATTGAATCAATTTGCAAAATTATTTTGTGTACTTCCAGTTGAATTGTAAAGATAAGCCAGCTTGTTGATATGCATCCGATTTCATAGGTGCCATCTTCATACTTATGTTATTACTCACGTCGAATTCCTTTAAGTGGCCAGATACAGAAGCGTCCACCACATTGATCCCCCATCCAATGATAAACCACATAATGGAGTAGTCCCTATTTTTTCTAAATATATTTCTGTAACTCTGAAGCGATCCTGCACTTAAATTTTTTAAAGTTGGATCAATCTTGCTCACATTGGAATTGTCTCCGTTGGCTTCTTGAATTCTTGCTTCATAGGCAAATTTTGTTTTTGCATATAAATCGTTATTGTACGCATAGGTAACAACAGGTACAGAAAGCACTCCGTAGACTAAAGGGATTTTCCAATATTGCTTATTATATGCTTGACCCAGTCCAGGTAGGATGGCAGATCTTTTGGTTGCTTTTTTTGGGGAATGTTGTAGATCAATGATAGTGCTATCTTGCGCCCACAAGGTTTGTTGTAGACACAACAAAAACAATATGGTAAGGAAGCCTTTCATCTAACTAATTGTTACTTGCATTGCTTCAAGGACCTTATTCAAAGCATTTAAATCATTGTAGCTAATGGTAATTTTACCAGATCCATTTTTTTGATGCTGTAATTGTACATGGGTGCCAAAATGGTCCTTCAATTTATTTTCCAATCTTTGGTAAACAGGCGAGAGTTGATTGGTATTGCCTAGGTTGGATGTATTTTTTGATCCAGGTGTTGATGTGAGATTTTTGATTAAAGCTTCTGTTTGACGAACAGTCAATCCTTTTTCAATAATTTCTTTTAACAAAAAGAGTTGCTTATCTACCTCTTTCCCAATTAATAATTTTGCTAAACTCACACTTAAGCTTCCGTTTCTTAATGCTGCTTGAATAGCAGGGGGTAATTCTAATAAGCGGATATAGTTGGACACAGTAGAACGGTCTTTGCCCATACGTTCTGCTACTTGTTCTTGGGTATAATTGAGCTCGTCCATCATTCTTTGATAACTCAAAGCCACTTCGATCTCGTTTAAGTCTACTCTTTGTAAGTTCTCTAATAAAGCCAGTTCTAATAATTCTTTATCGTTCCCTAATCTGATATACGCTGGGACATCTGTTAAACCAGCAATTTTTGCAGCACGGAATCTTCTTTCTCCTGCAATCAATTGGAATTTTCCATTGGTTAATTGCGCCACTGTAATAGGTTGGATCAAGTCATGCATCTTTAAAGACTGAGCCAATTCTTGTAAAGCTTTTTCGTCAAAATCTTTTCTTGGATTCTTAGGATTGACAATAATATTTGTCAATGCAATTCTATTGATTGCGATTGCTTTTTCGATGGCAGCAGGTTGAACATTGCCTGCAGGATTTTTAAAATCTGCATCCATATTCTGCAATAAAGAACGTAGCCCTTTACCAATTAAATCTTTGTTAGGTGTGCTTTTACTCATAGTACTAATCTATTATACGCTCGGCATTACTCATTTTAGTCATGCCATTTTTCTGTAAAATTTCTTTCGCTAAATTTAAATAGTTCACGGTACCCTTACTATCTGCATCATATAAGATAACTGGTTTACCTACACTTGGCGCTTCACTCAATCTTGTATTACGATGTATAATTGTAGAGAAGACCATTTCATCAAAATGCTTTCGCACTTCACTCACAACCTGATTGCTTAATCTAAGTCGACCATCATACATGGTCATTAAAATACCTTCGATCTGTAAATCTGGATTGAGTCTGCTTTGAACTATTTTAATGGTGTTCAATAATTTTCCTAAACCCTCCAATGCAAAAAATTCACATTGAACTGGCACAATTACACTATTGGATGCCACTAATGCATTCACTGTGATTAATCCTAAAGAAGGCAAGCAGTCAATGATGATAAAATCATATTGGTCGTCTATAGCAGCGATTAAATTTTTTAAGACATTTTCTCTATTTGGGAAATTAACCAATTCGATTTCTGCACCTACTAAGTCAATATGGGATGGTACAAGATCTAAATGTGGAATTTCTGTTTTCAAAACGACATCCGACAATGGCGTGCCATTGATCATCGAATCATAAAGGCTGGTTGTGATATTATGAAGGTCAAAACCTACCCCAGTAGTGCTATTTGCCTGAGGATCAGCATCAATTAACAATGTTCTGTATTCTAAAACAGCCAAACTTGCAGCAATATTGATTGCCGAAGTGGTTTTACCCACGCCTCCTTTTTGATTTGCTATACCAATAATTCTTGCCATATAAAAAGCCTCCTTAATTTGCTCAAAAATACGGCATAAATAGCAACAATTAGGCTTAATTTTGCACCTTAATCTGTACTATGAAGAACCCAGTTTTTGTATTCGTCCTCATTACTTTCTTGATTTTGATTGATTTTTACATCTTTCATGTATTAAAAAGCATGCTAAATGGAGCAAGTGTTGGTATAAAAAATGCGGTAACTTATGGCTATTGGTTTTTATGTATTGCTAGTTTGGGGGCATTTATGCTATTCCCATTTATTGTGAATCCCTATTTTAGACAATATATTTTTTCGATTGGGATTGGGTGGGTGATTGCCCAAATTACCCTTGTCTTATTCTTTTTGGTGGATGATGTAAGGAGGGGGGCTTTTTGGACCATCGGACAGGTGGCTTCGACAGCTGGTGCAAAATTTATGAATACAGAACAGGGGATCCCTAGATCTGCATTTTTAAATTGGCTTGGTGTAGGTATTTCCTCATCCTTGTTTTTTTCATTGTTGTATGGTTTTGGCAATAAATACAAATACCAATTACTACATAAAAAAGTAGCCATTAAAAATTTGCCTGCGGCTTTTAAGGGCTTTAAAATTATTCATATCAGTGATATCCATAGTGGTAGTTTAAAGGAAAAAGAAGCAGTACAAAAAGGGATTGATTTAATTCAAAAACAAGGAGCAGACATAATTCTTTTTACAGGAGATCTAGTGAACGATAAAGCAACAGAAATGCAAGACTGGAGCCCCATCTTTGGTCAATTGTCCGCCCCAAAAGGGGTGTTTAGTACATTAGGTAACCACGATTATGGAGATTATGTGGAATGGCCTACTAAAGAAGCTAAAGTAGCAAATTTAGAGGCATTGAAAGCGGTGCATGCATCCATGGGATGGAAATTATTAATGAACGAACATGTCACCATCGAAAAGGGAGGTGCAAAAATAAAATTAGTGGGTATCGAAAACTGGGGTGCAAAAGCTAGGTTCCCTAAATATGGACAATTGAATAAAGCCTTAGAAGGGGTTGATCCAAAAGATGTCATTGTATTAATGAGTCATGATCCAAGTCATTGGGAGGCTCAAGTCATTCCTGAATTTCCTCAAGTTGATCTGATGTTATCTGGCCATACACATGGGATGCAGTTTGGCTTAGAAAATCCTTATTTCAAATGGAGTCCTGTGCAATGGGTCTATAAACAATGGGCGGGATTGTACCAACAAGGAGATCAAAAATTATACGTGAACAGGGGCTTTGGATTTCTAGGTTATCCAGGCAGGGTAGGGATTATGCCAGAAATTACCCTTTTGGAATTGGTTTAATGCTACTTCTATGTAACAAAATTTAAATTTATACGTTCTATAGATATTGCTATATAGGTTTGCTACATGGGTCATTTTTAAAAAATAAACATGATGAAAAAATTCATACTATTTGCTACTATTTTTGTTGCATTTTTTGCAAGTGCACAGGAAAAAGTAAATATTGGCATTAAAGTGGGCCAAAATTTGACTAGTGTAAATTCAGTAGCAGTTGACCGACATGCTGCATCCTAACATGGAGGGGTTACTTTTCAAATTGGATTGACAGATAAAATAAGTTTGGTGCCAGAAGTATTGCTTTCTCAAACTAAATTATCTACCAACCCTAATATCATGGATGTATTAGGAGACAATAAATACAATCCTGAAACATATCATTTGAGCTACATGATGGTTCCTTTATTGGTTCAAGTAAAACCATTCTCTTCCTTGCTTTTACAAGCAGGGCCTCAATATGGCATACTCATTGATCAAAAGAAAGACGGAAAGGAAAATGCGCAATTGGCTTTCAAAGAAGGTGAGTTTTCCTTTGTTGGGGGTGCAAAAGTGAACCTTGGTGGCTTTTTTGTTTACGGCAGGTATGTGGTTGGCCTACAAGATATCAGCGCATTGCAAGATCAAGCAAAGTGGAAAACAAGACAATGGCAACTTGGTATTGGGATGAGTCTATTTGGCTTTTAATGCATGCTTAAATTCAATCATGAATTGATTTAATTGTTGTTGCGCAGCATTTTGATGTTCAATAAAACTATTGTCTTTTAAGTCACCCACAATGGCGTCCATTTCCGCTTGGTTTTCGTACACCATTTTCCTAAATGGATTGGTGTAATCTTTTTCTCTTGAGCTTTTTATCTTTTGTGTAATCTCTTCTTTAATTGCTTGATAGCGGTCTAGCCATTCGTTCAATTTTTTCTGACTCAATCCACTAATAGATGTTCCTTCTATCAACTCTAAACAATATAATGCGTGCGTATTTTTTTTGTCTAAATATTTATCAGTTTGTGTTTGATAAAATGCATGCACATCATGCCAGCTATTTAATTTGTCGGATTTAATTTGCTGAAGCAATGTTTGTACAGATTTAGTTGGGATCAGTTGTCCACCTATATTAACCCACTCAATAGCTGCACCACTTGTTTTGATAGCTTTAAGTTTGGTAGGCAGATTCTTTAAACCATTTTGCGTGAGTTTGATCATCAATTGATCCATGCCATACATGAAAATCATTTTTTCAAACATCGCAAATGCATCATGACATTTAATCAATCTAGTTTTACGCTTACTATTTTCAAATCCATCAACAAAAACGTCTAATTGATCTATTTCTTTTTTTGTTTTTGTTCTTAAGATTTTATAGCCTAATTGCACCAATTGATCCTCTGCAATAGTTATCGACTTCTTTTCTTTTAATAATTGTGCTTTTGCGACTGCTACTGCAATTACATTCCTGCCTTGCATTAATTCATTGACGCTATCGGGCGCCAAATAGTCGTATTCAAAATATTGGTCTATATTTTTTCTATTATCTCTGTTTTGGTATTTCCAAGCATTTCTAGCGAGTGCGTAAAAATTGTATAAAAACCAATAACCTGGCATCACCACCAATTCGTCTTTGACATAGTCATTACTTATTAAAGAAAAAGGAATTGGAATATTCAATTCATAATTATAATCTCCTTTATTTAAAATGGTGAAACTTGGAAAAATAGAATTGTGCTTAATGCTCACGCATAAACCCGGCCAGAAGCCTCTGCCCATGATCACTTCACCATCCGCCCCACGGCTATTGTGGTTGGATCCTAAAGTTGCACCAGCAGCAATATTACTTTGACCCATCACAAGTGCTGCGCAAAGGAAGGAGTTGTTATGGTGCTGTTCATGTGCTGGATAAATCAATGAATTCAACACCTCACAACATGATATAGTCGCATTGGGTCCTAAGAAAGAGTTAATCAATCTTGCACCATATTTTAATTGAGAATAATCCGACATAATAAAACGAACTGCTTTAATGCCATAGAATACCCTACAACCGTATCCAATAATTCCATTTACCAATTCAGATCCTTCGCCAATTTGTGTTTTGGCAACCTCATTAGAATTGATAGTGATATTCTTTATTTTATTCGCACCTTTTAAATAGGCATCTGTACCAATCCAAGTATCTTTAATGATTCTACAATTCTTAATAACAGTGCGGTCACCAATTTTTCCATAATAGCCTCGTTTGTTGTCGAATTGCTTTTCGGTTAATTCGATAAATTTATCTTGTAAAACTTTGTCATGCCTGTTTCTGGTCCATAAGTAAGCGTCTGCAGTGGTCATTCCATTAAATGGAAGGACTTTTCGGCCTGTATTTTCGTTACATAACTCCAACCAAATTCTTACAGACTCTGATTCGCCTTTTTTTAGAATACCATTACCAAATTTTGCATGGTTGGTTGTCACCAATTCATTGACATTATTGATAATCACTTCGTCACCAATAATATAATGTGACAAATAATTGACACTATGAATGGCTACATTATTACCAAAATCTGAACTGATGATCGTAGAATTATACAAACCAACAGGCACTGTTAAATCACTAAAGCAAAGACAGGTTGTTTCTAAATTTCCGATACGAACCAATCCAAAAAAAGAACAGTTCTTAACTAGCTCTGGATTAAAGGCATTGGATACCAATAGCTTTGACCAGTCGTCACTTGAATTACCATTACGCACTAAAATTTCAATCTCTAATGCAGTTAGAGAGCGATACTGAATACCACTTCTATTTTGTTGATTGCGCAAATAGTATTCGTCTTTGCCTTTTGGTAGCTCTTGTATAAAGCCATACCCTAATTGTTGAATCGCTACTTTCTTAATTTCATTCATCGTATTAATATTATTTGAACATAGTAGGATGCATTTCATCCCATCCAGTTGCTTTTTGATATTGGTGTGCAATATTTAAAATGGTGCCTTCGTCAAACAATCTTCCTACAAAACTAATACCAGTAGGTAATTGCCATTTTGCATCTAATCCAGTTGGCACACAAACCACAGGATGACCCGTTAAATTGGTAATGGCCGATTGATTTCCGCCGCCCCTTGACGGACAAATAATAGCATCATATTGTGCAATCACCTCATTGACTTTCTGCATCAATATGGTCCTATGTCTTTGGGCATTGATATATTCCACAGCGGGTACAAACCTAGAAGTTCTAAATGAATTTGGCCAATCATTTTTTGTTTGTCTTGTCAATGCATCATCTAATCCTGAACGTGTCATCTCGTCAAATTGCGCACCAGCTTCAGCACCGATAACTACATCCATAATATTGAATTGGTACACACCACTATCTGGGAAATTAATTGGGATTAATTCAATGCCCATTTTTCTAAATTGTTTCAACACTTCAAACTCTGAACGATTGGTGTCTTTGATTTTATCAAAATAGTTTTTTGCGTAAGCAATTTTATACGTTTTAAGATTTGTTTTTGGGGCGTAATTGAATGGCATATCAACAGCAGATCCATCTTTACCATCTGTGCCATGTAAATAATGAAATACAATGGCTGCATCATTGGCAGAACGGGTAATTGGTCCCACTTTATCTAAACTATAACTCAATGCCATCGCACCAGATCGGCTAATACTTCCAAAGGTTGGTCTAAGTCCTGTTGCACCACAGGTTGTTGCTGGAGAGACAATGCTTCCCCAGGTTTCAGTTCCTATTGCAAATGGCACCAATCCTGCAACTGTTGCTGAAGCTGAACCTGCAGATGAACCTGAAGAACCAGTATTTAAGTTCCATGGATTCTTTGTTCTTCCTCCATACCAATAGTCGCCCATTGCCAATGCACCTAAAGTAAATTTAGCGACCAATACAGCGCCTGCTGCTTTCATTTTTTCATACACAAATGCATCTTCTTGGATGATTTGATTTTGGTAAGGTGCGGCTCCCCAAGTAGTCTTGGTATTTTTTACAGCAAATAAATCCTTTAAGCCATAAGGGATACCATGTAATTGACCTCTGTATTTTCCAGCAGCAATTTCTGCATCTGCTTGTTTCGCTTGTGCAAATGCTAGATCTTCCTGAAGACTAATCACACACTGTAAAGTATCGCCGTATTTTTTGATTCTATCAATAAAGAATTGAGTCAATTCAAGCGAGCTAATCTTTTTATTTTTAATTAAAAAAGCCAATTGTTCAATTGTATAAAACGCTAATTCATTTTTATTTGCAGGAAGTGAAACAGTTGCTGGCGCGTCCCAGATAATTGGTTTTTGAACTTTGTTCAATTTCATTCCTGGTAAGATAGCAGAATGCCATAAACTTAATGGCGTACTATTGTTCAATGTCAAACCGTGCATGGCTTTGTAGTTCGCTAAATTGTCTATCACATCATTGAATAAAGAATCAATTTCAGCATCTGTGAATTGCATGTCCATTAGTTTTGCACTGCTAAGTAGGTCCGTTTTTAAAATAGGACGTTCTTGTGCAAATAGGGATGTAGTGATTATTGCATTTAGGAACAAAAAGCTAATCAACAATTTTTTCATAGAAAAACGATTTAGGTACTTATCTCAAAGATAATATTACCTAGTCGGTTTTGAATTGCTAAATCTTCTTTTTTGTCCTCCGTTTTGACCACCATTGGGTCCACCTTCACGTGGTGCCCTGCCTCTGGTGTTCTTGGGTTTGCCCCATCCTGCGTCTTTTGAGGTTTTATTTGCGTGAAACTGCTGCATTGGGTAGGGATGGCTTTCAATCACTGGGATGGATTTGCCAATCAGCTTTTCAATGTCTTTTAAGTAGGCCTTCTCCTCATAATCACAGAAAGAATAAGCTGCACCAGATGCGCCAGCCCTTCCTGTTCTACCAATACGGTGTACATAGGTTTCTGGAATATTCGGAATCTCAAAATTAATCACGTGTGCTAATTCATCCACATCAATACCTCTCGCAGCAATATCTGTGGCAACCAATACTCTTGTAGACTGATCTTTAAAATTACTCAATGCCCTTTGTCTCGCATTTTGAGATTTATTACCATGGATGGCTTCTGCAGAAACATTGTTTTTAACCAATAGGTTCACCACTTTATCAGCACCATGTTTGGTTCTTGTAAAGACCAAAACGTTTTTGATATTTTGGTCTTTTAATAATTCCATTAACAAAGAATTCTTATTGACTTTATCTACAAAATAAACCGATTGATCAATAATTTCTACAGTAGATGAAACTGGTGTAACTGTTACTGAGCTTGGCTTATTTAAAATAGCATTAGCCAAACTCACAATTTCCGGAGGCATGGTTGCCGAGAAGAATAACGATTGTCTTTTCTTTGGTAAAACTGCTAATAGTTTTTTGATATCGTGCACAAATCCCATGTCTAGCATACGATCTGCTTCATCTAAAACAAAATATTCTACGTCTCTTAAACTCAAATGACCTTGATTCATTAAATCCAATAAACGACCTGGTGTAGCAATCACCACATCTACACCATTCCTGAGTGCAGTCACCTGAGGTCCTTGACCTACACCACCAAAAACAACGGTGCAATTTAAAGCGGTATGTCTTCCGTATGCTTCAAAATTTTCGGCAATTTGAATGGCCAATTCTCGTGTTGGCGTCACAATTAATGTTCTAATTTTTTTGCGCCTCTCCGCAGGCTTATTTTGTAACAATAACTGGATAATAGGAAGGGTGAAAGCGGCAGTTTTACCTGTGCCGGTTTGTGCGCAACCAAGTAAGTCTTTTCCTTCTAATATAATAGGGATCGACTGTGCTTGAATAGGCGTTGGGGTGGTGTAGCCTTCTTCGAAAAGGGCTAATAGGATAGGCTCAATAAGGCCTAATTCTTTAAAATTCGTACTCATAATGGACTGCAAGGTACGACATTTTAAACGGAGCCTTAATTATTGGGCAAAAGGCTGTACTTACGCATCTGTTGATGCATCACTTTAAACCACAATGGTGGGAATAAAGAAAGGATGATCATCCCAGGATAACCCGTTGGCATTTGAGGTGCTTCGTCCATATTCCTTAACACCTGGTATTTGCGTGAGGCCATATAATGATGATCGCTATGTCTACTGAGTTCAAATAGCATCAGTCTTCCAATAATGTGGTTGCTATTCCAACTATGATGTGGCTGCACTCTTTCAAATAAGGCAGTTGATCCTTTTTCTCTTTGCAAACCATAATGTTCAATATAATTGACTGTTTCAAGTAAGATAGCACCTATAAAAGCAGCTAGTATAAAATAAGCTGTTATTGTGCTTCCAAAATTCAAGAAAATAAGCAGGACCAATCCTAATTGAATGATTTGAAATAACATCATTTCATTGAAGATGGCAGGTAAGAAAGCTTTCTTCTTTTTTGCATCCTCTATTGCGATATGCCATGCACTCAAATAAGTGCCAATAAAAGTTTGTACCCAAAATGCATACACTGTTTGTTTGAACTTAGCGGTACTAGGATCATGCGGTGTAGCTACATGTTTATGGTGTCCTTTATTGTGTTCGATAAAGAAGTGCATGTATAGACTAGTAAGCAATAATGATTTTGCTAAAAATTGTTCAAATTTATTGGTTCGATGTCCTAATTCATGCGCCACATTGATTCCAAATGCGCCGCATAATAAGCCCATTCCAATGATGCTACCCAAGGTATCTACATTTGATTGACTGGAACCTATATGTGTTAAGAAAGTATACAACAAAAAATACTGAAAAGGTACAGTGCACCACAATACCACATCATACCATTTATTGGCTTTCGCCATTTGCTCTTCGGCCGCATCTAAATTAGCAGGATTTGGTGCAATAAATAATTCAACCAATGGCACCATTAAAAAAACATAGATTAATGGGGTCCAAGCATAGAAGCCAGCTTTTGTAAAACTTAAATAGCCTAGGCCATAAAGTACAAATGGGGTGGCGTATTTGAAAATTTTGATAAAATTTTGCATGACTAAATATAAAAATAAGTTTTTAGAAACTTATTAAAGCGCAGCTAAATTTTAGTTAGTATGATTAGTCAAAAACGCTTTGTTTAACAAACTAGCCCTTACATGCTACTCAACAGTAACGGATTTTGCTAGGTTTCTTGGCTTATCTACGTCAATGCCTTTTGCCACACCTACATAATAACTAAGCAGTTGTAAAGGGATGACACTTAATAAAGGGGCAATTACTTCGTCGATATCTGGCACAAACATCACATTGTCCGACATCGAAGGTAATACAGCATCACCTTCGGTGGCCACAGCAATAATTTGTCCTTTTCTTGCTTTAATTTCTTGGATATTGGAAACTACTTTTTCGTAATACAAATCTTTAGTCGCTACAAAAACAACTGGTAAATTTTCATCCACCAAGGCAATCGGTCCATGTTTCATTTCAGCAGCAGGATATCCTTCGGCATGGATATATGTAATCTCTTTTAATTTCAATGCCCCTTCTAAAGCGATTGGGAAATTGAAACCTCTTCCTAGGTATAAAAAATCTTTTGCGTCTTTATATTGTTTTGCAATCGCCTCAATTTTTGAAGTGTCTGCTAAAATTGTTTTTACTTTTTCTGGCACAGATGCCAATTCATTGATTAAGTGTTCATAGCGTTCATCAGCAATACTGCCTTTTGCTTTTGCAATTTTCAATGCCATCATAGTCAATACTGCCAATTGCCCTGTAAAGGCTTTTGTACTAGCCACACCAATTTCTGGACCAGCGTGGGTATAAGCACCTGCATGACTTAATCTTGCGATACTACTTCCCACTGCATTCACCACACCAAATATAAATGCGCCTTTTTCTTTTGCACTTTCTAATGCCACCAATGTGTCAGCAGTTTCTCCACTTTGAGAAATAGCAATGATCACATCACCAGGATGGATCACTGGGTTACGGTATCTAAATTCAGATGCGTATTCAACTTCTACCGGGATACGGCATAATTCTTCTATCATATATTCTGCCACTAAACCAGCATGCCAACTTGTACCGCAGGCTACAATCATAATTCTTGAAGCTTTTGTCAATGCTTCTAAATGATTGTCTACACCAGCCATTACAATTTGTTGCTCCTCTTGTAAAAGTCTTCCTCTTAAGCAATCAAAAATAGTTGCAGGTTGTTCAAATATTTCTTTCAACATAAAATGGTCATAGCCGCCTTTTTCAATTGCAGCCAATTCCATATCTAATTTTTGAATAAATGGTGTTTGTTTTTCGTTGCCTAAATTTTTCAAAATCAACTCGTCCTTTTTCACAATCGCAATTTCATAATCATTCACATACACTACTTCCTTGGTGTATTCAATGATAGGTGAGGCGTCACTCGCTAAAAAGTGTTCGTCTTTTCCAATACCAATCACTAACGGACTTCCCTTACGCGCAGCAATGATGGTTTCAGGATCTTCCTGATCTATTAATAAGATACAATAGGCACCTACGATTCTTTTTAACGCAATGCGCAAAGCTTCTTCTAAATTACTATTGTTATTTTCTTGAATGTCTTGTATAAAATTCAATAATACTTCTGTGTCGGTATCACTTTTAAAAGTATAACCTTTGGAAAGTAGTTCCGTTTTAATTTGTGTATAGTTCTCAATAATGCCATTGTGCAACATAGCCAATCTGCCATTGTTAGATAAATGCGGATGCGCATTGCGGTCAGATGGTTCGCCATGTGTGGCCCAACGGGTATGACCAATACAAATATTGGAATGCATGTTTTTACCAACCACGGCTTCCTCTAGTTCAGCGACCTTGCCCTTTTTTTTGTGCACTTGTAATTGACCATCTTGAATAATCGCCACACCAGTACTATCATAGCCACGATATTCTAAACGCTTTAATCCTTTCAATACAATTGGGTATGCTTCTCTATGACCTATATAACCTACGATTCCACACATATTTTGACGATTTGAACTTTATTCAATAATTTAAACAAAATTAAACATTAATTTTTTAATGTATGCATGCCAAATTGCTTTTTGATACAAGTACAGACATCATTTTAGAAAACGAACGCGTGTTATTGCGTCCTTTGATGCAAGATGATGCGGTTTATTTATCGGCCTATGTTCAAGAGGAGCCATCACTTTGGAAATTCGCTTTAACTCCAATTACAACTGTACAAGAATTTGATCAGTACATCAAAACAGCGATTGAATCAAGACGTTTAAAAAATGCTTATCCATTTATTGTCTTTGATAAATTGCAAAATAAATATGTAGGTAGTACAAGATTCTATGACATACAATTGGAGCATGGTTCTACACAGCTTGGTTATACTTGGTATAGCGAAAAAACTTGGGGAACTGGTTTGAATGAACACTGTAAGTTTTTGCTTTTGAGTCATGCATTTGAAACTGTTGGATTTGAGCGTGTAGAATTTCGAGCAGACAACAGAAATAAGCGAAGCATTGCAGCGATGCAAAAAATTGGGTGCACTGTAGAAGGTGTATTACGTAATCATCTCCCAACAAGTGATGGCACAAGACGTGACTCTATTGTATTGAGTATGATAAAAAAGGAATGGCCTACAATTAAAGCAGGGTTCCTTGCAAGAATAAAAATGCTAGACCAAAATAAATAAGGATTGCAGTGACATCCACTAAAGTGGCCACAAATGGTGCAGAAGAAACGGCAGGATCGGCGCCTAATCTTTTTAAAACCATTGGCAACATAGATCCTGTGATCGTACCCCAAATAACAACACCCACTAAGGTTAGTCCAATGGTGCTAGCAATTAAGATCCAATGTTCTCCATAAAATCCTGGAGCTATATAATGCCAAACCATGACTCTACAAAAACCAATCACTCCTAAAACTAAACCTAATAATAAGCCACTTAAAATTTCTCTTTTTAAAATTTTCCACCAGTCTTCGATGGTGATTTCGCCAATAGACATGGCTTGTATAATTAAAGTAGAAGCTTGTGAACCCGTATTACCACCGCTGGATAAAATCAAAGGAATAAATGTAGTCAACACAATCACTTTAGCAATTTCTCCTTCAAAATAACCCATCGCTGTGGCAGTCAACATTTCACCCAAGAATAAAACCACCAACCATGTGATTCTTTTTTTGAATAAATTAAAAATAGACATGTCTAAATAAGGTTCGTTCAAGGCTTCAGTACCTCCCATCTTTTGCATATCCTCACTGAACTCCTCATTCGTTACCCATAAAATATCATCAATCGTTACAATCCCTAATAACACATCATTGTCATCGACTACTGGAATCGCTACTCGGTTATTCATTTTAAATACCTGACTCGCTTGCTCTTGGTCGTCGTACACATTCAAGGCCACATACCTGCCATCAATAATGTCTTTAACAATATCAGTTGGTTTTGCTAATAATAAATCTCTGATTCGAATGTCATCTACCAAACAACCCAATTCATCAATGATATAAATCACGTCAATGGTCTCTGAGTTTTTACCATATTTTCTGATATTGTCTAAAACTTGTGCCACTGTATAATGAGGATATACATATACATAATCTGGCGTCATCATACGACCCACTGAATCTTCTGGATAACCTAACAGTGATAAAGTAATTTTACGTTCTTCCGGATCCAATAATTTAATCAGGTCACGAATAGCGGCTTTTGGTAATTCTTCAAAAAAGTCAGTACGGTCATCCGGTGGTAATTCATTTAAGATCTTTGCTGTCTTTCTTGCAGGCAATTCCTTAATGATATCTTTTTGCTGATTGATGTCCAATAATTTAAAGACACTCACCGCACGATGTACGGTCATCGTATCAATAATCAAGCCTTCCTTTTCTGGAAATTCATTCACGAGCTCCACCACATCACTGATGTTTTGCTCGTCTAAAAATTCCTTTAAAAGCGGCATGTCTTCTTTAGAGAGGATCTCTAAAAAAACTTCTGATAATATGATATTGTCTTCTAATTCTGCTGACATGGCTGCAATTTACGAAAATCATACTAGGATATGTTAACTTTATGTGATGATATTGCCAATTTTATACATTATGGAGACGGCTAAGCGAGGTAGAGGGGTTTTCACCACCGAGGCGATCCCTGCTGGAACGACCATAGAAATAGCGCCAGTCATTGTTTTAAATCAAGCAGAGCGTGCAGTGGTGGACACTACTTTATTACATGATTATATTTTTGAATGGGGGATCAATGAAAAACAAGCAGCAGTGGCATTAGGATATGTCTCAATCTACAATCATAGTGTGGATGCCAATTGCAAATATGATATGGATTTTGAACATCAAACCATTCAAATTCAAACGAAGAGAGACATCGCTGTGGATGAAGAATTATGTATCAATTACAATGGGGATGGCATTACGGATAAACCAGTATGGTTTGATGCAAAATAACCCATTTATTTTTCTACTTCAATTGATACACCCTTACATAATCAATTTCCATTTTTGCTGGAAGGACGGCATCATCCACGCCCTTTGTACCACCCCAATTTCCGCCGAATGCAATATTTAATAACAAATGCATAGGTCCATCAAAAGGCCATGCAGCTTTGCCTGTGCCATTATTCTTAAAAGTATAATATGCCTGATTGTCAAATAAAATCGTCACACTGTCTTTATTCCAAATCACTGAGTAGTCATGAAATTGGGTATCAAAATCTTTCACAATGATGGTGTCTGTTTTTTGATTACCAATCATATGATTAAAACTTTTTGTATGCGTGGTAGCATGAATGAATCCTGGATTAAATCCCACATGTTCCATGATATCAATTTCTCCATCATCAGGCCATTTTAATGGGGTGGTGGAGCCTAACATCCATATGGCAGGCCAAGTGCCTAGCCCTTTTGGTAATTTTGCACGCACATCAATTCTTCCATAAATCCAATCTCCTTTTCCTTTAGTTACAAGTCTTGCCGAACTGTATTTTCTGTCCTCAATACTTTGTTGCTTCAATTCAATTGTAAGTAATCCATTTTCCACGCGCGCATTTGCAAGAGAATCCTTGGTATAATATTGCAATTCATTATTACCCCAGCCCCATCCGCCCACATCATAATTCCATTTTTTAGGATCGGGTAAACCTTTGTAATCAAATTCATCGGACCAAACTAGTTGCATTTTTCCAACTTGATTGTTTTTTTGATTGGTTTGACTTTGCGCAGTTAGACCAATCAAGCATAATAAAAGGCCAGAAACTGTTGAAGCTATTTGCATAAAAAGGTTGTTCTTGTTAAAATAAGGGGTTGCTCGGTCTAAATTAGGTATTTTATACTGTTTTAGTTGGGGATTTTATAAAAGGGCCGTAAATTTGCGGCATGTTATTCAATAACCATATCCATCATTTTCATCTGCTATCTAATAGGTAAGCTGTATATGTTGGTATGTATCAATATTAAACAAAGGGCTTACTACATAGTAAGCCCTTTTAATTTTTATAAATAGTATATGCGATTAAAATTAGCGATTCAAAAATCAGGAAGATTAAATCAAGATTCCATGCAACTTTTAAAAGAATGCGGCATTGATATTAGCAATGGCGTCAACAAATTAAAAGCGGATGCAAGTAATTTTCCTATCGAAGTTTTCTTTTTAAGAGACGATGATATTCCTCAGTATGTCCAAGATGGCGTAGCAGATATTGGTTTTGTGGGAGAAAATGTAGTCTATGAAAAAGCTAAAAAAGTGGAAGTAGCATATGCGCTTGGCTTTGGTAAATGCAGATTGAGTTTTGCCATTCAAAAAGGGCAAGCGTTTACAGGTCCTCAATTTTTAGAAGGCAAGAAAATCGCAACAAGTTATCCAGTATTGGTTCAACAATATTTAGACCAACATCAAATTAAAGCAGAAATCCACGAGATCAGTGGAAGTGTCGAAATTGCACCTGGTATTGGGCTTGCCGATGTGGTTTGCGATTTAGTGAGTAGTGGATCTACTTTATTTATGAATGGATTGAAGGAAGCGGAAACAATTTTAAACTCACAAGCAGTTTTAGTTAAACGAAACAACCTTCCGTCCGAATTGGTCCCTATCTTGGAAAGATTATTATTCCGAATGGAGTCGGTTAAAAAAGCAAAAAAACATAAATATGTTTTAATGAATGCACCCAATGCACAGTTAGATAAAATTATTGGAGTGCTTCCCGGTATGAAAAGTCCAACAATAGTGCCATTGGCAACGGAGGGTTGGAGTAGTGTGCATACGGTGATTGAAGAAGCGGATTTCTGGAATTTAATTGAACAATTAAAAGCGTTAGGTGCCGAAGGTATTTTGGTAGTGCCTATCGAAAAAATGATTTTATAAGATGCAAGTATTTGACGAACCATTAAAACAGGACTGGGAAGCATTATTAAAGCGCCCAAATTTTGAAGCAACTGAATTGTTATCAAAAGTACAATCTATTTTAGATGCCGTTGCTTTGGAAGGGGATGCAGCACTATTGAGATTGAGTGAAACATTTGATCAAGTACAATTAAAAACAATTGCGATAGATCCAACAATGATAGAAGCTGCCGAAGCACTTGTTGCACCAGCACTAAAAACAGCGATTCAATCTGCAAAAGTAAATATCGAAATTTTTCATCAAGCACAAATCAAGAAAGAAGAAAAAATAGAGACCATGCCCGGGGTTTGGTGTTGGAGAAAATCTGTTGGGATTGAAAAAGTGGGCATCTATATTCCTGGTGGCACTGCGCCTTTGTTTTCGACTGTATTGATGTTGGGTATTCCAGCAAAATTAGCCGGATGTAAAGAAGTGGTTTTATGTACGCCTCCAAGAAAAGACGGCACTGTTGATCCAGCCATTTTATATGCAGCAAATCTTGTAGGTATCCAACAAATTTATACCATTGGAGGCGCACAAGCCATTGCAGCAATGGCCTACGGCACAGCAACGGTCCCTAAAGTGTTTAAAATATTTGGTCCAGGCAATCAATATGTCACAGCAGCGAAACAATTGATCCAACAACAAGGTGTGGCAATAGATATGCCTGCAGGACCAAGTGAAGTTTGTGTGTATGCAGATGAAACTGCAGTACCTGCTTTTGTGGCAGCGGATTTATTATCACAAGCAGAACATGGTGCAGATAGCCAAGTAGTATTGATTGCAAGTCATAAAAATATAATAGAACAAGTTCAACTAGAAATAGAACTGCAATTGGCAAACCTACCAAGACAAGATTTTGCGACTAAAGCATTAGGCCATTCAAAAGCAATTGTGGTTGCATTTAGAGAAGACGCCATTCAATTGATCAACACCTATGCACCAGAACACCTTATTTTATCGGTGGACAATGCCTTGGTGGTAGCGGAAAAAATCACCAATGCTGGGTCGGTGTTTATTGGCAATTATTCACCAGAATCTGTGGGAGATTATGCGAGTGGTACCAATCATACTTTACCTACCAATGGCAATGCAAAAGCGTATAGTGGAGTAAGTGTAGACAGTTTTGTAAAAAAGATCACCTTCCAGCAATTGACCGAGATGGGCCTAAAGAATATAGCACAAACAGTCATTCAAATGGCATCTGGGGAACAATTAGAAGCCCATGCCCAAGCTGTTGCAATTAGAGTGAAAGATATAGAATCAAAAATGTAATTTTAAGGACGATTTAAAAGTGAACTATGGGATTTGAATTAGATAATTTAGTGAGGCCGAATATAAAAACATTAAAGCCGTATTCTTCTGCAAAGGATGAATATACAGGGGATGCTAAAATTTTATTGGATGCCAACGAGAATAGTTTAGGGTCACCTTTAACAAAATGGTACAATCGATACCCAGATCCATACCAACAAAAACTAAAAGAAAAATTGGCTTTTGTAAAGCAAATTGCAGCCAATCAAATCTTCATTGGTAATGGAAGTGACGAATGCATCGATATTTTATTTAGAACTTTTTGCGAACCAGGAAAAGACAATATCATTATTTGTCCTCCTACTTATCCTATGTATGAAGTAAGTGCAAATATCAATGATATAGCCATCCAGAAGGCGCCGTTGTTATCCGACTATCAATTGAATTTGGCACATATAGAACAATTGGTCAATCCCAACACAAAAATAATTTGGATTTGCTCCCCTAATAATCCAACTGGCAATTCATTAGATAGAATTGACATCGAAACAATTTTAAATCATTTTGAGGGTATTGTGGTGGTAGATGAAGCCTATATCAATTTTTCAAAACAAAAATCATTTATTCAATCCTTAATCGATTATCCAAACTTAGTGGTCTTGCAAACTTTGAGTAAAGCATGGGGGTTGGCTGGCCTGCGATTAGGAATGTGTTTTGCAAGTCCTCACATAATTGGGTACATGAATAAAGTGAAAGCGCCTTATAATATCAATATTGTCACCCAAGAATTGGCATTACAAGCTTTAGAGGAAGTGGGTCAAGTGAATGATATGATCAAGCTTTTAGTAGATATGCGTATAGCACTCGCCGAAGTGATTGCATCTATGCCACATGTTATACAAGTATTTCCTTCGGACACTAATTTTATTTTAGTGAAAATCCCAAAGGCTAGAGCATTGTATGAATACCTTTTAAGTCAAGGTATTATTGTGAGAGATCGATCTGCTTTGGAACTATGCGAAGACAGTCTTAGGATCACAGTTGGGACCGAACAAGAAAATACCGCATTGGTAGATGCCATGTATCTATGGATAACCAATACATTTGAATTAACTTTAAACTAAAATAGTACAATCAAAAATCAATCATCATGTATAAATTAAGCAACTTTTTATTGGCTTGTGTATTTGCTTTATCAGTGAATGCACAAGAGAATGCAGGATTAAGATTACCTGCTGGATTTTCTGCAACTTTATTTGCTGATCAAATTGGTGCTGCAAGACATATTGCTATCAATGACAAAGGCATCTTGTTTGCCAAATTAAATTATCCAAATAAGGCAGGTCAAAGTATTGTAAGAATGGAAGACGCCAATGGGGATGGTATTGCAGAAAAACAAAGTGGCTGGGGTAAATATGGTGGAACAGGTATTTATGTAAAAGGGAATCAATTGTATGCAAGCTCTGATGATGCAGTGTATTTATATCAATTGGATGCCAATGGAGAAGTAACCAATCCAAATGCACCTAAAACAATCATTCAAAATTTGCATAGCAGAAGACAACATGCTTCTAAGTCAATCACTTTAGATCCACAAGGAAATATCTACGTGAATATTGGTGCTTATTCCAATGCTTGTCAAGAAAAAGATAGAACTGTTGGATCTAAGGGGATGATGCCTTGTCCAATTTTAGATTCTGCAGGGGGTATTTGGAAATTTGATGGCAGTAAAGAAAACCAATCTTATGCAGAGGGTAAAAGATATGCTACAGGATTAAGAAATGTCATTGGTTTAGATTGGAATAAAACAACGAATAGTTTATTTGTAACACAACATGGCCGTGATCAATTGAATACTTTTTATCCAACCATGTACACGGATGCTCAAAATGCAGAATTGCCTGCAGAAACCATGTATGAAATGAAAGAAGGGGATGATGCAGGATGGCCTTATGTGTATTACGATCCATTTCAAAAGAAGAAAATACTTTCTCCAGAATATGGTGGGGATGGAAAATTAGAAGGTGGAAAAAATGCACTAGATCCTTTGGTTGCTTTCCCAGCGCATATGGCGCCAATGGCATTGTTATTTTATAAGGGCAATCAATTCCCTGCTAAATATAAAGAAGGTGCTTTTATTTCTTTTCATGGTTCTTGGAACAGAGCGCCATTACCTCAAGAAGGTTATTTTGTGGCATTCGTACCATTTAAAAATGGTAAGCCTGCTGGCGAATGGGAAATTTTTGCCAATGGATTTGCTGGACCAGATAATAATAAAAGTCCAAGAGCTGCTAAAGCAAGACCTTGTGGTTTAGCAGAAGGCCCAGATGGAAGTTTATATGTAAGTGATGATAGCAAGGGTGCGATTTTTAAAATCAGTTTTAATAAATAAGTATGCAAAAGATGCAATTCAAAATAGTCAGCTTGATCTTAGTAGCCTTGTTTTATTGTATGCAGGGAAATGCCCAAAATATGAAAAACGGTAAAAAAATTTACGAGACTAGATGTTTAGCTTGTCATCAGGCAGATGGTGGTGGTGTGCCAAATATGAATGCGCCACTGGATGCTGCTTCCAATGTTGTTGGAAATGATATAGCAAGATTGGTGCGTATCATTCGTTATGGATACAATGAGCGTGTGGCATTGGATGGTTTTTATTATAGCAATGCCATGACAGCGAGCCCAGACTTAAAAGACAATGAAATCGCTGATTTGTTGACCTATATTAGGAATAGTTGGTCCAATAAAGCAAGTGCAGTTACGATTGCCCAGGTGCAGGCCGCTAAAAAGAAGAAATAAAGAAAAAGTAAAAGATGCGACCAATATTATTCATTGACAGAGATGGTGTGGTATTAGAAGAACCAGCAACTGATTTTCAGATAGACCATATTGATAAGACCATTTTTGTACCTGGTGTAATCTCCAACATGCAAAAAATTGCCAACGAATTTGGCTATTATAAAGTGATGGTGACCAATCAGGATGGATTGGGTACGAAGGCTTTTCCAATATCGACATTCCAGCCTATTCAAGACTTAATGTTGCGCACTTTGAAAGGGGAAGGTGTTGTATTTGATGAAATTTTAATTGACACCACATTTGCGATAGACAACGCGCCCACTAGAAAACCGGGAACGGTGTTGGTGCAGCATCTGATGGATGATGCTCAATTTGATTTAAGTATTTCTTATGTTATCGGAGACCGTTGGTCGGATATAGAATTAGCAAAAAATATAGGATGTAAAGCCATCTATATAAAATCTGGTTTGCATGCTTTAACAGCAGAACAAGAAACTGCCTTGAGGCCTTTTATTGCATATGAGGCAAACAATTGGGAAGAGATTTATCAGTTTTTGAAATTAGGATTAAGAACCGTGGTGCATGATCGAAATACCAAAGAAACAAAAATTCATATTGAATTGAATTTAGATGGAAGGGGTGAGGCATCCATCCACACAGGACTTGGATTTTTTGATCATATGTTAGAACAAATTGCTAGGCATGGTGCATTGGACATGCAAATTCAATGTGAGGGAGATTTACATATTGATGAACACCATACGATTGAAGATGTGGGGATTGCTTTAGGAGAAGCTTTCGCAAAAGGATTGGTGGATAAAAGAGGGATGGAAAGATATGGCTTTGCGATACCAATGGACGAGGCAGAAGCGAAAGTCTTGATTGATTTTGGTGGAAGAAATTGGATCGTTTGGGACGCAGCCTTTAAACGAGAAAAAATTGGAGAAATGCCAACAGAGATGTTTTTTCACTTTTTCAAATCCTTTAGTGATGCGGCCAAAGCCAATATCAACATCAGTTGTAAGGGAGAGAATGAACACCATAAGATCGAAGCCATCTTTAAAGCCTTTGCTAAAGCCATCAAAATGGCGGTGAAACGAAACCCTGCCAGCGATGCTTTACCTAGTACCAAAGGGGTCTTATAAACCTAACAATCAATAGTCCAATCATAGAGGTTTTTTTGGTTTAAGATACCGAATACCTTAAATTTGTATTCGAATGAAAACAATTAACAATTTTTGGTGGTGGCATACAAACTCCGTTGGGGTATTGTAATGTCGTGACCATAATTGTCAAGCTATACATCAACCCCGACAGATTCTGTCGGGGTTTGTTTTTTTAATGAATGATTTAACTAAGCTACTGAGATGAAAAAAATATTATTACAAACGGAGGTGACTAAAATGTTAGCCGATACATTTACACCAGTTGGCATCTACCTTCGATTGAGAGATCGATTCAGGGATACGATATTATTAGAGAGCACAGATTCGCATGCTGCTGAAAACAGTTATTCTTTTATTGGCGTGAATGCGATTGGTGGCATTGAAATATCTAGTTTAAATGAAATTGAATTTAAATATCCAAAGCAAGAGCCTCAAAAAGAATTGATTCAAAAGGTACAGGATGCACCTGATCGTATTTGGGCCTACATGCAACAATTCGAGATGCAGCCGTCCACCCAAAAAGAAGCTGTTTTTGCGCAGGGCTTATATGGATATACGACGTATGACGCCATTCCATTTTTTGATACCATTGAATTTAAGGCTGGTGCCCCAGTCATTCCATTGATGCGTTATCGTTTATACCAATATGTGATTGCCTTCAATCATTTTAAAGACGAATTGTTTATCTGCGAAAATAAAATTGAAGGAATTGATTCAGAATTGGATGCATTGGTGTCTTGTATTAAAAATAAAGACGTGCCACAATATCCATTTAATATTGTAGGTACCGAAACATCTAATTATACCGATGAAGCCTATCGTGCCGCAGTTCAAAAAGGAATTCAACATTGTATGCGTGGCGATGTGTTTCAGATTGTATTGAGTAGAAGGTTCCAACAACAATTTGGTGGAGATGAATTCAATGTATATAGAACATTAAGAAGTATCAATCCTTCGCCATATTTATTCTTTTTTGATTATGGAGATTATAAATTAATGGGTTCTTCACCCGAAGCGCAAATCATTATCAAAGATGGGAAAGCAGTGGTGCATCCTATTGCTGGCACATTCAAAAGATCCGGCGACGAAGCCATTGATGCAGAAAGGACGCAAGCATTGTTGAATGATCCGAAAGAAAATGCAGAACATGTGATGTTGGTGGATTTAGCAAGAAACGATTTAAGTAGGGTTTGTACCGAAGTACATGTAAAGCATTATCGACAAGTACATTATTATAGTCATGTGATTCATTTGGTGAGTGAGGTAGAAGGAAAGGTGGCTAATGATGCTAATCCTTTTCATTTAATTGCTAAAACTTTTCCTGCTGGCACATTGAGTGGTGCGCCAAAATTTAAAGCAATGCAATTGATAGATGGTATTGAGCCAACAAAACGATCTTATTATGGAGGCTGTATTGGTTTTGTAGGCTTCAATGGTAGTTGCAATCAAGCCATCATGATTCGTACTTTCCTGAGTCAACAAAATACCTTGACCTACCAAGCTGGTGCAGGTGTGGTTGCAGCAAGTCATCCAGAAAGTGAATTACAAGAAGTGAATAATAAATTAAATGCTTTAAAGACCGCCATTGTGTTGGCTGAAAAAATTTAATATAGATCCAATGAAAATATTAGTATTTGATAATTACGATTCCTTCACCTACAACTTGGTTCAAATGATCAAGGAACAGTCGAATGCAACGGTGGAGGTTTTCAGAAACGATGAAATTCCTTTGGAAGCTATAGAGGCCTATGATAAAATTTTATTATCACCTGGTCCAGGTATTCCATCTGAATCTGGCTTACTGCTTCCTTTAATAAAAACCTACGCAGCCACTAAATCTATTTTAGGTGTTTGTTTAGGACAGCAAGCGATCGCAGAAGCATTTGGAGGCAGTTTGACGAATCTATCTAAAGTGTATCATGGTATTGCAACACCTGTTGAATTAATTGGGGCATCGAATTTATTTGAAGGACTACCAAAAACTTTTCAAGTAGGAAGGTACCATAGCTGGGTGGTGAATGAAAAGGATCTGCCTGCCGAATTAAAAGTCACTTCAAAAGACGCTGAAGGTTATATCATGTCGCTAGAACATACCAGCTATGATGTGAAAGGCGTGCAATACCATCCTGAAAGTATCTTAACACCAGAAGGCGCTAAGATCATTGGCAACTGGTTGAAAAATTAATAAAAAATTTAGATGAAAAAGATATTACAATATTTATTTGAACATAAAACTTTGAGTCGAGACGCTGCTAAGGAGGTGTTGACTCAGATTGCGCAAGGAGTATACAATGAACACGAAGTCACCTCTTTTGTGACTGTATTTTTAATGCGAAGTATTACCATAGACGAATTAATGGGATTTAGGGATGCTTTGTTATCTCTTGCAGTGCCTTTGAATCTAGGAATCGACAATACAATGGATATTGTCGGGACAGGAGGCGATGGCAAAGACACATTTAATATTTCTACATTGGCTTGTTTTATTGTGGCAGGCGCTGGTCAGCCCGTAGTGAAACATGGTAATTATGGGGCGTCAAGTGTAAGCGGTTCATCCAATGTAATGGAACAATTAGGATATGTATTTAAAAATGACGAAGCAGCTTTGTCCAAAGAAGTCAAAGAAACGGGCATTTGTTTTTTACATGCACCCTTGTTTCATCCAGCACTCAAAACGGTTGGTCCTATCAGAAGAAATATGGGGCTTAGAACTTTCTTCAATATGCTCGGTCCAATTGTGAATCCTGCAAAACCAGCTTATCAATTAATTGGGGTCTATAATTTAGAAATGGCAAGAATTTACAATTATGCCATGCAATCCCTAGGAAAAGAATTTACATTGATTCATAGTTTGGATGGGTATGATGAAATTTCATTGACCTCTGATACTAAAATCATTTCCAATAAAGGGGAGTTCATTATGACACCTTATCAATTAGGCAAGCGCAAAGTTTTCCCTGAAGAATTATACGGAGGCAATACAGTAGAAGCGGCTGCGGCTTTGTTTAAAAAAATCATCGAAGGCAATGGAAGCTGGTCGCAAAATGCAGTGGTATTAGCGAATGCAGCCATGGCGCTTCAGGTAACTGGACAATATGACAACTATGAAGCTGCTTTTCAGGCAGCAGTAAAGAGTTTAGAATCTGGCGCAGCCAATAAATGCTTAAATCAATTAATCAGTTTACAGAAATGAGCACAAATATCTTAGCTAAGATTGTCGATCATAAAAAAATCGAAGTAGCCGAAAGGAAAACGCAAATAAGCATTGCGCAATTAGAAGCTATGCCATTGTATCATCAAGGGATTCATTCTTTGAAATTAAATTTATTGAATTCAGACTTGACAGGCATCATTGCAGAATTTAAAAGACAGTCGCCATCCAAAGGTGTGATCAATGATACAGCATCGGTGGTCGATGTAGCAAATGCCTATACCCAATTTGGCGCAGCAGGTATTTCGGTATTAACAGATAAGATATTTTTTGGTGGAAGTATAGATGATTTAAGTATTGCAGTAAAAAGTCCAATACCAGTTTTAAGAAAAGAATTCATTATCGACGAGTTTCAATTAATTGAAGCAAAAGCCTATGGCGCATCGGTGATCTTATTAATTGCAGCTTGTTTAACGCCAGATAAAACCCATGCTTTAGCCAAATTTGCAAAAAGCCTTGGATTGGAAGTATTGTTAGAAATTCATGACGCAACCGAACTAGGACATATTTCGGAAGCAGTAGATTTTGTAGGCATCAATAATAGAAGTTTAAAATCTTTTGAAGTTAATATTGAACATAGCTTAGAATTGAAACATCAATTACCTAAAGGCATTTTAAGTATTGCCGAAAGTGGTATTTATAGTGTGGAGACTTTTACATTGTTAAAAAAAGAAGGCTTTGATGGATTTTTAATGGGAGAATATTTTATGAAGCAAGCAAATCCTGCTGCAGCTTTTGAAGCATTTGTTAAATCAATAAAAACGGACAACAATGCAAATTAAAGTATGCGGTATCACTAGTATAGAACAGGCAACTTCATTGAAAGCAATGGGGGTAAACTATATTGGCTTTATATTCTATCCAAGTTCTAAGCGTTATGTGTTAGAAAAATTAAGCCTAACTGATTTAGCTAATTTTAAACCAGTAGGTGTGAAAAAAGTGGGCGTCTTTGTAAATGAACCATTGGATCAATTACTGCAGATTGTTCAAGCAGCTGGGTTAGATATAGTACAATTACATGGAGACGAAACGCCTGAGTATTGTGCTGCAGTGCGTCAAAAAGTCCAAACGATTAAAGTATTTAGAGTAGGGGCAGCAGTGCCTGATTTTGTAACATATGAAGCGTCTGTTGATTATTTCTTATTTGATACGGACAGTGTATTGTATGGTGGTACTGGGCAGCATTTTAATTGGGAATTAATCAAAGGTTCAACAATGCCCAAGCCTTTTTTTCTGAGTGGGGGTATTGGTCCAAACGATATACAAGGGATACAAGTGATGGAAAAAACAAAAGCAGGAAAATCATTACTTGCTTTGGATATCAATAGTCAATTTGAATTAGCACCAGGGGTGAAAGATTTAGAAAAAATAAAAATATTTATCAATGCATTTATTTAATGAATTAACCAATTATCAGCAGCCAAGTGAAGAAGGGTATTATGGCCAGTATGGTGGGGCCTATATTCCTGAAATGCTTTACAGCAATGTAGAGACATTGAAAAATCAGTATTTGCAGATTATGGATGATCCTGCTTTTAAAGCCGAAGTTGCTGCATTATTAAAGGATTATGTTGGAAGACCAACCCCTTTATTTTATGCAGAAAGATTGAGTGCTGAAATGGGTGCAACAATTTATTTAAAGCGAGAAGACCTTTGTCATACTGGTGCCCATAAAATTAATAATACAATTGGTCAAATTATTTTGGCACAAAGACTAGGTAAAAAGAAGATCATTGCAGAAACGGGCGCAGGTCAACATGGCGTGGCTACTGCAACTGTTTGTGCTTTAAAAGGAATGGAATGTGTGGTGTATATGGGTGAAAAAGATATTGAGCGACAAGCGCCCAACGTGGCAAGAATGAAAATGCTAGGTGCGAAAGTGGTGCCTGCAGTAAGTGGAAGCAAGACTTTAAAAGATGCCACCAATGAAGCGATACGTGCATGGATCAACGAGCCAGATACAACACATTATATTATTGGAAGTGTGGTAGGACCACATCCTTATCCAGACATGGTTGCACGTTTTCAAAGTGTGATTAGTGCAGAAATACGTACACAATTAGAAGCATTCACCGGTTCGGCTTTGCCTACACATGTGGTTGCCTGTGTAGGTGGGGGTAGTAATGCTGCTGGCGCTTTTTACCATTTTTTAAATGAACCTACTGTAGAGCTAATCGCTGTAGAAGCAGCTGGTCATGGAGTGCATTCTGGCATGAGTGCAGCTACGACGCAATTAGGTACTGCCGGTATTTTGCATGGTAGTAAAAGTATTGTGATGCAAACCAAGGATGGACAGGTGGTAGAGCCACACAGTATTTCTGCTGGTTTAGATTATCCAGGCATAGGACCTCTGCATGCTTTTTTATACGAGTCTAAACGTGGCACATTTATGAGTGCAACTGATGAGGATGCGCTGAAATGGGCCTTTCATTTATCCGAGATCGAAGGGATTATTCCTGCATTGGAAACAGCGCATGCATTTGCTGTCTTACCCGAAATGCATTTAAAACCAACAGATGTGGTGGTTGTTTGTTTGAGTGGAAGAGGCGATAAGGATTTAGCCACTTATATGCAAGCAATGGATATGAAAGCATAATCAATCATGTGGGTGCATTTGAATAATGCGTCTTAAAATTAAATATATGTCAAGGTTAACTGAATTATTTGAACAAAAAAATACACGCGTTTTAAATGTGTATTGCACTGCTGGCTATCCTCATTTGGATAGTACATTGGAAGTCATGGCCAGTCTACAAAAAAATGGTGCTGATATCATTGAATTAGGCATGCCCTATAGTGATCCATTGGCCGACGGAGAAGTGATTCAATCAAGTAGTTTAGTCGCACTTAATAATGGGATGACCATTGATACTTTGTTTGCACAATTGGCAACCATGAGAACATCTATTCATATCCCAGTAGTATTGATGGGTTATATGAATCCAATTTTACAATATGGGTTTGAGAATTTTTGTAAAAAAGCAAAAGCATTGGGGGTAGATGGATTGATTTTACCAGATATGCCTTTGTATGAATTTGAACAATCGTATGGTACAATTATTCAAGCCAATGGCTTAGATTTTATCTTCTTAGTCACCCCGGAAACGCCAGAAACTAGATTGAGAAAATTGGATAGTTTAAGTTCTGGATTTTTATATGCAGTGAGTTCATCTGCCACCACGGGAACCGATAAGGATTTTTCTAAAGTAGCAGTCTACCTAGAAAGATTAAAATCAATGCAATTAAAAAATCCATTCTTAGTAGGGTTTGGTATAAAAGATAAAGCCAGTTTTGATGCAGTGAATGCTTTTTCAAACGGAGCCATCATTGGATCTGCTTATATACAAGCTTTATCCAAAGGAATGGAGATTGAAACCACTACAAAAACATTTTTAGAAGGGGTTTTAAGTAATTAATCTATACACAAGCAAATGAATCTATCCATCATACAATACAATGCAGGCAATATCCAGTCGGTGCTTTACGCATTAGAAAGACTCGGTGTTACAGCAAGTGTGACAGATGACCCAGCATTTATCCAAGCTTCAGACAAAGTGATATTTCCTGGAGTAGGTGAAGCGAGCACTGCAATGGCTTATTTGAAGGAAAGAAATTTAGACCAATTGATTGTTTCATTGAAACAGCCAGTTTTGGGTATTTGCTTAGGCATGCAATTGATGTGTCAACACTCGGCAGAAAATGACACCAACTGTTTAGGTATTTTTGAAGAACAGGTATTGGCATTTAAAGCAACTGAAAAAGTACATAAAGTACCTCAAATGGGTTGGAATAACATCTCGAATTTAAAAACTGATTTATTCAATGGGGTGCCAGAAAATAGCTTTGCTTATTTTGTACATGGATATTATGCAAGACTAGGGACCAATACCATTGCAACCACAGATTACATTCAAGCGTACAGTAGTGGGTTGCATAAAAATAATTTTTATGGCGTGCAATTTCATCCCGAAAAGTCTGCCGAAGTTGGGGAACAAATTATTCAAAATTTCTTAGCGCTAAAATCATAAAGTAGATGCAAATTATTCCAGCAATTGATATCATAGAAGGAAAATGCGTTCGATTAACAGAAGGCGATTATGCCCAAAAGAAAATCTACAATGAAGACCCTTTAGAAGTGGCCAAGCAATTTGAAGGTGCTGGTTTAATGCGATTGCATTTAGTAGACTTAGACGGCGCTAAAGCTGGGGCAGTAGTCAATTGGAAAGTGCTCGAAAAAATAGCCAATAAAACGGATCTAGTGATAGATTTTGGAGGGGGGATAAAAACAGAAGCGAATCTAAAAACAGTCTTTGATACAGGAGCGTCTTATGCAACCATTGGTAGTCTTGCGGTGAAGCAAAGGGCCATTTTTGAAGAATGGATTGAACGATTTAGAGCCGAGGTGTTTATGTTGGGTGCAGATGTGTATGAAGAAAAGATTGCAGTAGGAGGATGGCTTGAAAAAACAACCATAGATGTCTATGAATTTATTGGGTCTTATATGAATAAAGGGGTTACGCAATTATTTTGTACAGATATACAAAAAGATGGGAAACTTGAAGGCCCATCCATTGAGCTCTATCAAAAAATAATTGCACAGCATCCAACATTGCAGTTGATTGCAAGTGGGGGTGTTAGTCAGCTTAAGGATTTACAGGAATTAAGAACAATTGGATGTTCGGCTGCTATTGTTGGAAAAGCAATTTATGAAAATAAAATAAGTCTAACGGAGCTTTCGAAATTTTAAATATTTATCTACTTTAATGTGGGTACGCTATTATATACATTATGCTAACAAAACGAATCATAGCTTGCTTGGATATTCAAGATGGCCGAACCGTGAAAGGTGTCAACTTTGAGCAAATCAGAGATGCAGGCGATCCTATTGAACTAGGCGCATTCTATGCAAGTCAGGGTGTGGACGAGTTGGTTTTTTTAGACATCACTGCAACCATCGAAGGACGTAAAACTTTAAGTGCATTGGTGAACAAAATTGCTCATCGCATCAATATTCCATTTACGGTAGGAGGAGGTATTAAGACCGAAGATGATGTGCGCGTTTTGTTACAAAATGGAGCAGATAAAATTTCAATTAATACCGCAGCATTTTTAGATCCTACTATCATTAGCCGATTTGCAAAACAATTCGGGAGTCAATGTATTGTTCTTGCAATTGATGCAAAATGTGAAGCAGACAATCAATGGTATGTGTATTTAAATGGAGGAAGGATGAAAACGGATAAATTGGTTGTTGATTGGGCAAGGGAAGCAGTGGATTTAGGGGTAGGAGAAATTTTATTGACATCGATGAATCATGATGGCACTAAGCAGGGATTCGCTTTAGACATTACAGCTCAATTAGCAGAAAATTTACCTGTGCCAATCATCGCTTCTGGTGGAGGTGGGACAGCAGCCCACTTTTATGATGTGTTTTCGGAGGGTAAGGCGGATGCGGCATTGGCGGCAAGTATTTTTCATTATAAGGAAGTGGCTATCCCAGACTTAAAACAATATCTAAAAGAGAAAGGGATTGCCATAAGAATTTAAACAACTAAATAATCAGACAATTGATCAATCAATTCAATCATTAAAATAATTCAATAAAGCATCCATTGATCAATCAATAAAAATCATATACTAATACTCATTCTATGAATATCAATTTTACAAAATACGCAGATGGCTTGGTGCCTGCAATCGTACAAGATGCATCCACAAAAAACGTGTTGATGTTGGGCTTTATGAATCAGGCTGCAGTCGATGCCACCATCTCCTTGCAAAAAGTTACTTTTTTTAGTCGTTCAAAAAATAGGTTATGGACCAAGGGCGAGGAGAGTGGGAATAGTTTAAATTATGTTAGTATGGCATTGGATTGTGATGAGGATAGCCTATTGATTCAAGCCAATCCAGTTGGCCCAGTTTGTCATACTGGTTCGGATACTTGTTGGGGTATTGAGAATCAACTGGAATCAATCCATTTTTTAGCTCAATTAGAGCAAGTAATTGAACAAAGAAAAACGGCTGACCCGGATAGCTCTTACGTGGCCAGTTTATTCTCTAAGGGTATCAATAAGATTGCGCAAAAAGTTGGCGAGGAAGCGGTAGAACTTGTGATTGAAGCAAAAGACCATAACAACGAATTATTTCTAGAAGAATCCGCAGATATAATATTTCATTATCTGATATTACTACAAGCAAAAGGATTCAAATTAGTCGATGTTGCTAAAATATTAAAAATGAGGCTTAAGGCATAATATCTATCCGGATTAAATTGATATATTTGACTATTAATAAATACGTATGAAAAAAAATATAATCGCAATTGCTTTGGTATTGGCTGGTACATTCTTGCAAGCCCAATCATTGAATTTGCAAGGCAAATTGACCAATGTTAAAGACGCGTCCACCGTAAGCTTAATTGACGGTGTAACTAGTAAAGAATTGATTTCAAGTAAATCAGTAGCAGGTAGCTTTAGTCTTCAAGCGCAATTAGAATATCCAAGTTTATTGATATTAAGTATTGATGGCATAACACAAAAGATACCAGTTTTTGTTGGCAATGAAAATGTGATGATAGAAGGGGATATTCAAAATCCTGCATCTATCAATATCTCTGGCTCTGCAAGTCATGATGTATACAATGTATATATGAATTCATTGAATCCTTTAATGATGCCGTATGTATTGAATATGCAAGCCGCTGCGCAAGAAAATAATAAAGCTAAAAAAGATTCAATCAATAATGCAGCTGCTAATCAATCCAAAGAGATCATTGAAACATTCAATACTTTGTATAAAGCAAATGCAGCTTCTCCAGTAACTACTTTAATGTTATTACAGTTTTCAAATATCTTCCCAGAAATTAAAGAAAACCTTGCAACAATCTATGAAGCGTTGGCACCTTCAGCTAAAAAAGGTCCTTTTGCTGAGTTTATAGATAAAACGATTGCTGCTAATAGTTTTGGACAGATTGGTACATTACTTCCTGATTTCACACAAAATGATGTGAATGGCAAGCCACTTACATTGTCTTCTTTAAGAGGTAAGTATGTATTGGTTGATTTTTGGGCAAGCTGGTGTGGCCCATGTAGAGCAGAAAATCCAAATATTGTAAAAGCTTTCAATAAGTATAAATCAAAAAACTTTACTGTCTTGGGTGTTTCTTTAGACCAGGATAAAGCAAAATGGTTAGAAGCAATTAAGAAAGACGGTCTTGCATGGAGCCATGTGAGTGATTTAAAATATTGGAACAATGCAGT
>JBDKGO010000002.1:0-47298 GCA_039798125.1 Bacteroidota bacterium | reverse complement strand
GGGGTTGCAGATATGCAACAAGCCGTGCAAGTATTAGCCTATATGGTAGAAATAAATTAACTTTAAATATAAATTTAAATGCTATGTTGATTTTGTTACAAGTGCCAGATGCTAAAATTTCTTTATTTAGTTTATTAGGGAAGGGTGGATGGATTATGTATCCATTGTATGCTTTATTGGTCATTGCAATTTATGTATTCATAGAAAGATTTTTAGCGATCAAAAAAGCTGGGCAGTTAGATCCTCAATTCATGAAAATGATTAAGGATCATATTTTGTCTGGTAATGTTGCTGCGGCAAAAGCACTTGCTAAAAACACCTACAATCCTGTGGCGAATATGATAGAGAAGGGCATTATGCGTATTGGCAAGCCAATTGATGCGATTGAAAAAAGTATGGAGAATGTAGGCAAGTTAGAAATGTATTCTATGGAGCGCAATTTAAATATCCTATCATTGGTTTCTGGCATCGCCCCTATGTTTGGGTTCTTGGGAACGATTATTGGTATGGTGCAATTATTTTATGGTATTGCTTCTACGGGTGAATATACTTTAAACACCATTGCTGGCGGTATCTATACTAAAATGATCACCTCTGCAACAGGCTTGATCATTGGTTTAATTGCCTATGTTGGACATAATTTTTTATCTACTCAAATAGATAAGACTGCGAATAAGATGGAAAGAGCAAGCGCTGATTTTTTAGATATTTTACAAGAACCAACTCAAGCTTAATCTACCTGCTATGAATCTTAGAAATCGTTTAAGACATCATCCAGAAGTGCATACAGGTGCATTGAATGACATCTTGTTTATATTATTATTATTCTTTTTGATTGTATCCACTTTGGCGAATCCAAATGTCATTAAAGTCTCTAATCCAAAAGCAGCGAGTGATACCAAGGCCAAACAAACTGTGGTGGTGACCATAGATAAAGACCAAAATTTATTTATTGGATCTACTCCTGTAAGTTTAGATGCTTTATCAAGTCAATTGCAAATTTTCTTAGCTAAAGAAACGGATAAGCCTTCTGTAGTGATCAATGGAGACAGTGTAGCAAATTTAGGTGTGACAATACAAGTGATGCAAATCATCAAAGCCCTTGGCGCAACGCCAGTGGTTGCAGTGGATCCATCAAATTAATCATCCAACTATTCTTGTAGCTTTTCTGCCAGTTAAATTTACCTTGGTTTCAAACTTGCGCGGACCATTCTATCTTTTTCAAAAAGGTCAGCCCTTAATTCGGCATGAAAATGCATTTCGTCTAAGAGCGCAATCATAGCGTCACCTTGGTCATAATGAATTTCAAAAAACAATTGACCATTTGGACTTAAATGTAATTTTGCAAGTCTTGCAATTGCTTTATAAAAAACCAGGGGGTCTTCGTCGGGGACAAATAAAGCAATATTGGGTTCATGATCGGTCACTTGCAATTCCATATTTTTCATTTCCTGCATTGGAATATAGGGCGGGTTACTTACAATCACATCGTATTGCCCTGGTAAAAAAGCAGTATTCAAAATATCTAATGCTATAAATTCAATATCGGCTTTGAGTGCCGCTGCGTTCGCCTCTGCTATTTTGATTGCACTCGTACTAATATCTATTGCCGAAACAATGGCTTCGGGTAATGCTTTTTTGATTGCAATGGCAATACAACCAGAACCTGTGCCTATATCTAATATACGCAATGCCTTTCCTTTAATGGCTGCATATTCAATAACCCAGTCTACTAATTCTTCGGTTTCTGGACGGGGAATCAACACCTGCTCGTTTACAATATAAGGTTCGCCCATAAACCATGTTTTTCCAGTAATGTATTGGATGGGTCTTCCTTTTAAAAGCGCTGTGCCAGCGGTTTCAAAAGCCAATTGTTGTGCTGCTGATATTGAATCGTCTTTATGTATTACCTGTTGAACTTGGTCCCATCCTGTGACATGTTCAATTAATATAGAAAGGATTGGATTCAATTCAACAGTTTCGAATTGACCTGCCAACTGTTTTTTCAAGGCTTGCTTGATGTCGTTTAAACGCATACTGCAATGTTACAAATGATTCATCATTATGAACTAGCTTTGTTTAAAATTAGCCTTATTATTTTTTGAATGGATCCATTTTACTATTATACAATCGAACAGCCTTCCATGGCGGAATTTAAAGATAGGGGTAGTAAATTTTTGGCGTATGCCTATCCAGCTAAAGATATTGATACTTGTAAAAAGCTATTAGCACAGCTTAAAAAAGAACACGGAAAGGCTGTGCATCATTGCCTAGCTTATCGATTGGGCGTAGATGGATCAACTTTTAGAGTCAGTGATGATGGAGAACCTGCTGGGTCAGCAGGTAGGCCAATACTGGGACAAATTGATAGTAAAGGATTGACCAATGTATTTGTAGTGGTGGTACGTTATTTTGGGGGTACTTTACTAGGTATTCCTGGATTGATCAATGCCTATAAAACAGCTACGGCCTTGGCTTTACAACTTTCACCAATTATCAAGAAGCCAATTGAAATTCCCTACGAGCTAAATTTCGATTACCATCAAATGAATGAAGTAATGATGTTGGTAAAACAGTATAACTGTTCCGTAGTAGAACAAACTGCACAATTATTTATACAGCTTCATATAGGCATTCCTAAGAATAGGCTGGATGAAGTCCTTGAAAAGCTTGGCACATTAAGAGATGTCACCATTAAGACCACGCTAAAGTTGGATTAATTTATTGCTAGTAGCTATAAAATCCTTCACCAGTTTTGATGCCTAATTTACCTTCCTCTACCATCTTAGTTAATAATGCAGCAGGCTTGTATTTGCTATTTTTAAAACCATCCTCCATGATTTCTAAAATATTTTTACAAACATCTAAGCCAATATAATCGGCTAATTGTAATGGTCCCATTGGATGAGCCATGCCTAATTTCATAATTTGATCTATCGTAGCTGCATCACTAATACCTTCTTCGTAAGCGAGGATCGCTTCGTTGATCATAGGCATTAAAATTCTGTTGGCAATGAATCCTGGCGCATCTTTGACAACACAAGGAATCTTACCAATTTGCGTTGTTAAAGCGACAATCGTATCTGTCACTGTTGAACTAGTAGCCGCGCCATTGATAATTTCTACCAATTTCATTACTGGAACTGGATTCATAAAATGCATGCCAATTACATTGCCTGGCTTTTGAGTTGCTTCCGCTAATTGTGTAATAGAAATAGAAGAGGTATTGCTTGCTAAAATACAAGTAGGACTAGTGTATTGGTCCATTTCTGTAAAAATAGCATTTTTGATCTTGCTGTTTTCTGTTGCGGCTTCAATGACTAAATCACGGTCATATACACCTTCTTTAAGAGTAGTGAAACAAGTTATTTTTGCGAGTATCGTATCTTTTTCGGTTGCCTGGATGATTGATTTTGCAACTTGACGGTCTAAATTTTTTGCAATTGTTTGCAATGCTTTATCAAGTGCGGCAGACTGCGTATCAATTAAATTAACATCAAAACCATTTTGTGCAAATACATGTGCAATGCCATTCCCCATTGTTCCAGCTCCAATTACTGCAATCTTTTTCATCTATTTATTTTTTGATTTGTAATCGCCACGCTTCCATGAATTAATGAAACTTCTCCATGCGCTTGGATTTAATATATTCATAGGAGGTAATTGTCCTGAATAATAATATCTTGATGCTTGGTTTTGTAGTGCAGCACCCACTGCTTCCTTACCATCTCTTGGCAAGCTGGATAAAATAATTCTTTTTTGTGCAGGGCTGGTATTTTTTCTTGCAGTTTCATATAAGTCATCATCTACTTTAGAGTTGACAAAGTCTCTCTCAAACTGCGCACGAGTAGGTCTTGGTTTTAAAATGGTTGCAGGTAAGAAATTGGTATCATTGACCATTAATTGAATCACACTATATTCATTGCCTACTAAGTTAGAAGGAATAACAATATTTCTGTTTTTAAAGCCTACACAACTAAAAGTGATGGTCTCACCTTTATTAACAGCGATAGAAAAAACACCATCGTTATTGGTGATGGTACCTCTACCTTTTTTATTCACCACAATACTCGCTAAAGGAATCGCCTTTAAACTATCTGCAGTCATCACAACACCATACAATTGAACTACAGAGTCTCTATAAATATCCACTGTCTGAGCATTTAACTGTAATGACATCAGTGAAAAAAGGATCAATATAGGCAGGATCAGTTTCTTTTTCATGTGGCTGCAAATTTACGCCTCAATGTTCAGAAATTGAGTACTTTTTTTGTTTCGAAATGAGTAGTTTTTTTAAAATAGACCTTATTTTAAGCCTTTTAAAAGGGCAAAATAAGCGCTATGAACGTTAACTTTGCCGGGATTAAATATTTTAACAAAAACTTTCATAATGACAACGGAGGAAATACTAAAAGCATTGAGTAATGTGCAAGAGCCAGACCTTGGAAAAGACTTAGTGACATTGAATATGATACAGGATGTAAAAATAGATGGCGATGCTGTAAGCTTTACAATTGTTTTAACAACGCCTGCTTGCCCAATGAAAGATTTGATGAAGAATGCTTCTGAAAATGCCATTAAATTATTGGTGAATCCTAAAGCACAGGTGCAAGTCAATTTTACTTCCAATACAACCTCTTTGAGAAAAGACGAAAAGTCGGTCTTGTCTAAAGTGAAAAATATTATTGCAGTCGTGAGTGGAAAAGGCGGTGTAGGTAAAAGTACCGTTGCTGCTAACCTTGCTTTAGCTTTAGCAGAAGGTGGCGCAAAAGTAGGGCTGATGGACGCAGATATTTATGGGCCTAGTGTACCAATCATGTTTGGTGTGAGAGGACAAAGACCTTTGATGAAAGACGATGCAGGTAAAGGGGTAATTATTCCTTTGGATCAATATGGAATTAAAATAATGAGCATTGGATTATTGGTGGATGAAAAAGATGCTGTTGTTTGGAGAGGTCCAATGGCAAGCAGTGCTATTCGTCAATTCATAACTGATGTAGATTGGGGTGAGCTAGACTATCTCGTGATTGATATGCCACCTGGTACAGGTGATATCCATTTGACTATTATGCAAACTGTTCCTGTGACTGGTGTGGTGATTGTAACAACACCGCAACAAGTGGCTTTAGCGGATGCGAAAAAAGCAATCGCTATGTTTGGACAAGCAAATGTGAATGTGCCCATTATTGGATTAGTAGAGAACATGGCTTATTTCACACCAGCAGAATTGCCTGAAAATAAATATTATTTATTTGGAAAAGAAGGAGGCCTTAAATTGGCTTCTGAATATGACCTGTCCTTTTTGGGTCAAATCCCTTTGGTGCAAAGTATTAGAGAAGGAGGAGATGAAGGGGTGCCTGCAATGGTTGGACAAGACAAGGTATCAAAAGATGCATTCAGAATTTTTGTGGGCAATGCAGTAAGACAAATCGCCATTCGAAATGCAAATTTACCTAAAACAGCAACTATCACCGTAGCACCATAATGAAAAAGAAAATCATCATTGCGATAGACGGCTTTTCATCCTGTGGAAAGAGTACCCTTGCCAAGGCAATGGCCAAAGCATTGGAATATGTATTTGTTGATACGGGTGCTATGTATCGAGCTATCGCTTTATATTTTTTAAGAAACAATATAGCATTTAACGATACAGCCTCTATTGAAGCTGCATTGCATACAATTGAACTAAGATTTAAATACAATAGTGCAACTCAAAAAAGTGATATGTATTTAAATGGTGAAAATGTAGAACAAGAAATTCGCGAAATGCAGGTGAGTCAAAAAGTGAGCGAAGTGGCCTCTATCGCTGCAGTGAGAGATTTTGCAGTGGCGCAACAACAAGCGATGGGCGTGGATAAAGGGATTGTGATGGATGGAAGAGATATTGGCACGGTGGTATTTCCAAATGCTGAATTAAAATTATTTGTCACTGCAGATCCAGCAATTAGATTAGAGCGAAGGTACCAAGAATTACTACAAACAAATCCTGCCATTCTTAAAGAAGCAGTGGCAGCTAATTTGCAACAAAGAGATTTAATGGATAGTACTAGGGCACATAGTCCATTAAAACAAGCCGATGATGCTTTGGTATTAGACAATACAAATTTAGATAGAGCACAACAGTTCGAATTGGCCATGAAATGGGCCATGGAGAAGATCAATTAATCTATCCAACTTTCCTTTACTTTTTCAAATGCAGCCTCAAGCTGATAAAAGCTAAGGATTTTCTTGATAACAGCTTCTACCACAGTGTCAGGGCAGCTTGCGCCACTTGTCATTAAAATACGAATAGGATCTGCATCAGGCAGATAGTTATATACTATTTCTGATTGTTTATTTTTCCAATTGGTTTTTTCAATTTGATTGGCATCTATAATTTTACTTACATCATCAATAAAATAAGTAGGTAATTTGCGTTCACATAATTCTACTAGGTGCGAACTATTGCTGCTGTTTTTCCCACCCATTACAATGGCTAAATCAGCCTCAGTTTCAAGTAATCCAATCACTGCAGACTGGTTATCATTGGTGGCATAACAGAGCGTGTCTCTGGTGTCTGCAAAATGGGCAGCTAAATTTTCGGGGCCAAATTTCTTCAGTACAATCTGTTTTAAATAATCTGAAATTGCTTGGGTATCTGTTGCCAATTGTGTTGTTTGATTAACAACACCAATTTTATCTAAATGAATCGCTGGGTCAAATCCTGCTGAAAAACGATTGATAAAAAAATCATAAAAATAAGAAGTGGGTAATTCCCCGCTAATAATTTTCCCTAAGACTTTCGTTTCTTCGATATCATTCACAATTAAAGTGGGCGTATGTGCAGATGTGTGAGAAAAAGTAGCCCTTGTTTCCTCATGTTTAGGTTTCCCATGTATGATAATAGAATAGCCTTTTTGTGCAATTTGTTCACTACGATTCCAAACTTTTTCTACAAAGGGACAAGTGGTATCATAGGATTCAATTGCAATGCCCTTTGCTCTTAATTTTTCCTCTAATTCTAGTGTGGTGCCAAATGCAGGAATAATGACAATATCATCTTTTGTCAATTCTGATAAAGGGATCAATTCTTTACCCAATGTATCTTGTAAAAATCGAACGCCTTTGCTTGTTAAGTCATTGTTCACTTGAGGATTATGGATCATCTCACTTAATAAAAAAATTCTTTTGCCCTTATTTTCCTCAATGGTTCTATAGGCAATATCTATGGCGTTTTCTACCCCATAACAAAATCCAAAATGCCTTGCTAAATAGATTTTAACCTTGCCAAAGTCTAGTTCAGTAGGGGTGAAATCCTTTTTGAGCTTATCGTCCGCTTTGCGCTTTTGTTTAATGGCAACAATTAGGGGGCTTCTGTAGCCAGATGGCACTTCAAAATTTTTCATCTATTTCGATATTAAAGTCTACAAAAGTACAATCTTCATTGCTTTTTCCCCTATTTTAATTTAGTGCTTGTATCTTTGCGCCATGCATTACGTATCTGTAGAAAATCTGACAAAAAGTTATGGCATTATGCCCTTGTTTAAGGGGATTAGCTTTAATATCAACGAGGGTGACAGAATAGCCTTGGTGGCTAGGAATGGTATTGGGAAAAGTACCCTTTTAAGAATCTTGTCCGGCAAAGAAGTGCCAGATTCAGGTACGGCTAAAGTGCATAAAGATGTCCAATTGGTATTGTTTGAACAGGACCCTCAATTTATAGAAACTGCATCGGTTACACAGAACTTGTTCAATCAAGAACATCCCATCATGAAGGCCATTAGTAATTATGAGATGGCAATGGAAACAGAAGATGAAAATTTGATTACAGATGCGATCATGGAAATGGAGGAAAATAATGCTTGGGACTTTGAGTCTAAAGTAAAAACGATTTTAACCCAATTGAATATCCATCATTTAGAACAGCCTGTATCAAAATTAAGTGGTGGACAAAGAAAACGTGTTTCATTAGCAAAAACATTGATCCAGATCGGCTTTGAACCTAAACATGTTTTGTTATTAATGGATGAGCCTACCAACCACTTAGATTTAAACATGATTGAATGGTTGGAAAATTATTTAGAACAAGAAAAAGTGACCTTATTACTTGTGTCGCATGATCGTTATTTCTTAGAAGCAGTGACAGATGAAATTTGGGAATTAGAAAGAGAAAAATTATACAGTTACAAAGGCGATTACGAAAATTATTTAGAGAAAAAGGCTGCTAGGATAGAATCAGAACTCGCAAGTATTGACAAGGCAAAAAACACTTTTAGAAAAGAATTAGAGTGGATGCGTAAGCAGCCAAAAGCAAGGACAACTAAAAGCAAAAGCAGGCAAGATAATTTTTACGAAGTAGAAGCGAGGGCGAAGCAAAAAATAGAAGACACCAATTTGCAATTGGATATGAAGATGACCCGATTGGGGGGCAAGATTATCGAAGCCATTAAAGTATACAAGTCTTATGGTGACCTAGTTGTGTTAAAAGGTTTTGATTATACCTTCAGTAAAGGAGAACGTATTGGTATAGTTGGTAAGAATGGTGTAGGAAAATCGACTTTCTTGCAAATTCTACAAGGATTAACCATGCCAGATAGTGGTAAAATCAATGTAGGTGAGACGATCGTCTTTGGTCATTTTTCTCAGGAGGGACTTACCTACAAAAAGGACATGCGTGTGATTGAATACTTAAAAACATTTGCCGAGCAGTTTCCTTTAGCAAGTGGAGGTACATTAAGTGCAGCACAATTCTTGGAATTATTTTTATTCACTCCAGATAAACAATACACTTATTTAAGTGCTTTGAGTGGTGGAGAGAAAAAAAGACTGCAGCTATTGACCATCTTATTTAAGAATCCTAATTTTTTAATCCTAGATGAACCTACCAACGATTTGGACCTGCCGACTTTGGCAGTATTGGAGCAGTTCTTAATTGATTTCGCGGGTTGTGTTTTATTGGTATCGCATGATCGTTATTTCATGGATAAATTGGTTGACCACTTATTTATATTTGAAGGGGATGGTGTGATTCGAGACTATCCTGGTAATTATACACAGTTTAGGATTTTAGAAAAGAGCAAACAGAACTATGCTGCTGTGAGTTCCGATATCACCACAAAGGTGGAGCATGAAGTGAAACCTACAGTCATAGACAATGCGCCTAAAAAGGTTGCTGAAAAAATGTCTTACAAAGAAAAATTGGAACTAGAACAGTTGAATAAGTCCATGCCTGAACTAGAAATTAAAAAAGCTACACTCACTTCGGAATTAAACAATAGTACAGGAGATTATACTTCAATCACAACACTAAGTGCACAACTGGCTTCGGTTACAACCGAATTGGAAACAGCAGAATTAAGATGGTTGGAATTAAGTGAAAAACTATAGGTCGTTCGTTTTTTCTTAAAAATGAGGCCTAGGTCTCATATAATTGAGGCCTAAGTTTTGGACATGATTTTATTGATAGAGGTAATTTAGTAATACGATACATCTAATAGTATTGTAATTAATTTAATTGACCACTAAATCTTATTATCATGAAACCAATCGAACGAATCGCGATCTTCATTCATTTCAAAAAAATCACACCGCATGCTTTTGAGCAAAAAATTGAGTTGTCGAATGGCTATTTTTCAAAGCAATTAAAACATTTAGGATCGGTAGGATCAGATATCTTAATTAGAATCCATCAAACCTATACAGACCTAGATATTTTATGGGTTTTAACAGGCGAGGGGCAAATGATAAAAGAGGCAGGACAACAAAGTCAACAAATAGACGATACCATTTTGGAAGAATTTACAAATAAGTACACCAATGAAAACAAGAAATTAAAAAAACTTGAAAACGATTTTGACAAACTTCAAACTTCATTATCTGATAAGGAAAAAATCATTGGCTTATATGAATTCATGTTAAATGGGAATCCCCCAATCACTAGTAGTAGTGTTGTAAAGAGGATGGATGCATAGTGCTATCCTCAATAAACAAAGAGGCGCTTCAAATTGAAGCGCCTCTTTTAGTTGTGATCTATCTTTAAATTTTATTTATGCGTAAGACGATACAGGCTCACAAGTACAAACAAGGTTTCTGTCACCATGTGTATTGTTTACACGCGCTACTGTTGGCCAAAATTTATTAACTGCTACATAAGGTAGTGGGAATGCGGCTTCTTGTCTTGTATAACTATGTGACCATTCATTGGCACAAATCACATGTTGAGTATGTGGTGCATTTTTCAATGGGTTGTCTGTCTTATCAAAACGGCCAGTTTCAATCGCAACAATTTCTGCATGTATTGCTAATAAGGCGTCACAGAAGCGATCTAATTCTGCCATATCCTCACTTTCTGTAGGCTCAATCATGATGGTGCCAGCTACAGGGAAACTCATAGTTGGTGCATGGAATCCATAATCGATTAAACGTTTAGCTACATCTTCTGCTTCTATGCCAGCAGTTTGTTTAAATGGTCTAAGGTCAATAATGAATTCGTGTGCGCATGTGCCATTTTTGCTAGTATATAAAATAGTGTATGCTTTTTCTAATCTTGATTTCATGTAGTTGGCATTCAAAATGGCATAGCTAGTTGCTAATTCCAATCCTTTAGCACCTAACATTTTGATATAAGCATAACTAATTAATAAAATACTCGCAGATCCTAATGGCGCTCCGCTCACTGCATTGGTTGCATCTCCATTTTTAATATGACCTGGTAAGAAAGGTGCTAACTTATCGTTCACACAAATTGGTCCTACACCTGGTCCACCTCCACCATGTGGAATGGCAAATGTTTTATGTAAATTCAAGTGACATACATCCGCACCAATATTTCCTGGACTTGTCAATCCAACCTGTGCATTCATATTGGCACCATCCATATAAACCATACCACCATTTTCATGAATGGTATTACAGATGTCCATAATCGTTTCTTCGAACACACCATGTGTAGATGGATAAGTTACCATCAAAGCACCAAGATGGTCTTTATGCTGAATTGCTTTTTCTGTAAGGTCGGCAACATCAATATTTCCAGCAGCATCACATGCGACTACCACTACTTTGAAGCCTGCCATCACCGCACTTGCTGGGTTGGTACCGTGTGCACTAATTGGAATCAATACAATATTTCTATGTGGTTCATTTCGGGCTGCATGGTAAGAACGAATTGTCAATAGACCTGCATATTCGCCTTGTGCGCCACTATTAGGTTGTAAACTACAAGCAGTGAATCCAGTCGTTTGACATAAGTAAGCACTTAACTCTTTTACAATCTCTTGATAGCCTAAAGTTTGATTTGCTGGTGCAAATGGATGTAAGCCACCAAAACAAGGCCAACTTACAGGGATCATTTCAGTTGCTGCATTCAATTTCATGGTACAACTACCAAGGCTAATCATGCTTGTATTCAAAGAAAGGTCTTTATTCTCTAATTGCTTGATATAGCGCATCATTTGTGTCTCACTATGATGCGTATTGAATACAGGATGTGTTAAGTAGTCGCTCGTTCTAACCAATTGCGCTGGGATGGCTGCATTTTTAATAGAAGCATTCAACGCACTTGCAGTTTTACCTGTCAATGTTTCAAACAAATGTACAATGGATTGAATGTCTTTAACAGAAGTTGTTTCGTCTATACTAATAGACACGGTTCCATTTGCAAAATAATTGAAATTGACAGCTTGTTTATTTGCAAGCTCAAATAATTTATTTGCATCAAAACCTGTTAGGTGTAATGTGTCGAAATAAAATTCATTTACTTGTTGAATACCTAAACTTTCTAATTGTTGCGCAAGTCCTTGAGCCAATCCGTGGACTCTTGAAGCGATGGCTTTTAATCCATCTGGTCCATGGTACACTGCATACATCACAGCCATGTTCGCAAGTAATGCTTGTGCAGTACAAATATTAGAAGTTGCTTTTTCGCGTTTAATATGTTGTTCTCTAGTTTGCAATGCCATTCTTAGTGCACGGTTGCCTTGTGCATCTATACTTACGCCAATCAATCTTCCTGGCATACCTCTTTTGAATGCATCTTTAGTTGCGAAATAAGCAGCATGTGGTCCACCAAATCCCATCGGCACACCAAATCTTTGTGTGTTTCCTACAGCCACATCAGCATTTAATTCGCCTGGACTTTTAAGTACAGTCAATGAAAGTAAATCTGCTACTAAAATCACCATACCACCTGCTTGGTGCACTTGGTCTATAAAGCTTGTATAGTCTTGGATTGCACCATTGGCATTTGGATATTGAAGGATCGCTCCAAAGAAACTACCATCAATAGTAGCAGTCTTAAAATCACCAGTTACTAATTCCACACCAATGGGTGTTGCTCTAGTTTGTAAAACAGATTTTGTTTGTGCAAAGATGGCTTCGTCCACAAATAATTTAGGTTGACTAATCACATCTGATTTATTGATGTGATTAAAAATCATCGCCATCGCTTCTGCCGCTGCAGTCGCTTCGTCTAATAAAGAGGCGTTCGCAATATCCATTCCGGTCAAATCGGAAATCATAGTTTGAAAGTTCAATAAACTTTCTAAACGGCCTTGTGCAATCTCTGCTTGATAAGGCGTGTATTGCGTATACCAACCTGGATTTTCAAATATATTTCTAAGAATCACAGAAGGTGTGATGGTGCCATAATAACCTTGTCCAATAAAATTTTTTGCAACAATATTTTTTTCGCCTATTGCTTTAAGTGATTGCAACATTTCAAACTCGGTCAATCCCTCAGGAATCTCCATTGGTTTTTTTAAGCGAATATTTGCAGGTACAATTTTGTCAATTAATGCGGCTAAAGTATCCACTCCAACTGCCTTCAACATTTTTGCACTATCTACTGGATTTGGGCCAATATGTCTTTGGATAAATTCTGCGCCATTTTGATTCATTTCGACGGAATTGAAAGGGTTAAAAATTGGCACAAATATACGCTTTTAGCGCGGCCTTAAAAAGAGATAGGTGGCTAAATTCAGTCGAATGGGGAAAGCTTGTGGATGATGGCTAAATAGTTTACTTTTGTCATCTATTATGCAAGCAAATACTGAACACTTATACGATACGCCCGCTCCGGAACAGCTTAAAAAATTCCAGAACTTTCTTAAAAGGGTGGATAAGCGCGTTATTTTAAAGCAATTGCCCGACTTGCATGAAGCCGCTTTTGAAAAAATTGATTGTTTAGACTGTGCAAGATGTTGCAAAAATTATTCCCCAAGATTCAAAATGCCAGACATTAAAAGAATTAGTAAATACATGGGGATGAAGGAGACGGCATTTATTGATCAGTATTTAAGCATGGACGAAGAAGGTGACTATGTTTCTAAAACAAGACCTTGTCCTTTTTTAGGCAATGACAATGCCTGTAGTATTTACGACCATCGCCCAACAGATTGTCAAAGGTTCCCGTATACAGATGAGGATGTTTTTTTTAAGCGCATTCCTATCACAATGAAAAATGCTGAATTCTGTCCTGCTGTGCATGATGTCATGAATGCACTCATTGCGAAATAATTAGTATTCCATTTTTTTTAATTTCGGTGCTTTAAACCATGTGGTAAATACCACTATGATAGTCATTAGGCCACCAAATACCACCGAAGGTATTACACCCATTGCTTTTGCGGCCAATCCACTTTCAAATTGTCCTAATTCGTTACTACTATTGATGAACATAGAATTTACTGACATCACCCTACCACGCATATGACTTGGTGTTTTAAGTTGAACAATGGTGCCTCGAACAATCATGCTAAATCCATCTAAAATACCACTCATTAACAATGCGGCAAATGAGATCCAAAATATTTTAGACAATGCAAAGACAATGATACAAACCCCAAAACCAGCGACTGCAAGTAATAGTTTCTTACCTTGTTTTTGTGTGACAGGGTATAATGTAATGAGTACAATAATGATCATCGCGCCAATATCAGTTGCTGCATTGAGCCAGCCAAAACCGATAGGGCCTACTTTTAAAATATCTCTAGCAAACACAGGTACCATTGCAACTGCACCACCAAATAGGACAGCAAATAAGTCCAATGATAAAGCCCCCAATAATTCTTTCGTATTTAAAACAAAACGCAATCCTTCTTTCACACTTTCTAATGGCCTTTGTTCTACCACAGTGGGGTGTGGGGGTTTTGCGCTAATTTTTTGAATAAAGAAAAAGCCAATTACAACTAAAGCAACTACCAGTATTAATGAACCATGAATGCCAAATCCTGCAATCATAAAACCAACACTTGCATGCCCTACCACAGAGGCGCTTAGCCACATACCTTGACTCCAAGTAGTGGCATTTTGCAATAAATTTTTTGGCACAATTTCGCCCACCAAAGTGCCAAATCCAGGTCCTGTAAAAGAACGAATGATACCAGTGCAAAAGATGACAAAATAAATGACAATCGCTATTTGCATATTACCTAAATGCGCTTTTCCATAGGCCGATGATAGGAGTAATAAACTTATTGCGCAAATTAAGTAAAGTACAACACCACTTAAAATGATTTTTCTTTTCTCGCTTTTGTCAATCACATGGCCTGCGTATAAAGCAAGAGATACTGCTGGAATGACTTCTGCTAAACCAATCAATCCAATGGCAAAAGGTTCGTTGGTCAACTCATAGATCCACCAACCTACCAATGTGCCCATCATCCTTAATCCCATGATAAATAAAAATCGGCCAATCATTAAATTTCTAAACTCAGTTATCCTTAAAGCTGCAAATGGATCTTTGGTTAGTTGTTGTGCATTTTGCTCCATAACAGTAGGAATAGGTTAAACTTAGGGTAATGTAAAATAATGTTGACCTTCTTCTAAATCTTTATCCAATGCATCTGTAATGACTTTAAAATGCTTTTCGTTGTACAAAAAATCTGCATTACTAGCATCCACAAAAATAGTTTTGATATTATGCTGCTTGATATAGCTTGTATAAGTCTCTTGTAATTTGAACAAGTATTCGTCGGGAATGGACTGTTCGAATTTTCGATTCCGCTTTTTAATATTGCCTTGTAATTTATTCACTGGTGCATGTAAATAAATCAAAATATCCGGAGGGGTCAATTGTTGCACAAAGACATCGAACATCTTTTGGTACAATCTAAATTCTTCCTCTGGCAAATTCACCTTTGCAAAGAGTAAGCATTTCGTAAAAATATAATCCGATACAGTGATATTTTGAAATAGGTCATTGGACTTGACCATATCTTGTTGCTGCTTGAATCTTTCTGCTAAAAAGAACAATTCCAATGGAAAAGCATATTGCTTTGGGTTCTCGTAAAATTTTGTCAAAAATGGGTTATCCGCAAATTCCTCTAAAACTAGTTTTGCATCAAAATGTTGTGCAAGTAATTGTGATAAAGTCGTCTTTCCTGCACCAATATTCCCCTCAATTGCTATAAAATGATGCTTCATAATGCTTCTAATACTTGCGGACAAAGATAAGTTCTGGATCCTTTACAGGTCGGTTTTTTTATGCACAACCGATGTATCTGTTGAGGCTTCGAAAAGCTCAAAATTTGTTTTTTTAAGGATAGGATGCTCAAAATCAGGTGCAATCTCTACCAATGGCGCCAAAACAAAGTTGCGCAATGCTAGTCTAGGATGTGGAATAATCAAATTTTCTGATTCGATGATTGTTTCGTTAAAATAAATAATATCCAAATCTATGGTCCTCGGTCCAAGGGGGATCAATCTTTCTCGACCCATTGATACCTCTATTGCTAAGAGCACGGCCATTAAATCTTGTGGACTCATTGTGGTTTCAATGCACAGGGCTTGGTTGTAAAATGCCGGTTGGTCTTTCATACCCCATGCTTCTGTTTCAAAGATGGAAGATTGTTTTTGAATGGGGCCACATCTTAGCTCAATGCTTTTTCGAGCATTTTCTAAATTGTCCAAACGGTTCCCTATATTACCGCCTATCATTAGGTATACATGGTTCATAGAAGTATGCTGAAAATGAACGCAAATATCCATAATTTTACAAGGCAATCTTTATTTTTTTCTTGCTATTTTAGATTTCTTCACAATCAATCTTTTTTATGAAAAGCTTTTTTAGTTCATTCTTCGCTGCATTACTTGCAATAGTTGTTTTTTCAATTGTAGGTTTAATGCTATTAATTGGATCTGCAGCGGCATTCTCTTCGGATGAGCCAACAACTATCCCAGCCAATGCAGTTTTAGTGATCGACCTAAATGATAATTTTACAGAAAAAGAAGTATCAGATCCATTCACAGAATTAATGAATCCAGGTACTGGAAAAATACCAAGTTTAACAGCTGTGATTGGGTTAATTCAGCATGCAAAAAAAGATTCAAATATCAAAGGTATATATATTAAGTGCCAACAAAATTCAAATGGTTATGCAAGTTCAGAAGAACTTAGAAAGGCCTTGGTTGATTTCAAAAAAAGCAACAAATTTATTTTTGCTTACGGCGAAACAATTTCTCAAAAAGGCTACTGGGTAGGCAATGTAGCCAATCAGATTTATACACATCCGCAAGGTGGATTGGAATTCAGTGGCTTTTCTTTAGAAACAGTTTTCTTGAAAGGGATGTTGGATAAATTGGATGTAGAAATGCAAGTGTTTTATGCAGGCAAGTTCAAAAGTGCAACAGAGCCTTTTAGGTATACAAAAATGTCGGATGCCAATAAACAACAAACGAGTGTATGGTTAAATGGTCTATACGATCATTTCATCAGTTCAGTAGCAAGTGCAAGACAAATCGCACCCGAAAAGTTGAAAACAATGGCAAACGAGGCAAAAATTCAATCAGCACAAGATGCTTTGTCAAATGGCTTGGTGGATGGGTTAATCTATGACGACCAATTGAAAAAAACGATTGCAAAAAAACTTAATGGGATAAAAGAAAACGATATTCCATTTGTTTCTATTAAAGATTATGCAAAGTCGGTGCCTTTAAGAGGAACTGGTGATGGCAAAATTGCAGTGGTGTATGCTGACGGTGATATTGTGATGGGCAAGAATGTGAAGGACGCTATTGCAAGTGATGATTTTAGGATGTTGCTTCAAAAAATTAGAGCAGACGAATCGATTGATGCATTGGTATTAAGAGTGAATTCACCAGGAGGTAGTGCATTGGCAAGTGATATTATCTGGAGAGAGATTGAATTGATTAAAGGAAAGATACCTGTGATAGTAAGTATGGGGGATGTGGCTGCGTCTGGTGGATATTATATTGCATCTGGGGCTGATTCTATTTATGCAGATGCCAATACGATCACAGGTTCAATAGGCGTGTTCACAGCAATTCCAAATATTTCAGGATTCATGAACAATAAATTAGGTATTAGTTTTGATGGTGTAAAAACTGCGCCTTATGCAGATGCGCCAACTGTGACAAGACCACTCAATACAATGGAGCAAAAAATGCTGCAATCTGGCGTAGACAGTATCTACCATACCTTTAAATCTAGGGTTGCGAAGGGTAGGAAAAAATCCATGGACTACGTGGATTCAATTGCGCAAGGACGAGTTTGGTTAGGTTCCGATGCGATCAATGTGGGCCTGGTGGATAGAATTGGGACATTGAATGATGCGATTGCTTCTGCAGCTAAAATGGCGAAACTAAAAGGCTATAGTATTAAGCAATATCCAGAATCAAAATCCTTTATCGAAGATTTAATTGAAGATTATAAAGATTATGTAAAAGTGAAATCAATCGAATCTGAAATAGGTGCAAACCAATGGCAGATTTTCCAAAATTTGAAAACTGTTCAACAAATGGTTGGTGCCCCTCAAGCACGAATGCCTATATTTGTGGTTAAACAGCCCTAGGTATCATGCATTCATATAGTCAAATTAAAGCGATGCTTGCTATAACAAGAGCAAGTCTGCGCTCTATCTTGAGAAGCCCATCTGCAGTTATTTTTAGTATTGCATTTCCGCTTATTTTCATTTTAGTATTTGGATTCTTAAGTAGCGGTGGGAATATCAATGTAAAAGTGGCTTTAGCTCCCAAAGCGGATACCACCAATGCAGTGTATGCCAAAATAAAATCCTTAGCAGGATTGAAATTTGTGAATGCCGATCTAGCCACCACGAATGCAGAATTGGCTAAGGGAAGAATAACAGCTTTGATTGATATTCAGCCAACACAAAACCCTAGTCAACCTTATCAAATACAATTAACAAGTTCAGCTGCTGCTAATCCGCAAAATATTCAACTCATTAAGTCTATCTTAAATGCAGTGATTGCAAATATCAATGCGACTCAATTTAAAGATGCACCTACTATTGCAGTTGTAAAAAACGAAGTCATTGAAGTACCTGGCAGAACGTATAGAACAATCGATTTTATTTTGCCTGGACAACTTGGATTCTCCTTATTAAGTGCAGGTGTATTTGGTGTGGCTTTTTTGTTTTTTAATTTAAGACAACAATTGGTTTTAAAAAGATTTTATGCAACTCCCATCAGGCGTTTATACATCATTTTAGGCGAGGCCTTGAGTAGGGTTATTTTTCAATTGATGACTGCGGTGATCATTATTGGCATTGGTCATTTTGCTTTCAAATTCACATTGGTGCATGGCTGGATTACCTTCTTGAATATCATGGCACTTAGTTTCATTGCATTGATTTTGTTTATGGGCTTTGGTTTTATTGTGAGTGGAGTAGCAAAAAATGAAAGTACCATTCCTCCATTTGCCAATTTAATTACACTGCCTCAGTTTTTACTGGCGGGCACTTTCTTTTCGATAGATTCCTTCCCTAAATGGTTGCAACCTTTTTGTAATATTTTACCACTAACGCATTTTAACAATGCTATGCGTGAAATTGCTTTTGAGGGTGCAAATTTATTTTCGGTAGGAAATGAGATTGCGATACTTTTTGCATGGATCTTCATAGTGTATGCTGCTGCATATAAAATATTTAAATGGGAATAACATGAAACTAATCCGTTTTGCTCTCATAAGTGTTTTAGTTATTAGCATTTTAATCACTGCCATAGCGAGCTTATTTCCTTCCATGGTGATTACATCCAGAGCAGTAGAAGTCAATGCATCCAAATCACAAATCCAACACTGCGTGAAAGACTTATCCGCTTGGAAAGGCTGGATGAGTGATTGGAAAGATCAATCCGTGATAGTGCAGGATAGTATTGCACAAGTAGGTACGCAAACAATACAAATGCTTTCAAGTACTGATAGTACTGTGCTTTTAAATTGGGTTGCGACAGGTCAAGCACCTTATCAGGTTCAAATAGAATGGCTGCCTTTAAAAGAAGGGACTTATGTAATTCACTGGTCATTTGAGCAACATGTGAAATGGTACCCTTGGGAAAAATTTCAGACTTTACTCAATGAGAAAGTCTTAGGTGCAAAGATGGAAGAAGAGTTACAAAATCTAACAGCTTGTATTTTATCAACTTCTACTCCTTAAATATTCAATATTTCTTTTGATCCCATATAATTTTGATCTAAGTAAAGGAGATTGTTTAAATCTTGCCTTAAAACTAGTTTCTTCCATTTCGAGCCAAGCATCTTTGGACATGGTTAATAAGCCTTCAATTGGTTTGAATTTTGCTTCTTGGTGGGGATGACTAAAACGATTCCAAGGACATACATCCTGACAAATATCACAGCCAAATGCCCAGTCTTGATATCCTCTGTCATCACTTGTTTCGATGGTTTGTTTTTTCAATTCAATGGTGTAGTAGCTAATGCAATGATTTGCTTCAATGGTTTTATTGGGCAAAATAGCTTGCGTTGGACAAGTATCAATACATTTAGTACAAGTGCCACAATAATCTTTCGCAATGGGTTGGTCGTAATCGCATTCAAGGTCTACAATTAAGCTAGCAATGAAAAAAAAGGAACCATTTTTAGGTTGAATTAAATTCCCATTTTTACCAATCCAGCCAGCGCCCGAAAGCCAAGCCCAGGAACGCTCTAAGACTGGAGCGGAATCTACAAAACCTCTACCTTCAATAGGACCAATTTTTTGACGCAGTTCATCCAACATCTGATTCAATGAAAGCTTAATCACTTCATGGTAATCCTGGCCGTATGCATATTTTGCAATTTTTGGAAAGTCGGTTGGTTGTACTTGTTCTGGGTAATAATTTTTTAAAAAAGTAATGACAGATTTTGCACCAGGCACTAATTTTTTTGGATTGATTCTTAAGTCAAAATGTTTTTCCATGTATTGCATATCGCCATGAAAACCCTTTGCCAACCACTGCTCTAATCTAAATGCGTCTTCGGTTAATTCTTTGGCTTCTGCAATGCCACAGAAATCAAACCCATGTTGCAAGGCAAGGTCTTTGATTATTTGAGTATGCCTAAATTGGTTCAATCTTCAAGATTCATAGAGTGAAAAAAACGATGTGCAGTTGGCGCAATCAATATGCTAATACTTGTGATAAAAACAACGCCGCTAAAGATGGCATAAAAAGAAGAAAATAATTTTCCTGCATTGGTTTGAATAGTAACAACAGGACCCATTCCACTTAAAATCATGGAGGCATTGTGTAAAGCATCTATCCAACTCATGGGGCCTAAAAATTTATAACCAAGAATACCGATGAATAGGGAAGCCCCTAAAATGCAAATAGACTTAAATAGGTTTGTTAAAATACGTCTATAGTATACACTCGTTGAAGCTAGTGGTTGACTTTTGTGTTCGTAATGAGGTAAGAATAAATTTCTTTTAGGTGCCATCTTATTGCTTTTTGTCATCTTATGTAAATTTAGCAGAAAAAGCAATGTAGGACTGACTTTATTACGCTTTTTTAAGTTGGATTAAGACATAATTGCTGAATTCTAGGAATGGCTTTCTATTTGCGGGTATAAAGTAAATACTAAAACTAGTAATATGAATTTAAATCAATATACCATTAAAGCGCAGGAAGCCATTCAGGCTGCACAGCAATTGGCGTACAATAACCAACATGCGAATATTGAAACTGCCCACTTATTAAAAGCAATTCTTGGAGACAAAGACAGTCCAACTGATTTTTTATTGAAAAAAAATAATGTACAACCTAGTTGGGTTTTGCAAAAACTAGATGCATTATTTGAAAAATTACCAAAACAACAAACTGGTGAACCAGCGTCTGCTTTGAGTAGAGACTTGAATGCAGTATTATTAAAAGCAACTGCTTCATTAAAAGATTTTGGTGATGACTTTGTGACTGTAGAGCATTTAATTGTGGGCATCCTTCAAGTGAATGATGCCGTTGCAAAAATCCTGAAAGATGCAGGCTTGACCGAGAAAGGATTAAGAACAGCCATTACAGAATTAAGACAGGGTGAAACAATTAAATCTGCTACGCAAGAAACACAGTTTCAAGCATTGAATAAATATGCAAAGAATTTAAACGACATGGCCAACAAAGGGAAACTAGATCCTGTCATTGGCCGTGATGACGAAATAAGAAGAACATTGCATATACTAACAAGAAGGAGTAAGAACAATCCAATTTTAGTGGGTGGGCCTGGTGTTGGTAAAACAGCGATTGCAGAAGGATTGGCGATGCGTATTGTAAATGGGGATGTGCCCGAAAATTTAAAGTCTAAAATTATTTATGCTTTAGATATGGGGCTATTGATTGCCGGTGCAAAATACAAAGGTGAATTTGAAGAAAGATTAAAAGGTGTCATTAAAGAAGTCACGAGTAGTGATGGAGATATTATTTTATTCATTGATGAAATTCATACACTTGTTGGTGCTGGAGGAGGTGATGGTGCCATGGATGCTGCGAATATTTTGAAACCAGCTTTGGCAAGAGGAGAATTAAGGGCGATTGGAGCAACTACCTTAAACGAGTACCAAAAATTTTTCGAAAAAGATAAAGCATTGGAAAGAAGATTCCAGAAAGTCATGATTGATGAGCCAACTAAAGAAGATGCGATTTCTATCTTAAGGGGTTTGAAGGAAAGATATGAAACGCATCACCATGTGCGCATTAAAGACGAGGCGATTGTGGCTGCTGTAGAACTTTCTTCGAGGTATATTACAGATCGTTTTTTGCCAGATAAAGCCATTGATTTGATTGATGAAAGCGCTGCTAAGCTTAGATTAGAGATGAATTCTATGCCAGAAGACTTGGATACTTTACAACGTCAAATTAGACAATTAGAAATTGAAAGAGAAGCCATTAAGCGTGAGAACAATCCGGATCAATTAAAACAATTGAATGTAGAAATAAGTAATTTATTGGTGCAACAAGATACCCTCACTGCAAAATGGAAAGTAGAAAAAGAACTGGTGGATAAAGTGCAGGATGCAAAAGGTAAAATGGAGCAATTAAAGCAAGCGGCAGAAGTTGCTGAACGTAATGGAGATTATGGACAGGTTGCTGAAATTCGTTATGGAAAATTAAAAGAACAAGAAACCCTTTTATTAGAATACACCAATCAATTAAATGATTTAGGTGAAGAAGGCAAGCGTTTAATGAAAGAGGAAGTGGATGCAGATGATATTGCAGAGAACATTGCAAAAGCAACTGGCATACCAGTGCATAAAATGATGCAATCTGAGAGAGAAAAATTATTGCATTTAGAAACGGCATTACATGAAAGGGTAGTTGGTCAGGAAGAAGCCATCACCGCTGTATCAGATGCGATTCGAAGAAGTAGGGCCGGATTACAAGATCCAAAGAAGCCAATTGGTTCATTCATCTTTTTAGGTACAACAGGTGTAGGTAAAACAGAATTAGCAAAAGCATTGGCCAATTATTTGTTTGATGACGATAGTATGATGACAAGGATTGACATGAGTGAGTATCAGGAAAAACATACCGTGTCAAGATTAGTGGGTGCTCCTCCAGGATATGTGGGTTATGAAGAGGGTGGACAATTAACAGAATCGGTGCGTCGAAAACCTTATAGTGTGGTGCTTTTGGATGAAATAGAAAAAGCGCATCCAGATGTTTGGAATATTTTATTACAAGTGTTGGATGATGGACGATTAACGGATAATAAAGGGAGGGTGGTTAATTTTAAAAACACCATCATCATTATGACAAGTAATATAGGAAGTCATTTAATTCAGGATGCTTTTGAAGATGTGACAGATCAATCTGTGGAAGAAAAAACTGCATTGGCAAAAACAGAAGTGATGGATCTGTTAAAACAAACCATTCGTCCTGAATTCTTAAATAGGGTAGACGATATCATCATGTTCTCTCCATTACTAAGAAAGCAGATGGCTTCGATTGTTCAAATTCAATTGAAACAATTAAAGTCCCTGGTGGCAGAAAATGGGATGCAAATTGAGTTTACAGACTACTTGGTTGAATACCTTTCAGAACAAGGCTTTGATATGCAGTTTGGAGCAAGGCCATTAAAGCGCTTAATTCAAAAGTTGGTTGTAAATGAATTGAGTAAGCAAATTTTAAGTGGCGCCATTGATAAGTCCAAAAAAGTCTTAATTGATATTTTTGACGGGGTGGTTGTCTTTAGGAATGAGGGATAATTTAATCAGGGTTTCATGGTGAATCTTTCAAAAGGTTTTGAAGTCTTGAAAGGTACTTGTATATTTGACGGATAGGCAAACTAGCTCTATCCGTCAATTTATTTTATGGCAAACACAAAGAAGGCAGCAGTTGGATTCATATTTCTCACATTGGTGATTGATATAGTGGGCCTTGGCATTATCATTCCGGTTATTCCACAATTGATAAAGGGCTTATTACATACCGACGATTTAAGCAAAGCTTCTTTGTACGGCGGATGGATGACTTTTTTATATGCAACCATGCAATTCATATTTGCACCATTCATTGGAAGTTTAAGTGACAAATATGGCAGAAGGCCTGTCTTGTTAATTTCGCTATTAGGTTTTGGTTTGGATTATTTGTTTTTAGCATTTGCTCCATCCATTCTTTGGTTATTTATAGGACGAACTATTTCAGGTATTACTGGTGCAAGTGTGACGACAGCATCAGCCTATATGGCGGATATCAGTGATGATTCAAATAGAGCACAAAATTTCGGAATGATTGGTGCTGCTTTTGGAATTGGATTTATCATTGGTCCAATGCTTGGTGGATTTTTAGGTGAAATTAGCCCTAGGTTGCCTTTTTTTGTCGCTGCCGCTTTAGCCCTGTTGAATGTGGTTTACGGGTATTTTGTATTACCTGAATCCTTGCCAGTGGAAAACAGAAGGGCATTTGATTGGAAGAGATCTAATCCTTTAGGTTCTTTAGTGCATCTAAAAAAATATCCTGCAGTGTCGGGTTTGATCTTTTCTTTGGTATTTATTTATTTAGCATCGCATGCTGTTCAGAGCAATTGGAGTTTTGCCAATATGGAAAAATTCAAATGGTCTCCTAAAATGATTGGACTATCCTTGGGAATGGTAGGGCTTATGGTGGGTTTAGTTCAGGGCGTTTTAATTCGTTATATCAATCCAAAAATTGGCAACGAAAAATCGGTGTATTTTGGTATAGCTTTATATGCATTGGGTTTGATCTTATTTGCTTTTGCAAGTAGCTCATGGATGATGTTTGTATTTTTAATCCCTTATTGTTTAGGTGGAATTTCTGGACCTGCTTTGCAGGCGTTGATTTCTGTCCATGTACCAAAAAATGAACAGGGTGAATTGCAGGGATCTTTAACAAGTATCATGAGTGTAACTTCCATTGCAGGACCCTTGATCATGACTAGTTTATTTGCCTATTTTACCAAGCCTGGTAATCCTATTTATTTTCCTGGAGCGTCTTTTTTAATGGGTGCAGTATTTATGATCATTAGCGCTGTGATTGCCTATACCGTTTTAAAGGGAGAAACTAAGTCAATTAAGGCTTAGAGTCCTTTACTGTTGTTATATTTGTGGCTCAATAAAGGCCAATTTATGTCTCCATTAATGCAACAGTTAGATGTAACTGCAAAGTTTATTCAGTCAAAAATTACTACAAAAGCAAATACTGCTATCATTTTAGGTAGTGGATTGGGTAATTTATCAAGTGTAATTGAAGCCGATTTCAGCATACCCTACAGTGAAATCCCAAATTTTCCAGTGAGTACTGTAGAGGGACATAAAGGAAGATTGATTTTGGGGACATTGAATGGTAAAAAAGTTTGGGTCATGGAAGGCCGCTTCCATTTCTATGAAGGGTATACTGCAGAACAAGTTGTATTCCCAATTCGTGTTTTAAAATTACTAGGGGTAGAAAATCTTTTATTGTCAAATGCAGCAGGTGGCGTCAACAAGGATTATGAAGTGGGGGATTTAATGATCATTAAAGATCATATTAGTTTTTTCACACCTAATCCTTTATTGGGCAAAAATGAACCTGCCCTTGGGACACGTTTCCCAGACATGAGCGAGCCTTATGCCAATGCATTTATTGACAAAGCAAAACAAATTGCTGCAGCAAATAAAATTAAAGTGCACGAAGGCGTATATGTAGGTGTAACAGGTCCAACTTTTGAAACAAGAGCCGAATATCAACTCATCAAGATTGTTGGCGGAGATGTGGTTGGCATGAGTACAGTGCAAGAAAATATCGCAGCTGTTCATTGTGGCATGAAGGTTTTTGCAATGAGTGTAGTCACCGATTTAGGTATAAGAGAAGACAATAATGTCATCACACACGAAGAAGTGTTGGCAGCAGCAAATGCAGCCGAACCTTTATTAACTGTAATTTTCAGTGCATTGGTAAAAGAAATTGCTGCATAAGATTTCAGCTTTTTCAAAGCACTAATATAATGACGAACATGAGGACAAAGCGTAATTTATTCATCTGTTGTATTGCAACTTGTCTATTGATTGGACAGTTGAGTGCACAGAATATGCGCTTTAATTCATTTGGTGGGGGCGGTGGAGGTGGAGGTGCAACAGACTCTTTACAAAAAAGAGATAAAGCGGAAGACTCAATAGGTATTTTTTATCGATTGTACAATAGCTTGGTCATTCAGAATATGGATACAAGTGTAAATGATTTCTTTTCAAAATTCATCCTGCCTTATAGTAACTATCATTTAGGAAATTTAGGGAATGCTAGTAGGTCCTTTTTGTTTAATCCTTTGCAGAGAGGGGGATGGGATGCAGGTTTTAGGTCCTATGAAGTGTACAATTATACGTTAGAGCAAACCCCATTTTTTCAAACCACCAAACCATATACAGAATTGGGTTATTTGTTGGGAGGTAAAGGGGAACAATTAATAGAATTATTGCATACCCAAAATAAAACCAAGCAATTCAATTATTCTTTTGCCTATCGTTTTAGCAACGCGCCGGGAAATTTAAAAAATCAACATGCGAATCTGAATAATATGCGCATTGCAGCAAATTATCAATCTAAACGAAAGCGCTATGCTTCTTACTGGGTCATGTTGTTGAATAAGTCTGCGTCTTCTGAAAATGGAGGATTAGTGAACAGTCAATTAATTGATAGCCTTTCATTAAATAATCCCTATGAGCTAGAAACAAGACTCGGAGTTAGTGGGGCTTCCTTTAGAAATCCTTTTAATACCAATATCGCAACAGGGTCCACTTATAAAGATCAAAATTTTGTATGGAAGCAAACTTATGATTTAGGACAGAAGGATTCTGTAGTGAAGGACTCAGTGACTACTTATTTATTTTATCCTAGACTCCGATTCCAGAATGAAATAAAATACCAATCCAATCTATTTACTTTTGCTGATGCGAATCCTTTGGCCCTCAATTATGAGCAGTATTTTAATTACAAATTGCCAGTGGGAGATGCCATGTTGTTTCAAGATCAATGGAGAAGATTCACGAATGAATTTAGCTTAGTTTCTTTTCCTGAAAAAACCAATCCCAATCAATTCCTTCAAGTTGGACTTGGTTACCAACAATTGAATTTTAAAGACACCCTTCAAAGCTGGTCCAATCATGATATATATGGACTCGGTGTCTATAAAAATAAAACCAAAAACCTACGTTGGGATATTCAAGCATCTGGAAAATTATTTTTAAATGGCTATCATGCAGGAGATTATGAAGCATTGCTTTCTTTGACAAGTGTATTCAATAAAAAGGGGGATCAAGTGGCTTTATGGTTACAAAATTCAAATCGTACGCCTTCTTTTAATCGTCTTGGTATCACCGCATTCCCTATTTCCAAACTAAGTGGTATTGATAAAGAAAATATTATAGAGGCTGGTGCAATTTGGGATCAAAAAAGCCGTGGTTTAACTGCTTCGTTTCAGTACAAGCTCATTCAAAATTTTCAATATTTTGGTTCAGGGTATCAACCATTGGTTTATGATAAGGCATTGAGTTATATGAAGGGTACGGTATCCAATCAATTGAAATTAAGTACCCATTGGAATTGGTACAATGAGCTAAGTTTACAGTTAGTAGATCCCAACGCACCATTGCATTTGCCTGTTATTTTCACCAGACAGCGCCTTGCTTTTGAGGGCAATTTCTTTAAAAACTTATTCCTATCCACTGGCTTAGAATTGATCTATCATAGTGCCTATCAACCCGACACCTATATGCCACTCACTGGGCAGTTTTACCTGCAAGACCAATTTACGACCAATAATAGGCCTATAGCCAATGCGTTTTTAAATTTCAGGATCAAAAGATTCAAAGGATTTATACGCATGGAACAGTTGAATACTTTGTTAGCCACTAGTAATCAATTAGGTACACGTTATCAATTTACTGCACCAAATTATCCAGGAACAGGCACTTGGTTAAGGATTGGGATTTGGTGGAATTTTATCAATTAGTACTACCTTTACAGGGTGAAACAATTTTTGACTATCCTGCTTTTATTTGTGTACAGTTTTTCCAGCATTGGAGCAACTGTAAAAGCACATCTATGTGCTGGGAAAGTTCAAAAATGTTTATGTGGTAAGGCTTCTAAAAACAAGTCAACTAAAAAGGATACTTGTTGTTCAGAAAAAACAAGTTTTGTCAAAAAGCAAGACTTACATCAGTCTGCCGAATTTCAAAAAGTAAAAAAGGGTTTATCTGTAACTACTATTCCAGTATTAAATTTTACATACTCAGTTCCTACTGTAGTTGTAAAGCATATTTCCATTCAATTTCATTCTAAGAAGGGGCTGTTATTTACAGGTCCGCCAATCTATGCCTTAGACTGTCTTTATTTAATTTGATTTTAATCTCTTTTTGATGATGGATGGAATCGGCAATATTATTTTGCTATTCCCATGCTATTTGTATTTATAGTATTTCAAAAATTAAAAATAATTGTATGAAAAAATTGATTCTATTTTCTGGCTTTATATTGGCCACTTTTTTCTTGGCAAATGCGCAAGCTACTACTAAATTAAAAGTATCAGGTAATTGCGGCATGTGTAAATCAAGTATTGAAAAAGCTGCAAAAACAGCAGGTGCAAAGACCGCCAATTGGGATATGGATGCGAAAATATTGACTTTAATGTTTGATAGTAAAACCAATCTAGACAAAATCGAAACTGCGATTGCTGCTATTGGGTATGATACAGAGCATAAAACAGCTACAAAAGCAGCTTATGACGCGTTGCACGAATGTTGTAAATATGATCGTGATTCAACTCAAGTTGCAGAGATTAAGAAAGTAACCCTTGTTGCTTCTGGTTTAACTTGTTCTATGTGTTCTAAAGCAATTTTCAAAGCATTATCTAAATTAGATTTTGTAGAAGATGTGAAAGTAGACATAGAAAAGTCAATGTATATTTTAGCTTTTAAAACGGGTAAAAAAGTCGAGATAGATCAAATTAAATTAGCAGTTACAGGTGCAGGTTTTGGTGTTCAAAGCTTGGTAACTGAGTAGACTATTGTATTAATGCTTAACTTTAAGTAATTTATACCCATTCAAATTGTTGAGTAAGAATTTAAATTATGCTATCAAAAATTATACAGTTTTCTATTAAGAATAAACTAGTTGTTCTTTTAGGAGTTTTTGCGTTGATTTTAGGAGGGATTTATTCCATTTCTAAATTACCAATTGATGCTGTTCCGGATATCACCAATAATCAGGTGTTAATTATTACATCTGTGCCAAGTGCAGGTGCGCCCGATGTAGAACGATTAATCACTGTGCCTATTGAACAAGCGACAAGGAATATTCCAGGAATGATTGAGCAACGAAGTTTTTCAAGATTTGGATTGAGTTTAGTGACTTTAGTGTTCAAAGATGATATAGATATTTATTGGGCCAGACAACAGGTTTCTGAAAGATTAGTTACAGTTAAGTCTCAAATGCCTGAGGGTATGGGCATTCCAGAACTTGGTCCTTTAACGACAGGGTTAGGTGAAATTTATCAATATGTGGTGAGGCCTAAAAAAGGGTATGAAGGAAAGTATAGCTTAACAGAATTAAGAACAATGCAAGACTGGATTGTTCGCAAGCAATTATTAGGCACGCCTGGGGTGGCGGATGTAAGTAGTTTTGGAGGTGCAGTAAAACAGTTTGAAGTAAGTGTGAATCCTGAGTTATTAAAGCAATATGATTTATCGGTGAATGATATTTATACTGCTTTAAACGACAACAATCAAAATGCCGGAGGTGCTTATATCGAACATGGACCTGGCGTTTTATTTATCAGAACAGAAGGGATGGTGGATAGCATGGATCAGATATCAAGTATCCCTGTGAAGACTTTATCCAATGGGATACCACTTTTGGTGCGAGACATTGCACAAGTTAAACTTGGTGAAGCAACAAAGTTTGGGGCCACTGCCTACAATGCAGACGGAGAAGTAGCAGGCGCGGTTGTGATGATGTTGAAAGGTGAAAATAGTAAGCAAGTCATTGCGAATATAAAATCTAAAATTGCAACTATTCAGGAGACGATGCCAGAAGGGGTAGTTATTGAGCCTTTTTTAGACCGAACAAAAATGGTAGACAATGCCATTAGTACCGTCTCTAAAAATTTATTGGAAGGGGCATTGATTGTAATTTTTATTTTGATTTTATTTTTAGGCAATTTAAGAGCAGGATTGGTCGTGGCATCTGTCATACCACTTGCGATGTTATTTGCATTTATATTAATGCATCTTTTTGGTGTGAGTGGAAACTTGATGAGTTTAGGTGCATTGGACTTTGGATTGCTTGTAGACGGGGCAGTTATCATTGTAGAAGCAGTATTGCATCAATTGTACCATAGTTCTAAAAAAGAGGGGCGCAATCAATTGGATAAAACAGAGATGAATTCAATTGTGGGTCAGGTATCTAATAAGATGATGGGTGCTGCGGCATTTGGTCAAATCATTATCCTGATTGTGTATCTACCTATTTTATCTTTAAGTGGCATTGAAGGAAAGATGTTTAAACCAATGGCACAAACAGTTTCATTTGCATTGATTGGGGCATTTATTTTATCCATTACCTATGTGCCTATGATGAGTGCTTGGGTATTGAATAGAAACAGAATTCAAAAAGATTCCTTGACAGATCGATACATGCAGAAATTAGAAAATTTCTATGAACCTTTATTGATGAAGGCATTGAAGATACCAAAACAAATCATTGGGTTGACCATTGTACTATTTGCAGGGACTATTTTTTTATTAACGACATTAGGGGGAGAGTTTATTCCTAAATTAGAAGAAGGAGATTTTGCTGTAGATACTAGATTATTGAGTGGAAGTTCATTGAACAGCACTTTAGATGCGACTCAGAAAGCCTCAAAATTATTGATAGATCGCTTTCCAGAGATCGAGAAAATTGTGACTAAAATTGGTGCTGGAGAAATACCAACAGACCCAATGTCTATGGAAGCCTCCGATTTAATGATCATTTTAAAGGACAAAAAAGATTGGGTATCTGCCAACAGCTTTGATGAATTAGCAGATACGATGGGCAAAGTGATGTCGCAGGTACCAGGGATTACTTCTGGGTTTCAATATCCTGTTCAAATGCGATTCAATGAATTAATGACAGGTTCAAGACAGGATGTTTCATGTAAAATATTTGGGGAAAACCTAGATAGTTTGGCAAAGTATGCAGCTTTAATGGGCAATATTATTCACGATGTAGAAGGTGCTAAAGACTTATATACAGAAACCGTAACGGGTATTTCACAGGTAGTGATTCATTTTAACAGAACAGCTATTGCAAAGTATGGTGCCAATATTAAAGAAGTCAATCAAGTAATTCAATCCGCTTATGCAGGAGGCATAGCTGGTAAAGTATTTGAAGGAGATAAGAGATTTGATTTAGTTGTAAAACTCAATACTGTTCAAAAGCAGGATTGGCAACAAATTAAAAATTTAATGGTGACTATTCAAAATGGCAAACAGGTTCCTTTGTATGAACTGGCCGACGTAAAAATAGAAGAGGGACCATACCAAATTCAAAGAGAGGATGCAGGAAGAAGAATTGTAGTAGGATTCAATGTAAGAGGGAAAGATGTAAAGACAGTAGTGAACGAAGTACAAGAAAAAGTCAAAAAGTCTATTCAATTTCCTCCTGGATATTATGTGGTATATGGAGGACAATTTGAAAATTTAGAACATGCAATAAGTCGTTTACAAATTGCTGTTCCTGTTGCTTTATTGTTGATTTTTGCGATGTTGTTTTTTGCTTTTAATAATTTAAAACATTGCTTATTGATTTTCTCCGCCATTCCATTCTCTGCCATAGGAGGTGTGCTTGCATTATGGTTAAGAGGGATGCCATTTAGTATATCAGCAGGCGTTGGATTTATTGCCTTATTTGGTGTAGCTGTTTTGAATGGTATTGTATTATTAACCGAAATGAACAAATTAGCGATGGAACCTAATAGATCAATTGCAGACATTATAACAACGGCTACTAAGACAAGGCTAAGACCCATTTTAATCACAGCAGCTGTAGCTTCTTTAGGCTTTATCCCAATGGCAATAAGCAATGGCGCTGGAGCCGAAGTGCAAAAGCCATTGGCCACTGTGGTGATTGGTGGTTTATTGTCTGCGACGCTTTTAACTTTGTTTGTCTTACCTATTTTTTATCAATTATTTGAGAAAAAACGTTTAGGTCAAACTACGATGGCTATTCTTTTTTGTATTATCGGTTTAAATGCAACAGTTCTACAAGCACAGCAATTGACTGTAAAAAAGCCTTTAGCAAAAGTGATTGAACAGGCAATGTTAGTGTCTCCAACTTTAAAAACAACCGAAGCACAAGGTGCATATTATCAAGCGTTATCAAAATCAAGTTTTGATCCAGCTAAATTGACTTTTAGAGGTGAATTAGGGAATGTGAATAGTAGTTTAAATGATTCTAAATACGCAGTAGAGCAAGTCTTTGATCTACCAAAGGTCTATCAAGCTCAAAAGAACTTATACCTTGCTATTCGTCAAAATTACAGTTATCAAACAGTGTTGGATCAAAAAATGATCCAACATGCGGTGGAGCAATTGTATATACAATTACAATTTCAAGTAGCTAAAGGCATTTTATTAAGTCAGCTAGATTCCATCTACGTCAAACAATTGGCTGCGGTGGATGCAAGATTTAAAGCTGGACAAGACAATGGATTGGAGCAATTGAATATGCAAAACTTGGTAAGCTTGCACAGGCAGTTAATACTAAAAAACCAAAACGAGCAGCTTGGATTGCAAAAGCAATTTGTTATTTTGTTACAAGACCCATCCTTACTCATACCAGCAGAAAGCTTACAATTTGAACCTAAATTATTAGATACAGTCATTGATGCGGGGCATCCAATGAATTTATTTTGGATGCAAAAATTACAATCAGCTATCGCAGAGACCAATGTTGCTAAGTCTAAAATTTTACCTCAGGTAGCCGTCGGCTATACGAACCAAAGTTTTAGAATGAATCCAAATGATCAAAACAGGTACAATTCAGTGAACCTTGGCTTAAACGTCCCATTGTTTAGATCAGGATTAAAGCAGAAGGTGAAAGCGAGTCAAGCGAATGAAGCTGTCATGATGCGTGAAAAAGAAAAAGCGATGCTTGATTTAAATATGCAAATTCAGAAAGCATGGTCTAATTATCAAGAAACACTGGATTTGTACCAGCATATACAAAAGGGACTTATTCCAAATGCCACTAAGATGGCCAATATGGCGAACCTGTCTTTTAAAGAAGGGCAAATAAGTTATATTGAATGGTCGAATGCAATGAGTCAAGTACAAGAAATACAAATGCAAGCCTTAGAATCACTAGCATTATTTAATTTAAATCAATCCACATTGTATTATTTGTTGTCAAAATAATATATCAAAATTGTCTATCATGAAAACAATGTATACCATCTTACTGACCACAATTATTTTAAGCAGTTGTGGAACGAATCCAAAATCAACAACGACTAAGGAAGACTCAGTCACTGATGTGGCATCTAATATAGTTCAATTAACAAAAGAACAAGCAAGCCTCGCTCAATTAGAACTTGCACCTATTGTACAAGGTAAAATGAAGGGCATGACGCATTTAAATGGTGTCATAGATGTACCGCCAACAGCTATCGCATCAGTTAGTATACCAATGGGTGGGTATATACAAGACATCAATTTAATACCTGGCACATTTGTAAAAAAGGGACAAGTATTGGCTACGGTGAAAGATCCTGCTTATGTTCAATTACAAGAAAATTATTTAGCGACTAAAGCGAAGCTAAGTTACTTGCAACAAGATCTAGATCGTCAAAAAACATTATTGACACAGGAAGCAGTAAGTAAAAAATCATTTCAACAAATACAAGCAGATTATAATACCAATGCAATTCAATTAAAAGCCCTGTCTGAACAATTAAAGCTCATTAATATACAACCAGAAAATTTAACGACCGAAAAAATGTCAAGTTTGGTTCAATTAGTGGCACCCATTGCTGGTTATATTAGTAAGGTAAATATCAATAGAGGTAAATATGTTACTCCATCGGATATCTTATTAGAAATTATCAATCCAAATGATATCCATGCTGCTATCACTATTTATGAAAAAGATATTGCAAATTTTAAGGTAGGCAATAAGGGGACTGTAACCTTAACACAGGATCCTTCAAAAAAATATCCAGTTTCAGTTTTAGCTGTTGCACATAATATCAATGAAGATAAAACAGGTTTATTGCATTGCCACTTTGAGAAAATACCAGCAAATGTATTACCAGGGATGTTTTTAACAGCGGATATTATTGTTGAAACAAAAGATGCAGTATTAATACCAATCGCTTCGGTGCAAAGATTTCAAGGCAAGGATTATATTTTTGTACAATCTGCAGAAAATACATTTGAGGCAATTGAGATTCAAGTAAGTCAATCCAATGAAACTTTTGTAACTGTTACTAATGCAGATTCGAATACATGGATAGGGAAACAAATTGTTGTAAAAAATGCCTTTAGCCTATTAGGTAAATTGATGAATAAGTCCGAATAAATAAGTTATTGCTCAAAATAGCTGATACTGCCACCTATCCAGGTGGCAGTATCGTTATAGCTAACGCCAATCATGGGGCCTTTGCTGATTCTTGTTAAATTATTGGTGGCAACATAACGACCTAACTGTTTATCCCAGAAATAAAATAACCTTATTTCTGCTTTAGAGGAACCAGAAGGTGTTTCAATCACAGCTGCATAAGTTACTTTCTTTTGTAGGATCCAATTTTCAGGATCATTGATTGCATGGATGGAATCGATGGTTGGATTGAGCATGACACCTTGACCTCCAAAAGAAAATAAAGGTTTACATATATATTCAGCTAAATTCAATTCCGTGCCTAATTGTTTTTCTTTCCAATCGGATAATAAAAATGCATCTGGAATAAATGAATGACTTAGTAGGGGTAGTATAAATTTACTAATTCTAAAAAAATGATTTGGATGATTGACCCATTCTATATTTTCTGCTTGTTCAAATAATTTGAATTGTTTCATAAAAATGGGGGCTTGTTGCATCAATTCATCATACACCACACGATTGTAGATACGTTCAATCTTATATTCAATTCCATTTTTTTGATAGAAAAGACCTTTGTCTTTTAAGTAAATTTCTGAAAGGCAAACTATAGGCACATTCAACCATGCTTCGGTCAATAGTAGGTCAAGTCTAGTCTTTTGTTCATAAGGCTTGATCTCTAATAAAATGGTATGTTTAGCTTGATCTCCTAGTACCATTGTTTTGAAAAATTCAAGATAGGTTTGTTGGTTATACCCATTCAAAAATGGAGCAAAACCTTTTGGCATATCATAAGCCATTTCCAATGCTTGAGCTTGTAATAGTTCAAAAGCAAATAAAGAAGGGAATCCTTGTAATTCAATCAACTGAGGCTGGATTTGTCCATCTTGCCCTTCTGCCATTGCAAAATCAATCACAATACATTCAGGCAGGGCAGCTTCATTAGGAATATGCAATCCTTTTGGTAGGGCACCTGTGGTTTTTAATGGGAAGGTAGGCGCTGTAATAAATTGACATATGTATTCGCCTACTTCCAATAATTGCGATTTAAAATTTCGATCTATAAAAACAGGGGTTTCTGCAATTCTAAAGGGGATGCTATCTTTAAATGGTGCATTTAAAATAGCAAGGTATTGTTGATACTTAGCTTCAGTAAATTGATCGTTGAATGCTGCTCTAATTGCTGGAATCATACAGGCAACATTTGGTTCAAAAAGTTGGGAATAAAATTGCTACATGTATGTTTGATTTTGGAATCGTCTTCTAAAGAAAGGATGATTTGATTCCACTTGTCTTCACTAAAGTCTTCGAATACAGCAGACTTAATGGCCTCTGAATGAAAATAGGTAGTTAGTCTTTCTTTTGTTGCTTCTGGATGAAACTGAACACCAATCATTGTATCACTAAAAGCAACCCCCATTAAGGCTCTTTCATAAGGAAGTTGAGGCCTTATTTTTTCTAAAGCAATGATGGTTGCCCCCATAGATTCAATTTTTTCATCATTGGGTTCAGTAATCTGATACAAGCGACTCTCTAAGGCAAAAAATGGATCAGGTAATGCTTCAAAAATGGCATGATCCGTAGTTGGATGGATAGGAAGAATTCCAAGCTGCTTTGATTTTCTTAAACCAACTTTTCCAATGTCAAAATGCCTACAGGCTAATTGAAAACTGTGGCAGATTAATAGGACTGGTTTTTTTTGCGCATACATTTGGTCTAGCCAATTGCAATAAGCAATATCCCATGGTTCTTTTTGTGTATCAATAGGAGAGCCAGGACCACCAGAAGATAGGTATAAATCAAAACCATCATCAGGTAATGCATTTTGCAAACGAACATCAAAAACAGTCGTAATGATTGTTAGGGATTGTTTTTTACTCCAATCCTCAATAATGTCCATAATACAATCCATCCCTACATTAGCACTGCCATCATATAGGTCTAATATAGCAATATGAATAGGACTGGCTTGCGACATTATAAATAGTTCAAATTGGTTTTTGGACTCAATTGCAATAAGGTTTCATACATTAACTGTATGGTGTCAACGATATCTTTTTTATGAATCATTTCTACCGTAGTATGCATATACCTTAGTGGAATAGATATCAATACAGAAGGGCATCCGTCATTGGCATAAGCAAAACTGTCCGTATCGGTTCCTGTACTTCTGCTAAGTGTTCTAAATTGTACTGGAATTTTTTTATTTTTTGCTGCAGCTTCTACGATCGCTAATAATTTATTATGGATGGCAGGCGCATAGGCTAATGATGGCCCTTTACCACATTGAATATCGCCTTCGATTGCTTTATTAATCATTGGGGTATGCGTATCATGTGTCACATCTGTTACAATGGCTATATTTGGTTTGATTCTTCTAGCAATCATTTCGGCACCTCTTAATCCAATTTCTTCTTGAACTGCATTGACAATGTATAAGCCAAATGGTAATTTCTTTTTATTTTCTGAAAGCATTCTTGCCACTTCTGCAATCATGAATCCACCAATTCTATTATCAAATGCTCTACCAATGATAAAGTCATGTGCTAATTCGTCAAAGCCTTCTTCATAGGTTACTACAGCGCCAATATGAATACCTAATGCTTCTACTTCTTTTTTAGATCTTGCGCCGCAATCTAATGTTAGATTGTCTACTTTAGGTTGTGGCTCTTTTTGTTCTGGATTGCTCAATCTCGTATGGATTGCAGGCCAGCCAAACACTGCTTTTACTGGACCTTTTTTTCCATGAATCCAAACACGCATAGAAGGCGCAATTTGATGGTCCACACCGCCGTTGCGTTTAAGGTAAATCAAACCTTGGTCACTGACATAATTAACAAACCAACTTATTTCATCCGCGTGTGCTTCAATCACCACTTTAAATGGGGCATCTGGATTGATGACACCCACTGCAGTACCATATGGATCCGAAAAAGTGGTATCCACATATTGTGTCAAGTAATTTAACCAAATTTTTTGGCCACTACTTTCAAAACCAACTGGTGAAGGATTGTTGATGTATTCCTTTAAAAATTGGTATGCTTTTGGGTCTAGTAAATCTTTTTTCTTAGAGTTACTTACTTTATTTGTACTTGCTTTTTTTGATGTTGCTTTTGCCATAGTTCGTTTAATTATAACCCTTGCAAGATACTACATTCTGTATTTATTAATACATTTGTAGCAAACCTAGGTAGTATGCAAGGAGAAAGCTGGAACATGGAGGATTTAAAAGGATTGGAACCCTCCAATTTCTTGCCCATGGCCTTGTCCATTATGCAATACCAAGCAACAAATAATGCGGTTTATAAGGAGTGGGTTCACTCTATGAAGGTAGCCTTAGACAGTGTAGAAAGTTTTGAACAAATCCCATTTTTGCCAATTGATTTTTTTAAAACACATGCAATTTATACTGGATCGGAATGTCCAAATTTTTATTTTGAAAGCAGTGGTACCACACAAGATGTGGTGAGTAAACATTTTGTAAAAGAACTTAATGTATATGAACAAAGTTTTATGGAGTGTTTTCAACAATTTTATGGAGCACCACAAGACTATTGCATACTTGGTCTATTGCCCAATTATTTAGAGCGACAACATTCCTCTTTGGTGTATATGACCCAGCATTTAATTCATGCAAGTAAAGATGCAAGAAGTGGATTTTATTTGTATGATTTCGAAAACCTGAATCATACTTTGGCGACCCTCGAAAAGGAACAACAAAAAACTTTATTAATTGGGGTGAGTTTCGCCTTAATGGATTTTGTGGATGCGTATCCTCAAACATTGAAACATACCATAGTGATGGAGACGGGAGGGATGAAAGGCAGAAAACAGGAATTAACTAAACCAGCATTGCATGCTTATTTAGCAAATGGATTTGGTATTGAAACCATCCATTCAGAATATGGTATGACTGAACTATTAAGTCAAGCTTATTCCAAAGGAGCAGGAATTTATGTTTGTCCACCTTGGATGAAGGTATTAGTGGCAGATGAATCAGACCCAACAGCATTGAGTACAACAGGAAGGGGCGTTTTGCATATTATTGACCTCGCAAATCATCATAGTTGTGCTTTTATCGCCACAGAAGATATTGGCATTGTGCATCTAGACGGAAGCTTTGAAGTCATTGGAAGATTAGATCAAAGTGCAAGAAGGGGATGCAGCTTACTGGTTGTTTAAGAATAACGTTTTCATTGAATCCATAAAGACAGGATTGATATTATAATTGTAAATTCTTTTATCTGTTTCCTCTCTTTGTTTTACAATTAATAATTCGTTTGCTCTTGTAGCTAATTTAAATTTCTGATTAATTCTTAAAAAATAGTCACTGCGACTTTTATTTTGAGTAATGGTATCTTTTTGTTGTACCCCAATAATTTTATTAATTGCTTTGATACTTATTTGTTCTTGCTTGATTTGTAATTCATAAATCGACAGAATTAAATCTTTCTCTATTGATGTCAAAGCGCTATAAAAATTTTTATATAAAATAGATTGTATTTCTATTGGTGTATTCTCTTTTTTGATTTTCTTGTTGTATAAGGAATATAGTAATAAGACGATTATTACTATAAAAACGTTACCAATGATAGGTTTCCCAGGTTCTATATTCCTTAATAAAGTGCCAATGAAGCTATTTGAATAAATGGCTTGTGCATTTGGATCAATAAAGTCTTTATTATTTAGCTCAATGGATTCATATTCTAAAGCGCCATTATTTTCGATTCTAATTAAATAAAAATGATTGCCCAATACAAATTGGTAAAAATGATTAGGAGGGCCTTTGTATAATTTGAGCCATTTTTCCCTGAATTCATCTTGCTTATTTTTTGTAAGAACACCAAATTGGTTGGTTGAAAAATTAAGCCATTTTATTTCTAAGTCTGAATGAAAAATCAAATAGGGGCCGAATGTAGTTTTGAGTCCCAAACTTTTTTGTAAAACCTCTTTTAGTTTAGGGTTAATTTTACCCAGGTTTTCCCATGTTTTATCTTTAAAATTAAAAACTCGACAAGTGTCAGAATAGGATGTATTAAATGAAGCAGGAAAATCCAATTGATTGATAGAATTAGATAGATAGAATTTACCATTCAATTGATCAATATAAAATAAAACACCATTTTCAGGGCTTTGATAGACTGGGATGCCTTTCTTTGAACTAATCAATTCCCATTCATTTGTTTTAGTACTATAAAAAGTAAAATAATCTACAATTTTCCAAAATCCACCCCCGCCTAACTTAAATAAAGTGTCCTTGTAAAAGAAGTTAATACTGCCAAAATTTGATCCAGCATAGAAAGTTGAATCAAGTCTGATGAATTCATACTTGCTTTTTCCTTGTTTTTGCAATTGGTATAATCTACCAGAGCCCATTAATTGCAAATAAATTTTATCTTTTTTCTTTAAAAGACTGACACCATTGGCTAATTTATTAGGTACCCCAAACTTTAGGTTTTCCTTAAATATATGCAGGCTAAGGTCATTGACAGAATCAGTCGTGATAAAATCTAAAAGGGCATGCTCTGCCAAAGAAAGTTGTTTGACAGTGATATCAGCCTGCCCAAAACTGAATAAATGAACATTTAGAAATAAAAATAGTATGATTCCAACTTTTCGAAGCATGATTCAAAATTATATAAATATTTTATATAAAAAATGTATAATGCAATAAATAACTAATTTAATATTTTATTAATACTATAAATATTGTTAATCAATAAGTTAAATCAAAAAAACTATTTTCACCACTTAATTAATGAATTGTTTGGTAATAGACTATGTTCTATGCCATATTTACATTAACGCTTACAATAAATTAAAGAAATATAATATATAAAGATTTTATCCTTTGGGGGAAGGATAATTGGGGTGATCGGGATTCGTCTTGGTTGCCCCAACTTTTTTTACAAGCATAACCCCCACAAGTACAAATACGGTCCCTAAAATCTGTTCCCAGCTAAAAGCTTCATTTAAGACCCATCTTGCCTGAAACAGGGTCGAAACTGGTCCAATGCTTGTAATGATGGCTAAGTCATTGCTACCTATCCTTTTCATCCCGCCACTCATTAAAAAGGAAGGAATCACTGTGCTTATGAGTGCAAGACCAATTACATAGTATAAACTACTAGAATTCAGAATCGGCATGTCTATTATAGATGTGATGTCTTGGCCATGCTTCACATAATAATGTATAAAAATACCTAGACTTGCTGCCAACATGGACAGGCTTGTAAATTGTGGGGCGCCTATTTTTGGTATAATTTTCCCTGACCCCACTAAGTATAAAGCATAGGTAACAGCGCATAGCAGGATCATCCATGTACCAAAAAAGAACATTTTTGTATCAGGTATTTGATTTAATTCACCCCAATAAGCAAGCCCAATGCCGAGATAAGTAATTAAAATGGCAAGCCATTGTCTTTTAGTTATGGCTACTTTAAAAATGAATAGATTCAATAACACAGCAAGTGTTGGATAGATAAATAGAATAATTCTTTCAATGCTTGCAGAAACATATTGCAATCCGATAAAATCAAATAAGCTGCTCATATAGTATCCAAGTATACCAATCAAACATGCCGCAAAATATGTAGATGCTTTTACTTTTTTGATTTGTTGATTTGCAAAAAAATACCACATTGCAATAGCATAGAATGGTAAAGAAAACAACATGCGTAACATCAATAAGCTGCTTGCATCAATATTGGTTGATTTAAAACAAAGTTTGATGAATATGGCTTTGGTGGAAAATAGAATGGTGCCTAGGACTGCCCAGAGAAACCCTTGATTGTATAGATTGGTCCTTTTCATTCGATTTTGGCAAAAATACAGGTTGATTTAGATAGTTAAAGCCTTTCTTTTACACAATCATTTGAATTGCTTTAAACCTTAATGATTAATTTGCAATATGTTTTTAATGGAAGAAGATATTGCCAATGCATTAGCTGCTTTAAGGAAAGGAGCCATCATTTTATATCCTACAGATGCTGTTTGGGGGATAGGTGCCGATGCAACCAATCCAGTAGCAGTCGATAAAATCTATGCACTTAAAAAAAGAGCAGACACAAAATCCATGATTGTATTGGTGCCCGAAGAAAAATGGATTTTAGATTATGTAGCAGACCTCGAACCGAAAGTGGCAGATTATATCAAAGGTATTGCGAAGCCAACTACCGTGATTTATGATCATGCAAAAAATGTAGCACCAAATTTAATTGCATCTGATGGTTCTATTGCAATTCGAATTTGTAAAGCAAATTTTGCGCAACAATTAATGCATGCATTTGGTAAACCCATTGTTAGTACTTCTGCAAATATTTCTGGATTGCCTACACCCAAATGCTTTTCAGATATCTCATTAGATATTATTGAAGGTGTTGATTATGTGGTGCGATCAGAGCAAGAGGATACTACTTTGAAGGAGCCTTCTGCCATTGTGAAATGGGAAAAAGATCAAATCATCATCATTCGTTCTTAAATCCGATCTATGGCACAGAAAATATTAATCATTCAGACTGCATTTATAGGAGATGTCGTTTTAGCAACTGCCTTGTTGGAATCCATACATCAGCAAAATCCTGCAGCATCAATTTCTATATTAGTAAGAAAGGGAAATGAGGCATTATTGAATGCACATCCATTTATAGATCAAGTATTGGTATGGGATAAGCAACAAAATAAATATGCGAATTGGCTACAAATCCTTTTCGCCATTAGAAAAAGTCAGTTTGATGCAGTGATCAATGTGCAACGTTATGCTGCTACAGGTTTATGGACAGCTTTGTCTGGTGCAAAGATGAAAATTGGATTTGATAAAAATCCACTTGCGTTTTTGTTTACAAATACAATTAAACATGAATTTGTTGGCAATGGATTGCATGAAATAGAAAGAAACCATGCTTTGTTATTACCATTGGGAATTTTTCCAAATGCAAGGCCAGCATTGTATCCTTCCTTGCAGGATCAAAAAGTAGTCGAAGGATATCAGTCAGTACCTTATTTATGTATGGCACCTGCTTCGGTTTGGTTTACCAAACAATTCCCATTGCAACAATGGATCAAATTATTGCATTCAATTCCTTTTGAAGGGCCTATTTATTTACTCGGGGGCCCAGGGGATAAGCCATTGAATGATCAGATATTACATGCAGTGCAAAAACAAAATCTAGTCAATATGGCTGGTAGGCTTTCATTTTTAGCATCTGCCGCTTTGCAAAAAGGAGCTGTATTAAATTATGTCAATGATTCTGCACCCATGCATTTTGCTTCCGCAATGAATGCGCCTGTTGCTGCTATTTATTGTTCGACTGTGCCCGATTTTGGCTATGGTCCTTTGTCGGATACCTCATTTATTATTGAGACAAAACAAGCTTTAAGTTGCAGGCCTTGTGGGTTGCATGGTAAAAAGCAATGCCCAAAACAGCATTTTAATTGCGCCGAAACCATTACCATGGAACAAATCAATCAACCGCTCCAACAAGTGCTACACAATTAGTACTTTTGCACCGATGTCCATTGAATTAACAGCACAAGAAAAAGACCTATTAGCCATTGCAGGTGAAGCTGCGGCAAAATTAGGAATACCTGCCTATGCAGTGGGTGGATTTGTGCGTGATAAAATTTTAGCACGAAATACCAAAGACATTGATATTGTCTGTATAGGAGATGGATTGCAATTAGCAACAACATTCGCCAATCAATTTAGTCCAAAGCCATTTGTTTCATTGTTTAAAACCTATGGCACAGCTCAGGTGAAATTAACAGACATAGAAATAGAATTTGTAGGCGCAAGAAAAGAATCCTATGTAAGAGAAAGTAGAAATCCAACAGTCGAACCAGGTACTTTGATAGATGATCAGAATAGAAGGGACTTTACCATCAATGCAATGGCGATAGATTTAAGTGCATCCAACTTTGGCGCACTATTAGACCCATTCAATGGAATGGAAGACTTAGCATTAAAAATCATTCGTACGCCAATGTCGCCAGAACAAACATTTGATGACGACCCTTTAAGGATGATGCGTGCGATCAGGTTCGCAACACAATTGGATTTTGTGATTGAAGAAAAAACATTCAAAGCCATCCAGCAAATGGCAGATCGAATTAAGATTGTTTCTCAAGAAAGGATTACAGATGAGTTGCAAAAAATAATGAAAACAAAGCAACCATCTAAGGGTTGGTATCTATTGAAAGAAGCAGGTTTATTGGCACAAATATTTCCAGTGTTATTAAAATTAGAAGGTGCTGAAACCCTTGATGGCATTGGACATAAAGATAATTTCTCTCATACTTTACAAGTGCTGGATAATCTTGCTGCAAATACCGAAGATGTTTGGCTAAGATGGGCGGCTTTATTACATGATATTGCAAAACCAAATACAAAGAGATTTGAGCCTGGTTTTGGTTGGACATTTCATGGGCATGAAGTTGTTGGAGCAAGGATGGTGCCTAAATTATTTACACAATTAAAGCTGCCTTTGAACGAGCACATGAAGTTGGTGCAGAAATTAGTGGCTTTGCATTTACGTCCTATTTCTTTGACAAAGGAAAATGTAACTGATAGTGCCATTCGAAGATTGTTATTTGATGCGGGCGAAGACATTGAATCTTTGATGTTATTATGTGCCGCAGACATTACTAGCAAGAATCAAAATAAAGTAAAAAGGTATTTGCAAGGTTTTGAAATGGTCAAAGCCAGGATCGTGGAAGTGGAGGAAAAAGACCAGATGCGCAATTGGCAGCCTCCAATTACTGGAGAGATGATTATGCAAATTTTTAATATTACACCATCTAAGCAAGTGGGTATGATAAAGGACGCCATCAGAGAGGCCATTTTAGATGGCATTATCCCTAATGAGTATGATGCAGCATACCAATTCATGATGGCGGAAGCGGCTAAAATTGGCTTACATCCTGCCATATAAAAAAGCTTAAAATCAAGCTAATAAATGCTAATTTAGCGTTTCAAAATCACCAAAATGGCCATTTTAAAATTTAGAATTTCTTGGGAGGAAGACGATGCGATTTATAGAGATGTAATGGTGAAACACACGCAGCATTTTAAAGATTTACATCATATTATTTTGAAGGCTTTTGAGTTTGACGAAAAACATGATGCGACTTTTTTTAGAAGCAATGAAAAATGGCAAAGAGGAAGAGAAATTAGTAAAGCAGTGTACGAAAAAAATTATGTCGTTCCTCCATTGATGATGGATGAAGTGTTGATAGGATCTGAAATTTTGAATACCAATCAACAATTTGTTTATCTCTATGACTTTGCAAAATCTTGGACTTTTTTAATTCAGTTAATACAAGTGATTAAGAATGCGGATGCGGATATGGAATTGAATTATCCAATGGTGTCAAGAATCGAAGGGGTTGGACCAATGCAATATGGCACCAAAGGCTTATTAGGAACTAATTTCACGGATATCGAAGAGAAATATGATTTAACAGAAGCCCAGGATGGATTTGGGGAAGAGGGTGAAGAAGGACTTGGATCTGATGATGATTCAGAAGAAGAAGACGCGGATGCGTCTGATGACGAAGCAGGGGATGAGGCAGGTGGCATGTTTGATGACAGCTCCGAAGCCTATTAATTCCGAAGCATACTAATTTAATAATACATTTATTTTGACGCCTACCGTATATATCGTTGTTGGTCCTACCGCAGTGGGTAAAACAAAGTATGCGATTGAATTAGCGCAAGCATTAAAAACAGAAATTATTTCTGCAGATGCAAGACAGTGCTATCAGGAATTAAATATTGGTGTTGCTCGTCCAAGCAATCAAGAACTAGCTCAAGTTACACATCATTTTATCGCAAGTCATTCTATTCAGGATACAGTGAACGCAGGTGTATTCGAACAATATGCTTTAGAAAAAACAACCGAGCTACTAACGAAATTTGGATCTGCTGTGATGGTTGGAGGAACGGGCTTGTATATTAAAGCGTTTGAAGAGGGGATGGATCAAATACCTGAAATTGATCCGGCCATACGTAGCCAAATTCAACAAGATGTTTCGACCAAAGGCATTGATTGGCTTCAAGATCAGGTAAAACAATTGGATCCAATTTATTGGGCGCAAGCAGACCAAGGTGAACAACAAAATACACAAAGACTTTCGAGGGCATTGGAAGTGATGACAGGAACAGGCCAATCCATTCTAAGTTTTCAAAACCAGCCTAAAAAAGCACGTCCATTTAACATACAAAAAATTGGACTTGAAATGACTAGGGAACAACTCTATGACCGAATCAATCAAAGGGTGCATCAGATGGACCATATGGGATTAGAAGAGGAAGTGCGCTCATTGTGCCCTCAATTTCATTTAAATGCATTGCAAACGGTTGGGTACCAAGAGTGGTTGCCTTATTTTGATGGACAACAAACAAAAGAAGCAGTGATACAGGCTATTCAGCAGAACACCAGACATTATGCAAAAAGGCAGATGACTTGGTTTAAAAAAGACCCTAATATCAAATGGAATCAAATAGCGTCCTAAATTTGGATACAATTTTGGTGCTAATTATAGATTTTTTACACCAGTTCTATTCCTAAGGATATTAACAATATTATATAAAATCTTAAAGTATTTTAATCATACTCTATTACAAATAGCACTATTTTTATCAAAATATACATTCCAAAATCAATTTTTTATGCAAAAAAAATCTGTCCTATTTTTTATTTGTATGCTGACATTGTTCATCACTCAGGTGACAGGTCAAACAATACAATTTGAGAAATACACTTTGCCGAATGGCTTAAAAGTCATTTTACATGAAGATCATTCAGCACCAGTGGTGGCTGTAACGACTTTATACCATGTAGGATCTAAAAACGAAGACACTGCAAGAACAGGCTTCGCGCATTTCTTTGAACATTTATTATTTGAAGGTTCAGAAAATATTAAGAGAGGTGAATTTGATAAGTATATCACCAATGCTGGTGGTGCTTTGAATGCGAATACTTCGCAAGATCGTACCTTTTATTATGAGTTATTACCTTCTAACCAAGTTGAATTAGGCTTATGGTTAGAGAGTGAGCGTATGATGCATGCTAAAATTGAACAAATTGGTGTGAATACACAAAGAGAGGTCGTAAAAGAAGAAAAACGTCAACGTGTAGACAATCGTCCATATGGTTCTTTTTTAAACGAAGTATTAAAGCGTGCTTACAAAGTACATCCATACCAATGGTCACCAATAGGTAGTATGGATCATTTGAATGCTGCTAAATTGGATGAGTTCATCAATTTTTACAAAACTTTCTATGTACCTAATAATTGTGTTTTGTCTATAGCGGGTGATTTTAATAAAGCCGAATTGAAAGCTAAAATCGAAGCTTATTTTGGTCCAATTAAAATGGGCACCAAGCCAATCCCAAGACCAACAGTTAAAGAACCAGCTTTGGGTGGTGAGGTAAGAGACGTGATATACGATAATATTCAATTACCTGGTGTGTTTCAAGCCTACCGTGCACCAAAACAAGGTGGAGATGAATATTATGCATTCAATGTATTGTCAACCATATTATCTGGAGGTGAGTCTTCTAGAATGAATAAAACTTTAGTGGATAAGAAGCAACAAGCAGTGGCTGCGCAATCAGTTCCATTCTTTAATGAGGACGAAGGTTTGTTCATTGCTTTATCTATTGCCAACATGGGTGTAAAGATTGAGGAATTAGAAAAAAGCATGGATAGCGTTGTGAATGAATTGAAGATGGGATTAGTAGGAGAGCGTGAATTCCAAAAAGTAAAAAATCAAATCACCACATCGCTTGTTACTGGCAACGCAACCATGGCTGGTATTGCAGAAAGCTTAGCCAATAATGAAGTGTATTTTGGGGATGCCAATTTAATCAATACTGAATTAGAGAAATACAATAAAGTAACAAGAGAGGATGTATTGAATGTGGCAAAAAAGTATTTAAACAAAGACAATCGAATTGTATTGTATTATTTACCTAAAGAAAAACCTGCTACTAAATAATCGAG
>JBDKGO010000001.1:0-65383 GCA_039798125.1 Bacteroidota bacterium | reverse complement strand
GATTTATAAATTCAATTCTCGTTAAACTAGTTTAAGAAATACTTTTTGGATGAAAATCGAGAAATTAGTCTAATATTTTTTGAAAGGATTGTCAGCACTCACTTTGTTCGGCTGACTTCCTATACTTCTACGAGGGGTTTACCCAAATCCTTTCAACTAAATGCGTAGCATTTAGTTGGGTTTTTTAATGCTCGTCAACTTACGTGAGCGAGCTCCCGACGTTGTCTCGCATTAAAAAACCCTGTCACTTTCGTGACAGGGTTTGTGCCCAGAACAGGAATCGAACCTGCACTACCTTGCGATAACCAGATTTTGAGTCTAGCGCGTCTACCAATTCCGCCATCTGGGCAATTTGCACCTGAGTGCTCGGCGGGGTGCAATATTACATTAATGATGGAAATCTTCCAAAATCCTATCAAGGTATTTTTTCTTGTAGTAGTAGGATTTTATTTGCAGCATTGCTTCTTGGGAAATAGCATCGATCTGATCCATTTCCATATACGTTTGAATAGGTGCATATAGTTCATTTTTAATCTGTTCAACTTGATTGATGATGGCTTGCTTTGCGGTTTCGTCTTCTGCATCCATCCAAGCCTCGTTGAATTCCATCATCTCCATTAAGAAATCTGGTTCTAGGGCATATTTCTCATCGGGTGTCATTATGCCTAGTATTTCGAGTACATAGGGTAGAATGCGTTCTTTTTGATTTAAAAGGGTATAGCCTTTATTGGCTAAGGAGGATTGTTCTAAAGCTGCTTCTTGTTCATCGGCATTGCCTTGTGCAAATTTATCGGGGTGTGTTGCCTTCTGGATCTCCATAAAAGCGGCCCTTAATTTATGTGTATCTACTTGAAAACCAATAGGAAGACCAAATAACTCAAAATAGTTCATGCTGAAATTTCTTATATTGTGCAAAATAACCAATATGCCTGTATTAGGACTTATTAAAGAGGGAAAAGTTCCCAATGATAATAGGGTGGCTCTAACCCCTAAGCAATGCAAATGGCTTAAGGAGCAACATCCAAATTGGAATATTATTGTAGAAGCGTCTCCGAATAGATGTTATAATGACCAAGAATATAGTAGAGAAGGGATTGAATTAGTGACTGATATTAGTCAAGCAGATATCTTATTGGGGATCAAAGAAGTACCGAAGGATCAGTTAATTGCTGGTAAAACTTATTTATTCTTTTCACATACTAAAAAAGCACAGCCTTATAATCAAGCTTTGTTTCATACCATGATGGATAAAGGGATCACCTTGATCGATTATGAATGTTTAGAACATGAAGATGGTCAAAGACTCATTGGTTTTGGTTTTTTTGCAGGTATTGTTGGTGCGCATAATGGAATGATGGCCTATGGTAAACGTACTAAAGCATTTCATTTAGGCAGGGTGAAAGAAGTGAAAGATTATAGAGAACTCATCCATACTTATTTCGGTTTAAAATTACCTCCAGTAAAAATAGTAGTTACAGGATCGGGCAGGGTAGCGCATGGTATTTTAGAGATCATGAATTTAATGGATGTGCAACAAGTGGAGCCTGATGAATTTGATCGTCATTATGCTTATCCAGTATACGTGCATTTAAAAGGAAGAGATTTGTATACGCATAAAACAACTAAGACTTACGAGCGAAATGATTTTCATGCGCATCCCGAAAATTATGATTGCACATTTAAACAATACTTACCGCATGCACAGATTTTAATGAATGGTATTTATTGGGAACCAGGTATTCCTCCATTGTTTACACATCAAGATTTATTGGAAGAAGATTTTGTGTTGACCACTATTGCAGATATTACAGATGACGCCCATGGCAGTGTGCCTTGTAATTTAGGAGACGCTTCTTCAGAAGATCCTGTTTATGGCGTGAATGTGAATAGTTTTGAGAAAACATCGCCTTATTTACCACAAGGAATTGATATTATGGCTGTTGGTAATTTACCGAATGAATTACCGCGTGATGCAAGTAGGTTTTTTGGAGAACAATTGATCAAATATGTTTTACCTGATTTAGTGGCAGGAGGCAATGAAATCATACAACGTGCAACCATGTTAGATAAAGGGAAATTAAACCCTCGCTATGATCATTTAGTAGAGTATGCAAAACATTAGTAGCTCTTATTGTGTAGATATATAATAAAATATTTTACAATAATTATTTACTTGTGAACTTATAAATGTAAGTAGTAATCCTTCAAGTAATTGATAAACTCCGAGGTATAAGATTGGTCTGCATTCTTGATCACAATTTTATGCCGTTGAATGGCCGATTCTTTTTGTTTTACAAATTTTAGCATTGCCCTAATTGGGAGGTGCTTTGCGTCATTGTACATCAAGCATTCTTGGGATAATTGAAGACCATAAGTTGAAGCAAATTTTTGCATCGTATAAGCCCTTAATGTGGGTACTAAAACATACCAGGCACCATTTTCTTGTAACAAGGAAGCAGCTGCTTCTGCCAATGCATCCCATGGTAATGCAGTACTATGTGCAGCCAAATTTTTTGCATTGTCTGGTGAATTTAAATCTCCTTCGTAAAAAGGTGGATTCGTAATGATGCAATCAAATAAATTTTCTTTGTTCTTAGTTGCATAATCTTGAACCGAAATATGAATTGCATTCAATCTATCTTTCCAAGGACTTAAATCAAAGTTGGTTTTGGTTTGTTCAAATGCGCCATCCTCAATTTCAATGGCTGTAATATGTGCTTTTGATAGCTGGGCAAGCATCAAGCTTAATAAACCTGTGCCAGAACCAATGTCCAATATATATGTAGCATTTTGTATTTGCCAAATAAACATGCATCAGTACATACTTTCATTGCAGTATGTTCCTGATGCACGATAAATTGTTTACACTGGAAATAGGGATTCGCCACTATTATTCAGATGTTAAACCAGCTACGATATACTCTTTGTTTAAACGAGCAATGTTCGCTATTGAAATTTCTTTTGGACAAGCTGCTTCACAAGCACCTGTATTGGTACATGCTCCAAAGCCTTCCTTATCTAATTGTGCCACCATATTGGTAACACGTGTTTTTCTTTCTGGACCTCCTTGTGGCAATAAGGCTAAGTGAGATACTTTAGCACTTAAGAATAACATGGCAGAACTATTTTTACAAGCTGCTACACAAGCTCCACAACCAATACACATAGCTGCTGCAAATGCTTCATCCGCTTTTGCTTTTTCGATTGGCAATGAATTACCATCTACTGCATTACCTGTATTTACACTAACGTATCCACCTGCTTGTATGATTCTATCAAAAGCAGATCTGTCAACAGTTAAATCTTTAATCACCGGAAATGCATTTGCTCTCCATGGCTCAATTACAATCGTGTCATTGTCTTTGAATGCACGCATGTGTAATTGACAAGTCGTATTGGCTTGCCAAGGACCGTGTGGCTTACCATTGATGTACATTGAACACATTCCGCAGATACCTTCTCTACAATCATGGTCAAATGCAACTGGATCTTCACCTGATGTGATCAATTGTTCGTTCAAAATATCCATCATTTCCAAGAAAGACATTTCATCAGAAATATTTTCAACTCTGTACATTTCAAATGCACCAGGAGTTTTTGTATTTTTTTGACGCCAAACCTTTAAATTTAAATTCATAGTAGTATGTGACATGGCAATATTATTTATAGTTTCTTTGAGATGTTTGAATCACTTCGTATTTTAATTCCTCTTTGTGTAAAGCCCACTCATGTTCATTTTTCAATTCCCATGCAGCAACATACATAAATTTGGCATCGTCTCTTAATGCTTCTCCTTCTGGTGTTTGGTATTCTTCTCTAAAGTGACCACCACAGCTTTCTTCTCTTGCTAAAGCATCTACGCACATTAATTCTCCTAGTTCAATAAAGTCAGCAACACGGTTGGCTTTATCTAATTCAGGATTGTATTCGTTGATTTCTCCTGGGATTCTTACATCAGACCAGAATTCTTTTTTCAATGCTTGTACATCTGCAATGGCTTGCTTTAAACCAGCAGCAGATCTTGACATACCACATTCGTTCCAAATAATTTTACCTAAACGCTTGTGGAAGCTTTCAACAGTTTGTTTACCGTTGATATTTTTTAAGGTAGCGATTCTATCTGCAACTGTTTTTTCTGCTGCTTCAAATGCAGGATGTGAAGTAGGGATAGGGGCATTGTAAATCTCGTCTGCTAAGTTATTACCTAGTGTGTATGGGATTACAAAATAACCATCTGCTAAACCTTGCATTAAAGCACTTGCACCTAAACGATTGGCACCGTGGTCGCTAAAGTTCGCTTCTCCTAATGCATATAAACCTGGAACAGAAGTTTGTAATTCATAATCTACCCATAAACCACCCATGGTATAGTGTACTGCAGGATAAATACGCATTGGCACTTCGTATGGATTTTCACCCGTGATTTTTGCGTACATATCAAATAAGTTACCATATTTTTCCTTCACCACCTCTTTGCCTAGAGCAATGATTTCTTCGTGGCTAACATTGCTAAGACCTTTCTTACTCACTTCTGTTTTACCATAACGCTCTATAGCTGCTGCATAATCTAAATAAACTGCTTGCTTAGAAGTTCCAACGCCATATCCTGCATCACATCTTTCTTTTGCAGCACGAGACGCAACGTCACGAGGTACTAAGTTTCCGAACGCTGGATAACGACGCTCTAAATAATAATCTCTTTCTTCTTCTGGAATATCATTTGCTTTTCTGTCATCCCCTAATTTTTTTGGAACCCAAATACGACCATCATTTCTTAATGACTCTGACATCAAAGTTAATTTAGATTGGTGGTCACCACTTACTGGTATACAAGTAGGGTGGATCTGAGTGAAACAAGGGTTGGCAAAATAAGCACCTTGCTTATGCGCTTTCCATGCAGCAGTTACATTAGAACCCATGGCATTGGTTGATAAATAATATACATTACCATATCCACCTGTACACAATAAAACGGCATATCCAAAATGTCTTTCTAATTCACCTGTAATTAAATTACGTGCAATAATTCCTTTTGCTTTACCATCTACTTTTACCACGTCTAACATTTCGTGACGTGCAAACATTTGCACATTCCCTAATGCAACTTGACGCTCTAAAGCTTGGTAAGCACCTATTAATAATTGTTGACCTGTTTGACCAGCAGCATAAAAAGTTCTTTGAACTTGCGTACCACCAAAAGAACGGTTACTTAATAATCCGCCATATTCACGTGCAAAGGGTACACCCTGTGCCACACATTGATCAATAATATTTGAACTCACTTCTGCTAAGCGATGCACATTCGCTTCACGCGCACGATAGTCACCACCTTTAATTGTATCATAGAATAATCTAAATACGCTATCTCCATCATTTTGATAGTTTTTAGCGGCATTGATACCACCTTGTGCAGCGATAGAGTGTGCACGACGCGGTGAATCCTGGAAACAAAATGCTTTCACTTTATATCCCATCTCACCTAAAGAAGCAGCAGCAGAAGCACCAGCCAAACCGGTACCCACTACAATCACTTCCATTTTTCTTTTATTAGCTGGGTTGACCAATTTGCAATGGCCTTTATAATCTTCCCATTTATTATCAAGATCACCTTTTGGAATTTTAGCGTCTATCATAGTTAATCTTTTATCAATCAGTTAATGAAAATTGTGTTTGTTGATTTGAATTATTTAATCCAATCAAAATAAAAGCTAATTGGCATCAAAGCAAATAGCAATGGAATAAAAATGGAAAAACCATAACCAATGCTAGTCAACATGGCATGGTACTTTTTATTGTGCACACCAATTGTTTTAAATGCACTCTGGAATCCATGTGCTAAGTGGTATCCTAATGATCCACAAGCCAACACATATAAAACAACGATGTAAGGATTGGTAAATACCAAATCCATTTCGGCATATAGATTGTGCAAGACAACACCATTGTGTTCAACTTCTCCTAATGCCTTAATTGAACCCAAACCACCTAGTCTACTTGGTGTCCAAAAATGATAGATATGTGCAATTAAAAACAAGAGAATGAGTGTGCCTAAAATAGCCATACTTCTGCTATACCATTTACTGCCTTTATCATAGTTCACAGCATAACCAACTGCTCTTTTACTTTTATTTTCGAGGGTCAATAAATAACCTTGATAAATATGTAAAAAGATGCCAAGGAATAATCCAATCTCTAAGATTCTTGGTACTGCATTGCTTCCCATAAAATGTCCAGCTTTATTGAACATCAATCCACCATCATTTGCCCAAATGGTTGCGTTCAGTCCAGCATGTACAATTAAAAAAAGAATTAAGAAAATACCTGTGAATCCCATTACCAATTTTTTTCCTACGGAAGAGGTAAACATTTGTTTGAATGTCATAGTAGATGAGTTTAAAAATCTCCGCAAAAATACGAATCAAATAGATAGGATTCGTTCTATGTTGCTTATTTTTAATACAATAGACCAATTTCTTCTACAAACTGCTCATCGTCCTATTGGATGGTTCAGCCCTTTTATCAACCGCCCTTCAATTATTTAGGGTCATCCAAATGAATATCCTAATTTTACCACATGATTAAAGTTTTAGGTATCCTTTGGAATAGCTTTAAAATGGCCCTTCAAGAGCTTAAAGTAAATAAGTTAAGAACCTTTCTTTCTTTGTTTGGTATCACCATTGGTATCTTTTGTATCATTGGCGTCTTGGCGACCATTGACAGTTTGAAATCAAAAGTAAAGAGTGACTTATCTAGTTTTGGGAGCAATACAATTTATATAGACAAATGGGATTATGCAGGTGGACCAGAATATCCATGGTGGAAGTTCGTGAAACGACCATCAATGAAAATCACCGAAATGGAAATGGTGAAAAAGAAAAGTAGTTTGGCAGCCAACACCGCATTCTTTGTTTCTACCAATGCAAATTTCACATACGAAGAGAACGTATTAAAAGGAATTAATATATATGGAGTGACCGAAGAGTTTAAAGAGATTCAAGCTTTTAATATTAAATATGGTCGTTTTTTCTCTGAATCCGATTTCCAAAGAGGTATCCCGGTTGGTGTGATTGGGCATATCGTCTCTGAGGAATTATTTGGTAAGGCCGAAAAAGGATTGGGTAAAGTGGTCTCTTTTAATGGTCGTAAATTAATGGTAATTGGTATCATAGAAAAGCAGGGTAGTAGTATCATTGGCGGTTTTGATTATGATAGGACTTGCTTATTTACCTACAACCATTTTGCCTCTCTTTACAATCCAGACAATTATAATCCATATATCATGGTGCAGGCAAAAGCTGGCATCACTTCTAAAGCATTGCAAGAAGAATTAACTGGTGTAATGCGTCAATTAAGAAAACTAAGTCCAACCCAAGAAGATAATTTTACTTGTAATGATGTGGCGCAGTTTAAGGATCAGGTGGAAGGATTCTTTGGCTCTGTAAACCAAGGTGGATGGGCCATTGCAGGATTGTCCTTATTGGTTGGAGCTTTTGGTGTAGCCAATATTATGTTTGTAACTGTGAGAGAAAGAACGAGCCAGATTGGTTTGAAAAAAGCAATTGGTGCAAAGAGCTCTACCATTTTATACGAGTTTCTTTTAGAAAGCGCTTTCTTATGTATTGTTGGCGGATTGGTTGGATTATTCTTGGTTTGGTTATTGACTTTGGCTTTAAGTTCTGTCCTGCCATTCCCAATTACCATCGCTCCAAATATTATTTTCATGGCACTTAGTTTATGTATTGTTTTAGGTGTTATTTCTGGGATCATTCCAGCAAGAATTGCAGCTAAAATGAATCCAGTAGAAGCGATAAGATCGAAATAAATAGTCCTATCTATTTAAGCTTTACCTTTGCAAGGTGTCAAAACCAATTACCATTTTAGCGATTGAATCGTCTTGTGATGAAACTGCAGCGTCAGTGATCATCAACGGGCAAATCCATTCCAACTTTATTGCCAACCAATTGGTACATGAAAAATATGGAGGCGTTGTGCCTGAATTGGCGAGTCGTGCGCACATGGAAAATATTGTACCTGTGGTAGATGAAGCTTTAAAAAAAGCTTTTCCGGATGTAGCACATGCCAAACGTTTAGCTGCACTTGATGCCATTGCATTTACACAAGCACCAGGTCTCATAGGTAGTTTATTAGTGGGGGCACAGTTTGCAAAATCGTTGGCATTGAGCTTACAAAAACCTTTGATCGCTGTGCACCATATGCAAGCGCATGTGTTGGCAAATTTGATTGATGCACCTCGTCCTAGTTTTCCTTTTTTATGTTTGACAGTGAGTGGAGGACACACTCAAATTGTGCAATGCAATAGTCCATCCGACTTAATCATCATTGGCCAAACCATTGATGACGCTGCAGGAGAAGCCTTTGATAAGATTTCAAAACTCTTAGGGTTGCCTTATCCTGGTGGACCTGTTTTAGATAAATTAGCCCAATTAGGCAATCCAAAAGCATTCGAATTCGCCAAGCCTATGGTGCCTGAATTAGATTATTCTTTTAGTGGATTAAAAACAAGTGTCTTGTATTTTTTACAAAAGCAGGAGCCTGGATTTATCGAAGCAAATTTGAATGACCTATGTGCTTCTGTTCAGTACACCATTGTTGAAATCCTTTTATATAAATTAAAGAAAGCCATTCAGCAAACTGGAATAAAACATGTTTGTATTGCTGGTGGCGTGAGTGCGAATTCGGGTGTTCGTAATGGTATTGAAGCATTAGGGCAAAAGCTGGGCTTAAAGACCTATCTACCTGCTTTTCAATATTGTACAGACAATGCCGCTATGATTGCCATTACAGCGCATTATAAATACATCAATCAGGCATTCGAGCCTTTGTCCACATCTGCGCATGCCAGATCCAATTGGTAAGCGGAAATCACTTAACTTTGCAGCCTCAAAACAGTTGAAAAATGATTAGTGCAAGAAATGTCACATTGGCTTATGGTAAAAGAGTCTTATTTGATGAAGTGAATATTAGCTTCACCAAGGGGAATTGTTATGGTATTATTGGAGCCAATGGCGCAGGTAAATCTACTTTCTTAAAAATATTAAGCGGTGAGATAGAACCAAATAAAGGATCTGTTGAAATCACCCCTGGTGAGCGTATGTCCTTCTTAAAGCAGAATCAATTTGAATTTGATGAGCAAACAGTTTTAAATACCGTGATGCAGGGCCACAAGCGTATGTGGGAAGTGATGCACGAAAAGGATGCTTTGTATGCGAAAGAAGATTTTACAGAAGCAGACGGATTAAGAGCAGGTGAATTAGAAGGTGAATTTGGTGAAATGGGTGGATATGAAGCAGAAAGCAATGCTGCAAGCTTATTGAGCGATTTAGGTGTGAAGGAAGACATGCACCAATCCTTGATGAAAGACATCCCTAGTAATTATAAATTGCGTGTATTGTTGGCGCAGTCTTTGTTTGGAAATCCTGATATTTTATTATTGGATGAGCCTACCAACGGATTGGACATTGAGACAATTGGTTGGTTGGAAAACTTTTTAGCAGACTACGAAAACATTGTGTTGGTGGTGAGTCACGATCGTCACTTTTTAGATACGGTTTGTACGCATGTATCGGATGTGGATCGTTCAAAAATAAAAACCTTTACAGGTAACTATTCATTCTGGTACGAGTCCTCTCAATTGATGGCGCGTCAGATGTCTGATAAGAATAAGAAGAACGAAGAAAAACGTGCTGCTTTATTAGACTTCATCGCTCGTTTCTCTGCGAATGCAAGTAAGAGTAAACAAGCCACTTCTCGTAAAAAAGCATTGGAGAAATTAACGATCGAAGAAATTGAACCATCGAATAGAAAGTACCCTGGTATTATCTTTCAGCCATTGCGCGAAGTGGGTAATCAAATTTTAAACGTAGAAAAATTACAAAAAACAGTGGATGGTCGTGTCTTATTTAAAGACGTTACTTTCTCTGTAAGTAAAAATGATAAGATTGCTTTTTTAAGTAAGGATGCTTTAGCGATAACTTATTTCTTTGAGATCATCAATGGAGTAGGTCAAGCTGATAGTGGCAATTTTGAATGGGGTACAACCATCACCAAAGCATATCTACCAATGGAGCACAACGAAGAATTTACTAAGCCATTGACTTTAATGGATTGGTTAAGACAATTTGTGCCTTCACATGTGACCGATGCTGATGAACCTTTTATCCGCGGATTTTTAGGAAAAATGTTATTCAGTGGGGATGATGTAATGAAGAAATCGGATGTGTTAAGCGGAGGAGAAAAAGTGCGTTGCATGGTGAGCAAAATGATGTTACAAAACCCGAATGTGGTTATTTTGGACCAGCCTACCAACCACTTAGACCTAGAAAGTATCCAAGCATTCAACGAAGGCTGTCAAAATTTCCCTGGTATTGTCTTAATGACCTCACATGACCACACTTTCATGCAAACTGTGGCCAATCGCGTGATAGAATTAACGCCAAAGGGTATCATTGACCGATTAATGACCTTTGACGAGTATATGGAGGATAAAAGGGTACAAGAATTAAGAGCAGAATACTATTCTTAGGAGATAAAAAGGGTTAAAAATCAACATTTTAGCAATAAAAGACCTTTTTTCATCGTTTGATAGAAAAAAACATTAAAAAAATGGGACTGTAAGGTATAATTACTTACCTTTGCCGTCCGTAAAAAATTATTTCTCATGGCTAGAGTATGTCAGATAACTGGAAAGAAACCGATGACTGGAAACAGTGTATCGCATTCTAATATTAAAACAAAGCGTCGTTTCTTACCGAACTTACAAAAGAAGCGTTTCTACTTTGTAGAAGAAGATCGTTGGGTTACTTTAAAAGTATCTGCTGATGCTTTAAGAACTATTGATAAAAATGGTTTAGCAGCAGTTGTTAAAGATTTAAGAGCCGCAGGCAACAAGATCTAAGTAAATAATCACTAAGTATAACTTATAATATACCATCATGGCACGTAAAGGAAACAGAGTTCAAGTAATATTAGAGTGCACAGAGCACAAGACTACTGGTTTACCAGGAACTAGTCGTTATATTACTACTAAGAACAAAAAGAATACTCCAGACCGTATGGAGTTCAAAAAGTATAATCCAATTTTGAAAAAAGTAACTGTACACAAAGAAATTAAATAATCATGGCAAAAGCAGCTTCTAAAAACGCGAAAATCAAGGATCTTAAGGCTTCTGCTGAAGCAAAAAACTGGACTAAAGTAATTAAAGCGGTGCGTAGCCCTAAAACTGGTGCGTATACTTTTAAAGAGTCTATCGTTTATAAAGACAACGTTAAAGAATTCTTAGCAGCTAAATAATTACTGCTATTGATATTCTTAATCAATAAGATTCAAAAACCTTCATTCAAACTGAAGGTTTTTTTATGTCCCTATTATATTGATAATGGATTAAGTGTGGAGGGATTATTATTGTATATGAAGTTGTAATTGATTAATTTTGATACCTATGAGTTTTTTAGGAAAATTATTTGGGAAAAAAGAACAGGAGTCTCTAGACCAAGGCTTAGAAAAGACCAAGCAGGGCTTTTTTGAGCGTATTTCTAAAGTAATTGTTGGTAAGACCTCCGTGGATGATGTTGTATTAGATCAATTAGAAGAAGCATTGATTGGTGCTGATGTTGGAGTGGATACCACTTTAGCCATTATCGAACGTATTCAAGATAGAGTGAAGAAGGATAAATATATTTCGACCTCCGAATTGAATCAAATTTTATATGACGAGATTGCAAATTTATTAATAGATGCACCACAGGATCTTGCTGGTTTTCAAGTACCTGAATCAAAAAAACCATATATCACCCTGGTGGTTGGTGTGAATGGTGTAGGGAAGACCACAACCATTGGCAAATTAGCACATCATTTTAAAGCAGCAGGGAACGAAGTACTATTGGGTGCTGCCGATACCTTTAGGGCCGCTGCGGTGGACCAGTTGACTATTTGGAGTGAAAGGGTTGGCGTACCAATTGTTAAGCAAAATATGGGAGCCGATCCAAGTTCTGTGGCTTTTGATACCGTACAGTCCGCCATTGCAAGAAAATCTGATATTGTATTTATTGATACAGCTGGACGTTTACACAACAAAGCACATTTGATGGACGAGTTGAATAAAATTAAACGTGTTATTCAAAAACAAATCCCTGATGCGCCACATGAAGTTTTATTAGTATTAGATGGTTCAACAGGTCAGAATGCTTTGGAGCAAGCAAAACAATTCATGGCTGTCACCAATGTGACTGCACTAGCCATTACTAAATTGGACGGTACGGCAAAAGGTGGAGTCTTATTAGCCATAGCACATCAATGTAAAATACCAGTAAAATATATAGGTGTGGGAGAGCAGTTAGATGACCTTATTTTATTTGATAAAGTTGCTTTTGTTCAAACTTTATTTAAGGGTGTAGCGAATGCCTAAACCGGCCCATCCACTTTCAAAATAGCTAGATCCAACAAAATTAAAAGAAGGTTGCCAGTCTAAACTAAAGTTAAGCGGCGCGTTCTTTAGCTTGTAATCCAATCCTAATATACCATCCACACCCACTGCAATACCTGCATTATGTGTTGGGTTATTCTTTTTCCACTCTTGGCTCCAGATCCCTAAATGCCCACCATATCCGATATACCAACTTAGTTGATCAGTGTTGGCAAATCCACTATATTTTTCGACCATAATGGTTGTTCTAAATCCGTCTAAAGTGAGATAACCAAGTACTTCAATCGCTTTAGTATTTGTCATAAAAGATTTATAGGAGATCGCACTCGGGTACATTTTAACACCTATTGCTTTTTTGTACCCTGTCGTAAATGGGCCTGTTTTTGGTGCAGGTTCTAATGTATAAGCTTGCGCGTTGGATTGGGAACTAAGCAATCCAAAAAATGGAATAAGAAATAGGGGGATAATTCTCATAAAAATAGCTGTTTGAATAGTACAAATTTAGGCTTCAAGGGGCAAACAACTGTTTAAAAAATGGTAAAATTTGGGTAAGTTTGTAACATGCATCCTTTTCAAGAACTGATCGAAAAATTCAACAAAGATTTCGATACCGCACATTTTCCATCACAACCGGCTACATTGTATGAGCCGAGTGCATATTTTTTAAAAATTGGCGGTAAACGTATTCGTCCAGTTTTATGTTTATTAGGAAATGAATTGTTCAGTGAATTACATCCGGATGCATTTTTAGCTGCAAAAGCAGTGGAGCTATTTCATAATTTCTCTTTAGTGCATGATGATATGATGGACGAGGCTAATTTAAGAAGAGGCCAACCTACAGTGCACACAAAATATGATGCCAATACCGCTTTATTAGTGGGTGACATTATGGTCATCAGAGCCTATGAATATTTACAACCGATTCAATCGAATCATTTATCTAAAATACTTGGACTTTTTAATCAAACAGCAAGAGAGGTTTGTGAAGGACAACAATTGGATATGGATTATGCCAAAAGAACAAATGTTTCAATGGACGAATACATCCACATGATTACCTTAAAAACTTCTGTCTTATTAGCAGCAAGTTTACAAATGGGCGCGATCATTGGTGGTGCTGGTGAGCATAATTGTTCGCATTTATATGAGTTTGGAAAAAAATTAGGAATCGCATTTCAAATACAAGATGATTATTTAGATGCTTTTGGAGATGCAGCTATATTTGGTAAGGATGCTGGTGGCGATATAAAGCAAAACAAAAAAACCTTCTTATTAATTCGTGCATTAGAAACAGCTAATCCAGACCAATTGAAAACATTAAATGCTTTATTGGAATCTGATGCTGAAGATAAAGTGGAACAAGTATTGGCTATTTTTAAAGCTTGTAAAGTGGATGCTTGGGCGGAAGATTTAAAACAAAAATACATGCAAGAAGCCTTGGATCATTTAGAAGCTATTGCAGTGGTGGAAGCAAGGAAAAAGCCATTGATCGATTTGGCGAATTATTTAATGAACAGAATCCAATAATTATATGTCTTTATTTAGAAGAAAGTCAATTGAAAAAATTGTACAAGATGCCGAAGCAGGCATAGTGGATGGACATCATCCTAGTGGATTAAAAAAAGTTTTAGGTGTTCGTGATCTAACTTTAATGGGCATTGCTGCAGTGGTGGGTGCAGGCATTTTTTCTACGATTGGTTCTGCTGCATTTCATGGTGGCCCTGGTATCTCTATCTTATTTGTAATTACTGCAGTGACTTGTGGATTTAGTGCACTTTGTTATGCAGAATTTGCAAGTAGGGTGCCGATAGCAGGTAGTGCATATACTTATGCTTATGTCACTTTTGGAGAATTGATTGCATGGATTATTGGATGGGCATTGATCTTAGAATATGCTATTGGCAATATTGTTGTTGCGATTAGTTGGAGTGGTTATTTTATTAATTTATTGGAAGGCTTCCATATTCATCTTCCAGGTTGGTTGTCTACCAATTTTGAAACGGCACAGCAAGGTTATGAGGAAGCGATGAAACATTTAGCGGCTGGTGGAACGCCGGCTACATTTTCTAAGCTTGCAAGAATAGGTTATGATGCTATCACCAATGCACCCATGATTGGTCAAACAAGAATCATTCTAAATATGCCCGCATTTGTAATTGTGGTTTTAATAACCATGTTGGTGTACAGAGGGATTAAAGAGAGTAAAAAGAGTACAAACTTCATGGTACTCTTTAAAATTGCGATCATTCTAATGGTCATTATACTTGGTTTCTTTTATGTGGATACGGCGAACTGGGCACCATTCATGCCCAATGGATTTAAAGGTGTTTTAGCGGGTGTCTCAGCTGTATTTTATGCCTATATTGGTTTTGATGCCATTTCTACCACTGCCGAAGAATGTAAAAACCCTCAAAGAGATTTGCCGAGAGGTATGATTTATTCCTTATTAATTTGTACTGTTTTGTATATCCTTATTGCATTGGTTTTAACAGGGATGGTTAGTTATACAGAATTAAAAGTGGATGATCCATTGGCATTTGTCTTTGAAAGAATTGGGATGCATAAAATTGGATACATCATTTCTATCAGTGCAGTTGTGGCCACAACAAGTGTGCTATTGGTATTTCAATTAGGCCAGCCAAGAATCTGGATGAGTATGAGTCGCGATGGATTATTGCCAAAGAAGTTTTCCGAAGTACATCCTAAATATGGTACTCCAGGTTTTGCAACCATCATCACAGGAATTTTTGTTGGTGTGCCTGCCATGTTCATGTCTATTTCGAGAATGACAGACTTAACTAGTATAGGTACTTTGTTTGCATTTGTGCTAGTTTGTTTTGGTGTATTGGTTTTACCAAGATTATCTCCATCCATTAAGGGACAAGCATTTAGATTACCTTATATCAATGGACAATATATTATTCCTGCATTGGCCTTGATTTTTTTATATTTTGCGCAAGATAGAATCTTCACTGCATTTAAGGAAGCTGGTAATGAAAGCTATCAGGAAATTTTATTTTTAGTCTTTACTTTTATTTTTATTGTAGTGGCTATATTAAGTTTTCTTAAAAAATACTCCATCATCCCAATTATAGGTGCCATGTGTTGCTTGTATTTGATGATAGAGATTCCGCCAGTAAGTTGGTTATGGTTCTTTATTTGGATGTCAATTGGTTTAGTGATTTATAATTTGTATTCTAAAAAGCATAGTCTTTTAGCAAAAAATTAATTGATGAAGTATCAAGTGGGTGATGAAATATTGGTACTGCATAGCAATGAGGAGGGACATATCATTGAGATCATGAATGACGACATGGTGATGATAGAAGTACGTGGGGTAAAGTTTCCAGCCTATATGGATCAGATTGACTTTCCTTATTTTAAACGATTTACCCAAAAGAAATTATTTCCAGAAAAAAAAGCACCACAAAAACTTTTTGTTGACCAAATTCCTAAGGAGAAAATACAAAAGAACGCAAGTAAAGAAGATGCTGGTGTTTGGTTGAGTTTAGTTCCAAAATTTAGTCTAGATGATTTCAATGATGAAGTGGTTGAGACACTAAAAATATTCTTATCTAATAAAACCAGGATTGAATACAATTTTGTGTACGAACAGTCTGCACAAGGCGAGGTTGATTTTTCTATTGCGTCGACCATTGCCCCATTTACCGATTTTTATATTCATGATATTCCATTTGCTACAGTCAATGATAGTCCACAATTTTCATTTGATTTTTCTTTAACCGAACAGCATAAGAAAAAGGCAGACCATTATGAATCCGTTGTTAAAATCAAACCCAAACAAATCTTCCAAAAAATTGAAACTTTAAAGGAAGACAACAAAGTAAGCTTGGATTATGAATTGTTTAGTACTTATCCAGATAAAGTCGAAGACAATCATATAGCCATCGACATTTTAAGAAATGCTGGATATAAAGTGTATGATGCTTCCAAAATAAAAGAACATATTCCTAAAGCTAGATCTGTGGTAGATCTGCACATCGAAAAATTAATGGATCGACATAGTCATTTAACCAATGCCGAAATCATCCATTTTCAACTAGAAGCTTTTGAAAAATGGTTTGAGCTAGCGCAGTTAAATCATTTGCCTTCAATGATCATTATCCATGGAGTTGGTTCGGGTAAACTTAAGAACGAAGTACATGATTTATTAAAAGTCAAGAAGGGTGTCAAAAGTTTTATCAACCAATATTCTGATTTCTATGGATATGGCGCAACGGAAGTCTTTTTTGAGTATTAAGCACATCCACTTTAATTTACTACCTTTGACCCGACTACAATCCCGAACTATCGTGGTAAGCAATTGCCAAGGAAAGTCCGGACAGCATAGGGTAACCCACCGGTCAATAGCCGGCATCTCAGCAATGGGATAGAGAAAGTGCCACAGAAAATAACTACCTCGCAAGAGGAAAAGGTGAAAACGTGAGGTAAGAGCTCACGAATAAGGCAAGTGATTGTTTTATTGGGTAAACCTTGGGTGCTGTAATGCCATGTAAAGGGACGTTTGAGAGCGACTCGTTCGAGTCCCAGGGTAGGCAGCAAGACCTTAGCAGTAATGTTAAGGCTAGATAAATGATAGTTTAGAAACAGAATCCGGCTTATGAGGTTTGTAGTTACTTTTTTTTATTGAACATAAAATGAATTCATATGACGATTGAACAGATTAAGCGTATGAAGGACCAAGTGAGTGTCCTGAGGAGGTTTCTTTGACGTTGAAAACCGATTACAAAAAATACATTTAGACAAACAACTTTCTCTATCTCCAGGTTTTTGGGATGACAACAAGCGTGCAACCGCCACGATGAAGGAGATTAAATTAAATGAATATTGGACTGGTATGTACCAGCAGTTGGAAACATCTGTCGAAGACTTTGTAGTACTTTTTGAATTCTGGAAAGCAGGAGATGCTACAGAGGAAGAAACTAAAATTGCATTTGATCAAGCGATGGTGGCCATTGAAGATGCTGAGTTTAAAAGTACACTCAATCAACCAGAAGATGAATTACCAGCTATCTTACAAATTAACCCAGGTGCAGGTGGTACCGAAAGTCAGGATTGGGCAGAAATGCTGTTAAGAATGTACACCATGTATGGTGAAAAGCAAGGATGGACAGTCACTTCTTTAGATTATCAAGAAGGGGATGGTGCTGGAATTAAATCTGCCACTATTCAGTTTGATGGCCCTTTTGCTTTTGGTTTTTTAAAAGCAGAATCGGGGGTGCATCGTTTAGTTAGAATTTCACCATTTGATAGCAATGCAAGACGTCATACAAGTTTTGCATCGGTTTATGTATATCCTTTAATTGATGATACGATCGAAATCATTGTGAATCCTGCAGATATTGAATGGGAGTTTTACCGCAGTGGAGGGAAGGGTGGACAGAACGTCAATAAAGTGGAAACCGCAGTGCGATTAAAACACGCTTCGGGTATCATTGTGGAATGCCAACAATCCAGAACGCAGGGTGAAAATAGAGAGATTGCAATGAAGATGCTCAAAAGTAGATTATATGAGGAAGAAATGCGTAAAAAGCAAGAAGCCTTAAATGCATCGAATGCAAATAAGAAGAAAATAGAATGGGGTAGTCAAATTCGATCTTATGTATTCCATCCATATAAAATGATCAAAGACCACCGTACAGATTTTGAAGTGGGTAATGTTGGCCCAGTCATGGATGGTGAAATAGATGGTTTTATTAAAGCCTATTTGATGTATGAAAAAACAGACGCCTCTTAGAGATTAATTGGCTTTTGGAGATAAAATATCAAACTTTGTTTTTGGTTGCAAGTCATTCCACCATTTAAAGTTTCTCATTCTTAATTCCGATTTTGGTACATCAAATAGGGGGGTCATTTTCCCATTCAACTGATTGATGTAAATAATTTTTGAAGGTTCATCATTTTCAAATTGAATAGTGATGATTTGCGCATTGGATTGGTTGACTCCAATAAACTTTTCTTCATTGTCTGTAGTGAAATAAATATTTTCTGCACTGCCCTTGGTCTGCATTTGTTGAATTTTACCATCTATAAAATCTACAACAATCGTATTGCCTTTTAGTTGATTAAAATAATCGGTACTGTCTACAGGACTTATGGCCATTGCATTGTTTAATATTCTTAATTGTTCGGCCTTCCTATTATTTAAAAGCATATAAACGGTATCCCCATTAATTTGATTTTGATTGACCCAAAGTATGGGATTATTATGAAGTCGAATTGTCGAGTCTGCCAAACCATAAAATAAACTATCTGCCACAGCTTGCATCGAATCGGAATAAATTTTTACATGATGAAAAGCTTCAAAATATTTATTCAAACTTGAATCTTGCAAAACGCCTTCTTTAGCTCTTGCTCTTGGCATTTTTCTTTTTAAATCACTTAATCTTCCACTGTACAAAGTATCTGCACTTATATACATTGTATCTTTAGGTTGCTTAATCAATAAAACAGGCAATTCTGTTGCTAATAAAATATCTTTATTTCGATTGGTCTTAATATTATTTGCCAATAAATCAAAGCTTAAACTATCCTTAGATTTATAAACGGCATTGCCTCTAAATTCACCTAAACCCAGTGAGTCATCAATAGCCATTTCGTCTGCAATGAAAAAATAGCTACTATCGTCTATAGAAGCACGTTCATATAAGTAACCTTTTTTGGTGCCTATATTATAATTACCATTTTTTGTTTTTATAATTCTTGAACCACTTATGATTTTTGTGGGACTAATAAAATTAGCCAATTGGGAATAGGTATTGTATTCTAAGGTATCTGTGAAGATGCTATTGTCTGGATCAATTAAGGACACTTTATTTCTAAATAATACGTCTCTGGTGATGCCATAATAAACGCCTTCTGTACTCTTTAGAATTGTTTTGTTGCGAACCAATTTGCCGCCCTTTTTATATACTCCAATTTTAATTGAAACATCATAATCCAATGAATCTGTTGTTAATGTACCTCTGCCATCCGTTAATTTCACATGATTTCTTAGTTTGGCTTTTTTCGTATTGCCATCATACTTTAAATAGTCTGCATAAGTGTGTACAGAATCAGCATCATTGATATGCACTTTGCCAAATCCCTCTAAACTATTTTTTGTAGCGTTTAATATGATACTGTCACCATATAGTAAAGTATTTGCTTGTCTCACTTTAACATGTCCAACAAGGATCAAAAAATCCTGGCTGTCCTGTTTTTTGATATTGTAAGATTCGGCAGAAAGGAATTCAATTAATTTCCCTGTGCTTTTAACTGCAGCAGTATCTTGGCTTTTGGCTTGCAATGAAAATAATATACCAAAGCAGCATAAAATATAAGGCAGAAATTTATTCATGATCCAAAGTATCCGATAATGGTTTAGTCAAAGGCGTTCTTTTATCCTTTTTGCCAAATACTGAAACACTGATATAGCGCTTAGGGTGTACTTTAATATCATCCACCAAGGTGTTGACACTTTTGATCGTACTTTGAAGCTGGTTGTACATGGCTGGGTCACTCAATAATTTTGATGCTGTTCCGTTGCCATTGTTTAATTTACTGATGGTTGTATTTAGTGAAACCAAAGTGGTTTGAAGCGACTTTATCGTCTCATACAAATCGGCATCTTTGATAGATTTTGTGGTACTATCTAAATTGGTCAAAATGTTGGAAATCTTCTGGTTGTTCTGATTCAAATTAGCAGTAAACACATTTAAATTATCTGCTGTTTTTGCAATTGAACCATTTTGTTGATTGACCATCCCTTCAATAGATGCAAGTGATTTATTTAAATTAATTGTTGTTGTTGAAAGATTTTCGAGGATTACTTTAAAATTTTGTCTATTCTCATCGTCCAATGTTTTATTGACATTATTCAAAACGAGTTCTAAAGAACGAATGGTATTTTTTACTTGTTCCCCAACTGGAGACAATTCATTCATTAAATCACCTAATAAACTAGTTGCTGGGGCAGATTGTATGGTATCACCACTCACAATCAAAGATGAACTAGTGCCTTGAATAATATTGATCGCGTTTGTTCCTAAAGGATTTTCTTGAATGGTTGCAATTGAGTTCTTTGGAATTTTATACAATTGATTTAACTTAATACATACAACTAGTTCTGACAAATTGTTGTTCATGTTTTCGATTTCAAAAACAGTTCCAACTTGAAATCCATTCACGAATACAGGATTAGAAACAATCAATCCTTTAGTATCTGCATATTTAGCATAAATAAATGTCCCTGATTTAAAGAAGGTCTTTCCTTTAAGAAAATTAAATCCTAATATCATTAAGGTTACTGCAATAACAGTTAAAGCACCTACTTTAGTTTCATTAGATACACGCATGGTATACGATTGCTTGAGTTCAAGACAAAATTAGCTAAAAAATACCCTAATTCCCGTTTGCTTTCTGTTGATTCTCCAAAGAATTCTTATAGCGTAGTAAAGCCTTGGTAATGGCTTCGCAGAGTTCATTTTGACCTATTTCACTATTTAGGTACTCTTCCTCTTCGGGATTGGAGATAAAACCTGTCTCAATTAATACTGCTGGCATGGCAACTGCTTGTAAAACCCAAATACCAGTTGGTCTTTGTTTAGCCTCTCTACTGACTCTTCCTGCTGCTTTAAATTCTTCTTCGATGGTTAAGGCTAAACTTGCAGCTCTTTGAAAATATTGTTGTGCCAAGATACTAGCCATCATTTTCTTAGTTGGATCAATTTCTGATTCGTATTCTTTAATTTGTTTCAATGACACTGAGTCTAATTGCTCTACCACTTCATCTACCATTTCTCCTGCAAGTTCTTTTCTAAAATCAGATTTCCCAACATTATAGATATAGGTCTCTGTTCCTTTTGCTGTACTTGGTATATAGGTCGTCTTGTAAATAGGCACATCTCTTGTTACTTTTCTTTTTTTACCTTTTTTCTTGACTGTATAGGTTTTCTTGGTATATCCAACTACTTCTCTAACTGCCTTTCCTCTTGCCGCATTGGTATGGATACAAACAAATAAGTCCCCTTTAGCTGCATTGGCTATTTTAGCCTTTTCCACAACAGAGTGGTAGATATCTGTTGTTCTAGTCATGACCACTTCTACATCTGGCATGGCTTGTTTGATATATTCTTCTAATTTTAAAGCAATTGCCAAAGAAATAGCTGCCTCGGTGGAATATTTACCTTTTGATCCAATATCTGTTCCGCCATGACCTGGGTCAATTACAATACGTTTTAATGATTTTGTTGGGGTTTGGGCTTGTAGACTTTGTCCAAGACTGCTAAAAAGGGCAATTAGACTAAAACTAAATGCTAAAATCATTCTATTTTGCTTCATAATCAGTTCCTTAACATTGTTTTACTTTATTTTTGCTAGAGTGAACCTAACCGGATATAAAAATAACGCAAAAAAGCCCCTCTCTATTGTTAAAATCCTCATTTTAACGATATTAATTTCTGCTATTCATTCAAATTTATATGCTCAGACGGATAGTTTGACCAAGAAAAAGATCCAAATTTCCAAAGATAGTGTAGATGCGGTGATCAGTTACAATGCTTCGGATTCTGGGGTAATGCTATTAAAAGAGAAGATTTTCTTCTTATATGGAAATGCTAAAACATCCTATAAAACAGCTAAGTTGGAGGCGGGGAAGATCATATTTGACCAAGAAACGCAGAATATTACTGCATACGGCGCTAAAGACAGTACAGGAAATTTAAAAAGTAAACCGAGGTTTAAAGAGGGGGACTTAAATTCCATCAATGATTCCATTTTTTATAATCTACAATCTGGCAGAGGCTTAACTAAAAATAGCAATTTTCAACAGGGCGAGATTTTTGTTCAAGCTGAAGCCATGAAAAAAGTTAATCCCACGGATGCTTTTGCGTGGAAAGCAAGATTCACTACCTGTAATTTGGATGAACCCCATTTTGCGTTTAGAACCAATAAGCTCAAAATTGTCACCAATAAAATTGGGGTCTCAGGACCTGCTTTCCCAGAATTTGAAGGGGTGCCCATGCCAATTGGTATACCTTTTGGAATTTTTCCATTAAATAAATCTGGAGGCCAATCTGGTTTTATGGCGCCAGCATTTACCTCTAGTGAAGACTTTGGACTTGGTTTTGAGGGGATAGGTTATTATAAAGTCATTAATCAACACATGGATGCTACCGTAAGAGCCAATCTTTATTCATACGGTGGTTGGAATATCAATATGAATAGTAAGTACATCCAACGTTATAAATACCTTGGTAATTTTAATTTAAGTCTTCAAAAAACCAGGGCACTGAATAGAAATAATTCAATTGCAGATGAATTTACTGGAGGTAACACTTACATGATCAATTGGTCTCATTCAATGGATCCAAAAGCTAAACCTGGTAATAGTTTTACAGCCAATGTCAATTTTGGTAGTACCAAGTACAATCGAAATTTATTGAATAATGCCACGCAAAATTTTCAAAACCAGATTAGTTCATCGGTTTCATATAGTAAGTCATGGAACAATAAATACAATTTATCTGTCAACTTAACACATAACCAAAATAATAACTTGGGATTGGTGAATATGAGTTTACCAAATATCAACTTCAATGCTATTACAGTGTATCCTTTTCAGTCAAAAGACCAGGTTGGTGCTGGGAAGTGGTATGAGAAAATAGGTATTGGATATAATGGTAATATTCAAAATCAATTGTCTTTCTATGATTCTTCGTTCAGTATACAAAGGATTTTAGACACCATGCAATGGGGCGCAAACCATAGTATTCCAATTACTTTGTCACTTCCTTCTCTTGGGCCTATCACAATAGCACCAAGCATTTCATTAGAAGAAAAATGGTTCGGTCAACAAAATATCAAAACTTGGAATAGTCAATTACAAAAAGTAGATACTACAATTAATCGTGGTTTTTACAGAGCGACCCAAATGAGTTTTGGAGTAGGTACAGCTACCAGAATTTTTGGTACGTATAAATTTAAAAAAGGGAATCTAAAAGCAATTCGTCATGAAATTAGACCATCTGTTTCCCTTAACTATAAGCCAGATATGGCTAAGTCTTATCATTATAGCACACAAGTAGATCCAAGTGGTAGAACTTATCGATTTTCAAAATATGATGGCAATGGATTAGGTGGTGCATTTAGCGAAGGTCAATTCGGAGGATTGGGTTTTGGTGTTGACAATTTTTTAGAAATGAAAGTAAAAGACAAGCAAGACACGAGTGCAGATGCTTTTAAGAAATTTAAGTTAATTGAAGGTTTTGGATTTAACTCTAATTATAATTTTTTAGCAGACAGCTTTGCATTAGGTGGATTTAATTTTTATGCAAGAACAACCTTATTTGAAAAATTAAATATCACTACATCCTTTAGTTTAGACCCTTACGAAACAGATTCGCAAGGATTTAGAGTGAATAAATTAGCGATTGATCCTTCTCGTTTGAAATTAGGTAGTATCACAAATGGTGGCGTATCTTTTTCAACCTCTTTTGCAAGCAAATCAAAAGATAAAAATAAGGATGAAAAAAAGGCAATTCCAATAGATCCATTCATGACACCCGATGAACAACAAAGACAGTTAATGTATGTAAGGTCTAATCCAGCTGAATTTACGGATTTTAATACACCATGGACTTTAAATCTGTCTTACTCATTTCAGTTTTCTAAAACGATGCAACCAGATTATTCAGGGTTCAAATTACAAACATTTTCTACTTTAAATTTGACGGGTGATTTTAGTGTATCACCAAAATGGAAGGTAGGGGGTAGTAGTTTTGTAGACTTAACTAAAGTTTCTGTTCAACAATTAAGCTTATTTATCACAAGAGAAATGCATTGTTGGCAATTGGCTATCAATGTAATGCCTATTGGTATTTATAGGTCATTTAATATTACTGTGAATCCAAAATCTGGTATCTTAAGAGACCTTAAAATCAACCGCAGTAGGACTTTCTCTAATTCAACGTATTAAGCTGGATTAAACTTCTTGTAATGAGTAGACATGGTTTCAAAAGCCAACTGTTTCAATGATTGAACAGTATGTCCTTCACTAGAGATTGGTGTCAAGATATCCATTTGAATGCGACCTGGTTTAAAACACATGATTGGGTAAGCGGGTAAAATCTTTTTTGTATTTAATAACACAACAGGTATGATTGGCTTTTGTGTATCGACTGCTAATTTAAAAGCACCATCGTAAAAAGATTTCATTGGTTCAGAAGTTTTATTTCGAGTCCCTTCGGGATAGATAAGCATATCCAATCCATTATCTAAAACACGCTTCATATCATCGTAACTTGTTCTTCTACTTTGATCATTTTTTCTATCTACAATTACTGATCCAAATTGATATATCCATCCAAAAATTGGCACGTAAATAAAACTTTTCTTAGCAATGGTTTTATTCGCTCTTGGTAAAAAGGGGGTACTCAATGGTACATCAATCAAACTATTATGATTACAAATAACTATTGCTGGCCCTATATACTTAAAATGATGTTTGCCTGTGACAGTAAATCTTAAACCCGATAAAGTTAAAAATAGCCCCATCCATATCCTTGAAATTGTTCTATGCCATCTTGTTTTGTTTGGTTCTTGTAAAAAAAAGCATGCTAGGTAAAACCAAATAAATAGAAACATAGTGGATGCAAAAACGAGCAATGCCCATAATGCCAATATTCTTCCCCTGTATAATATTAATTTATCTGTCATTTTAAATGGACCAATCGATTGGGTCTTTTTTCACTTGATTTAAAAATTGGTTTGTTGCACTAAAATGTTTGCATCCAAAAAAACCATTGTAGGCACTTAATGGAGAGGGATGTGCCGCTTTTAAAATTTTATGTTTTGTTGCGTCAATTAAGATTTGCTTTTGACTTGCATAATTGCCCCACAAAATAAACACTAAGTCTGACTTTTCATTCGATAATAATTGGATTAAATCATCTGTAAATTGTGTCCATCCAATTTTACTATGGCTTCCTGGTTCATCAGCTCTCACTGTTAGTGCACTATTAAGCAATAGAACACCTTGAGTGGCCCAATTTGTTAAATCACCAGAGGTAGGAATGGACATGCCAATATCTTTATTCAATTCCTTGTAGATATTCATTAAAGAGGGTGGAATCTTACATTCAGGCGGCACCGAAAAACTAAGACCCATGGCTTGTCCAGGTTGATGGTAAGGATCTTGTCCAAGGAGCACCACTTTTACTTGATCATATGGTGTCTTGTCAAATGCATTAAAGATGAGACTACCTTTTGGATAAATTGTTCGATTAAGTGCTTTCTCTGTTTTGAGGTGTGCAGTGATTTGTTTAAAATAGGGACGCTCAAAAAGTGGCGCCAATGGTTTTTTCCAACTTTCTTCTATTTTAACATCCATAATCACTAAATTACAACTTTTAGTAATAAAATTGATGGTTTGATATGAAAAAGGGAATCCTTTACTTGGTATTACTAGTTCTTACTTTCAAGCTTTCTGCTACTTCAAGAATATTGGATACCAACTTCAATCAAAGGGTATCCATTTTAAATTTAATTTCCAATTTACAAATGCATAATCCTTCTGATGGATTAAATGGCGCTTTTCCTTCTTACAGAAAATATTATTTTTCTTCAAAACAAAAACAAGAAGACAATGTATTTTTTACTGCGCTTGTTTTATTTAATATTGGACAATTTAGGAACCAGATGCTTCCACAAGAAGGCGCTATAATTGATAAAGCGAAAGCAAATGCATTGATTTATGTAGCACGTTTTAAAAATCAAAATAACCAGTTAACTTATAATTTTTGGCCTAGAAATCCTCCTCAAATTTTTCCAAATGGAGGATGGTTAAACCAATACAATAATAAACTTGCCATAGCGGATGATATTGATGTGGGCTCAATTGCTTTATTGGCTATAGGTTTGAACGATTCTGTTGCAAAAGCAATGCAATCTAAATTTGGGGCGTACAGAGTTGGCTTGATCAAACCCAACCGAAGCTTTTATAGACAATACAAAGATAGGCCAGTGTATAGTACTTGGCTTGGGACAAAAACCCCAAAAGATGTGGACTTGTCTGTACTTACCAATGTATTATTGATGCATACGATTGCTAACATACCATTGAATGCAACAGATTCTGCTAGCCTTGATTTAATCGTGGATTTAGTGAAAGCCAATAAACATCTAACAGATCCTAAGCTTGTTTCTCAACATTATGCCTATAGTGCTACGATCATTTATCATATTGCTCGATTGATTTATTTTTCTAATTATCCACCTTTATTAGCTTTAAAACCCATTTTGTTGAATCAAGCTTTAAACTTATCTAAAGAATCTAAATTTCCTTTAGAGCAATTATTATTAAATACAAGTATTTTAAGATTAGGTGGGAAGATGGATTTGCCAATGAGTGTGAATGAAGTGTCATTGATTGATAATGATTACCCTTACTTTGTTGCCAATATTGCCTGTATTTTGAATAATCCCTTTAAGAGGATTGTCAATCGTTCTAATATTGTTCGATTTGATTATTATTCTTATGCGTTTAATCTGTCCTTACTTTATGAGAATTTAATGTTGAGAGGGGATTGATTGTCGTCGTTGCACTCCGACATCCCTTTAGTGACTTTCATCAAATGATTACCTCCCGTTGGTCGGTGATCCTTTTAGTGACTTTCATCAAAGCCTTTCAAAAAAATGCTTCGCATTTTTTTGGCTTTTGTATTTCATGTCAACGCCTGCAAGCGAGCTTGCGCGTTTCCCTAAAATACAAAAGCCTGTCACTTTTGTGACAGGCTTTGTGATTCGGATTGGATTCGAACCAATGGCCCTCATCTTAGAAGGATGACGCTCTATCCAGCTGAGCTACCGAACCGTCTACCCACCCAGTGCAATTCATTGCCTTGGGGTTGCAAAATAAAGATAATTTGAGCGTTTTTCAAAGAAAATTTGACTCAAATTGGTCTACATCAATCCTTTACCATCAAATCTCTAATCACCACACTTGCTACTGTACAGCCAAAAATGGCTGGCATATAGCTTAATGTACCAATAATGGATTTCTTAGGAAAGGCCTTTTCGGTCACTATAATTTTATCCTGATCTGCTTTCTCTGGGCTAAACACCACTTTTAAGCCTTTTTTAATCCCCATAGATTGTAATCTTTTACGCACGTATTTTGCAAGATTGCAGATATAGGTTTTTGAAATATCAGTGACTTTGATTTGACTTGGATCCACTTTACCACCAGCACCCATAGAACTAACAATGGGTAAATTTCGATCGATACAGCCTTTAATTAAGAAGGTTTTAGCAGACAAAGTATCAATACAATCTACCACATAATCCCATTTTGTGCTATCCAATAAATCCCTTGTTAATTCTTCTTTAATAAATATTTCTAAAATAGTTAAATCTAGTGCTGGATTGATATCTTTTAATCTTGCACCAAGTATTTGTGCTTTAGATTTTCCAGCTGTTGAATGTAAGGCTGGGATTTGTCTATTGATATTACTTAGGTCAATTGTATCATTGTCCACGATGGTCATTTTACCAACTCCAGCCCTTGCAATCATTTCGGCACAAATACCACCGACGCCTCCGAGTCCAATAATCAAAACATTTTTACCCATTAAGGATGTTATATTTTCTTGTCCCAGCATTAGTTCAGTTCTACTCATCCAGTATGGTATCATATTGTATCTTTATCTTGCAAAAATCATAAAACCATGTCTATTTCTAAAATCTTTTTTATCTGTGCATTTTTCATCTGTTCAGGATTGAATGCGCAATATCAAATCAAGGAATTAACTGCACAAAAAGGGGTAAGTATTAGAGCCTTATCTGTGCCTTCTGCAAAAGTGATTTGGGCAAGTGGATCAAAAGGAATGGTTGCAAAATCTACCAATGAGGGGTTAAGTTTTGAATGGATGCAAGTGAAAGGGTATGAAAAACGAGATTTTAGAGCGATGCACGCATGGAACGATCAAGAAGCCATCATTGTCGCAGTGGCTGCTCCTGCCGTCATTTTAAAAACTTTCGATGGCGGCGTTTCTTGGAATAAAGTGTATGAGAATACCGACACATCTATGTTTTTAGATGCGCTTCAATTTAGGGATGAAAATAATGGGACAGTCATTGGGGATCCAATTGATGGACATTTATTTGTATTGACAACAAATAACAAAGGGGCAACATGGGATAAAATGCCCAATGATTTTTTTAAATCAACTTTAAATAATGGAGAAGCATTTTTTGCATCAAGCAATTCAAATTTAATTCATCTTGGAAAAGCACTTTTATTTGTCACCGGTGGATTGACTAGTAGAATTTGGATCAATGGAATGGCAGAAGCAATACCTTTAATGCAAGGAACCAATTCAACTGGTGCCAATAGTATTGCCATATCACCTAATCGAAGTAGAGTCCTTGTGGTTGGAGGAGATTTTGCTAATGATACCATAGCAAGTCAAAATATTGTAGGGTATCAAATCTATCAAACACGTAAATCAAACTTAAAAAAGTTGTCTACAATCAAACTTTTTTTGAAAAAATTTGAGGTATCAAATCCAAATGGATATAAATCTTCGGTTGAATTTATTGATAACAATCGAATAATAACTTGTGGTACATCTGGGGTAGATTTATCTAAGGACAAAGGTGCTTCTTGGGAAAAAATAAGCGATGCGGCTTTTCATATCGTGAAAAAACATCCTGCTAAAAAAGCTGTTTATTTAGCAGGTGGTGGTGGAAGGATCAGTTTTGTTGAATTAAAATAGACATGGGATTAGACAGTTTAGACACAATAAAATTTTTAAGAAAAAGAAGGAGGGATGTAATTGTAAATTCAAGATTTTTTGTAATTTAGATTAGATGAATAAGTATCAAGCAATCATATCTTTTGACATGGACGAGGAGTTTATGTCTTTGGTGCCTCCGCATAGAACTTATATCAATTATCTATTGAATAAAGGTGTTATAGAAACTTACACAGTAAGTATGGAGACGCAGCAATCTTGGATTGTCGTCAATGCCAATACAAAGGTGGATGTAGAAGAAGTATTGAAAGCTTCCCCCTTGCATAAATACTGGAGCATGGAAATAGTGGAGCTTTTCGTTTACGATAGCCAGTCCAATAGGCTTCCAGCGGTACAATTAAATTAATTTATCTTTTTTTTGGGAAATTGAAATTACCCCCTTATTTTTGCACCCCTTAGGGAGCATAGCTCAGTTGGTTTAGAGCATCTCGTTTACACCGAGAGGGTCCGCGGTTCGAGCCCGTGTGCTCCCACAAAGAATCCTCAACATATCTTCTAGATAGTTGAGGATTTTTGCTTTAAGGCCTTTCGTCATTTTTGACCTAATTTTATACTATGCAAGCATTTACTACCCGCAATAAAATCATCATCACCTGTAATAAATGGTTAGCTCCTGCTTTAAGGTCAGAAGTGATAGGTTTGGGTTTTGATGTAGACAGGGTTTTTCAAACAGGTGTGGAATTAACAGGAACGGTGAATGATTGTATCCGTTTAAATTTAAACCTGCGTTGCGCAAGTCAGGTGATGTATTCTTTAAAGACATTTATTTGTAATCATCCAGATGAACTACATCAAAATTTGGTGTCGATCCCTTGGGAAACAATGATCAAACCGGATGGTTATTTTTCAGTGATTAGTAATGTTTTTAATGATACCATTTCTACCAATTTATTTGCTAACCTGAGAGTAAAAGATGCTATAGTAGATAGAATGCGTGAAGTGAGTGGTAAGCGTCCATCAACTGGTTCAGAATTAGCGGGTGCTGTGGTGTATTTATTTTGGAAAAATGATGAAGCTGAAATTTTCTTGGATACATCGGGAGATTCTTTAGCACGACATGGCTATCGAAAATTACCAGGTAAAGCGCCCATGTTAGAAGCATTGGCTGCAGCCACTATTTTATCTACTAAATGGAATAAGTTTGGTGCCTTTGTGAACCCTATGTGTGGTTCTGGTACATTGGCTATTGAGGCTGCATTGATTGCTACAAAAAGAGCACCTGGATTATTTAGAAACAATTACGCATTCATGCATATCATTGGTTATGATAAAACGGTGTATGAAAAAGAGCGAACTATTATCGAAGAACAAGTTAGACACCTACCAAATTTAGTCATCATCGCATCTGATATCAGCAGAGAAGCCATTAAGGTGGCTAAAATAAATGCATCTGTTGCCGGAGTAGAAGACTTGATAGATTTTCAAGTATGTGATTTTGAAGCCACTAAAATGCCAGAACCGGAAGAAGGTGCGATTTTAATGATCAATCCAGAATATGGAGACAGGCTAGGAGAGGAAGTTGAATTGGAAGCCACCTACGCGCGCATGGGAGATTATATGAAGAATAAGTGCAAGGGGATGACAGGCTATATATTTACAGGTAATTTAGAATTGGCTAAAAAAATTCGATTAAAGCCAAGTCGTCGAATAGAATTTTTCAATGCCACAATTGATTGTAGGTTATTGGAATATGAATTATATGCAGGTACAAAGAGAGTAGATAAAGTAAGTGATGTGCATTAATCATATAGTAAATAAGGTGCTATTTCTTTCTTCCATTGGTCTACTTTTATAAGCACACTCATTTTTTGTAACCATTGTTGTAAAGGTAAATCGAAAATTGCTTCTGCATTGGGGATGCCTAATAATAAAGACAAATGATTTTCACCTGTTGGATTTGCGTTTGTTTTATAGGGCATCCATTTGAATGCTTTAGGATGCATATCTTTTACTAATTTTAATAAGATTAATCCATTGATGACTGCTGAATAAAATTTCGGTTCAATAATTTTTATTCTGATACCTTTTGTTTCTTTTGTGTTTCCATCTATTGCAATGGGTAGTGACAAGCTTTCAATTTTGAGATCTTCCTTCAATATATTTTGTGCAACCAACATCATTGCAGGAATGTTCAACCATTCAGCACCAATCCATTCAAAGGAATAGTTTGTACCTCTACCAACAGAAACATTAGTTGCTTCAAAAAAACACAATCCAGGGTATAATAATGTCGCTTCAAAATTTTGAAGTGCCGGTGAAGGATTCACCCATTTCAAAAACCAATCATAAAATAGATATTCGCGCTTCCATCCTTCACATGCAATAACATTTATATTAGCATTCCATAATTGAGTTGCATTAAAGTAAAGTGCCAATTCTCCTAAAGTACATTGATGCTTTACAGGCATATTTAATCGACCTATAAAACTTGAAATATTTTCATCCAGCATTGGGCCTTCAATCAATGACTGATTGCCTCCTAAAGGATTTGGTCTGTCTAAGATAATTACCTTTTTATTCATTTTCGCTGCAGCTTCTATCCAAAAAGTCATTGACCATAAATAGGTGTAAAATCTCGTACCAGCATCCGGAATATCAAATAACATGACATCAATATCATTTAGGTCATCTGCCGTTGGCATATATTTTTCTCCGTATAAACTTATGACTTTAAGTCCAGTGATTTCATCTAATCCATCCTGCATGTATGCCCCGTCTTCTCCAATTGTTTTGATACCGTGTTCTGGGGAAAATATTTTAATCAAATTAAATCCTGCATTTTTTAATGCCAATCTGCTAATCACTCCTGTCTTAGTGATTGCAGCGTCATTTGTGAGCATGGCAATACGATCCATTTTCAAATTTGGTTCATTTTTTAAAACTATATCTATTCCAAATTGTAAAGGCATGCCATAAAGATTTAAACTTGCTTATTACTAAATCCAGTATCTATTTTTAAAGTCTCCATCACGTTAAAAATGATAGGACAACGATCGTAGTGCATATAGGTCGTAAATAATCTTTTATTGAAATCGGGTACATGAAATGCAGGGAATTCCTTGCAACCTGCAAAACGATGTGAATAGACACTACAGCTATTTCCTACTAAGAAATGACAGGGGATGGCATTGATCACCATTCTGCCCGATTCACCCTTATCTAGGTATTTTTGGTCAAATTCCTCCCTTGTCTGACCTAAATGAGCCGATAAATGGTTGGCTTCAGCATCATCTATATTGACCATTAAGCTTTTACAGCAATTGCCACATTCAGTACATTCAATTTTAGGAGAAATGGCTTCAGAAAGCTCAAAAACGGCCTTATCCAAGCTTAAACTGTCCAAATTCCTCAAAAAATCCTGGAATTGGACGTTTTCTGCTTCTAGTTCAACCGCCTTGTTTTTGATATAATCAAGATCGGTAATTGGGTATGTTGCTTTATTTTCGATGGGATAAAGATAATGCTTTAATCCTTTTATCCACATTTGCCCAGTTTTGCCAATATTTAGATTGCAAAACTTACTTGTAGTATTAGATTTGCAGCTTGATTAGGGCATTTATTGCTCATAAAGTATTGATAATTATGGCAGAAGCAAAAATTGGTGCAGAATATAACGAAGACTCCATTAGGTCATTAGATTGGAAGGAGCATATTCGATTGCGTCCAGGAATGTATATTGGTAAATTAGGGGACGGTACTGCTCCAGATGATGGTATTTATGTATTGATTAAAGAGGTGATTGATAACTGTATCGATGAACATACCATGGGCTATGGTAAACAAGTTGAAATTTCAATTCAGGATAAGACAGTTACTATCCGTGATTATGGTAGAGGGATTCCTTTAGGTAAAATTGTGGATGTCGTAAGTAAAATTAATACTGGGGCTAAATACGATAGTAAAGCATTTCAGAAATCTGTGGGATTGAACGGAGTTGGTACAAAAGCGGTAAATGCCCTGAGTGATCACTTTGAAGTAACCGCTTATAGAGAAGGTAAACAAAAATCTGCAAGTTTCAAGAGAGGTCAATTAATCGAAGAAACTAAGGAATCAAAAACAACGGAACAGAATGGTACTTTGGTTGTTTTCACACCTGATGCAACCATATTCAAGAACTACCATTTCATTTATGAATATATTGAAAGTCAGCTATGGAACTATTGTTATTTAAATGCTGGATTAGTCATTCATTTTAATGATAAAAAATTCGTAAGTAAGAATGGTCTATTGGATTTATTAGAGCGAAAAACAAATCCAGATGAATTAAGGTATCCAATCATACATTTAAAAGGGGAGGATATTGAAATTGCGATCTCACATAATAATGATTATGGCGAAGATATTTTTTCATTTGTCAATGGCCAGTTCACTACGCAAGGAGGAACGCATCAACAAGCATTTAGAGAAGCCTATGTAAAAGTAATTCGTGATTTTTATAAAAAAGATTATGAAGCATCTGATGTTAGAACAAGTATTGTAGCTGCTGTTTCTGTAAGGGTGCAAGAACCTGTTTTTGAAAGTCAAACAAAAACTAAATTAGGATCGCAAAATGTGGCAGATGGCGGCCCAAGTATGAAGAATTTTATCACTGAATTTTTAGCAAAAGAATTAGATAACTTTTTACATAGAAATCCAGCTGTCGCGGATGCATTAAAGAAAAGAATCGAGCAAAACGAACGTGAGCGAAAAGAACTAGCAGGGATCAAGAAGTTAGCAAATGAGCGCGCTAAGAAAGCGAATTTGCACAATAAGAAATTAAGAGATTGCAGGGTGCATCTAAACGATGAATTACCATCTAAGAATAAAGAAATCTTTATTTCAACACAGCAAAATAGTACCCTATTTATAACGGAGGGAGATTCTGCAAGTGGTAGTATTACTAAATCTAGAAATGTTGATACGCAAGCTGTTTTTAGTTTAAGAGGTAAGCCTTTGAATGCTTTTGGGTTAACAAAGAAAGTAGTATACGAAAATGAAGAGTTTAACTTATTGCAACATGCTTTAAATATTGAAGACGGTTTAGATGGTTTAAGATATAACAATATTGTAATTGCCACCGATGCCGATGTGGATGGTATGCACATTCGCTTATTGATGCTCACTTTCTTTTTACAGTTTTTCCCAGACTTAGTAAAAAGAGGACATGTATTTGTTTTAGAAACACCATTATTCCGTGTTAGAAATAAACAAAAGACCATTTATTGCTATGATGAATCAGAAAAACAAAAAGCAATAGAAGAATTAGGCAATAAACCTGAAATCACACGATTCAAAGGATTGGGTGAGATTAGTCCCGAAGAGTTTGGCAAATTTATCAATGCCGATATTAAATTGGCACCAGTTATTTTAGAACAAGGGGATCATATTCAACATTTGTTGGAATATTATATGGGAAAGAATACCCCAGAAAGACAGGAGTTTATTATCAATAATTTAAAAGTTGAACTAGACAAAGCAAATGATACACATAGTATTTAATACCGCAGATATAGCCGCTTTAGAGCAGGCTATTGAATTAGATGAATCTTTATCTGGAAAGATCATAGAAATTAAGGACGACTTTGCTGTTGGCCCTTTATTGGATATTTATGAAACTGATGGCTATCAAGCAAGAAGGGATTGGTGGAAAGATGTGTTAGCACAATCACCTTATGAAGATCAATTAGATATTGTAGATGATAAATTAACTGTACATCATTTAATCAATTCATTGACCCATGATGAAAATGAAATAATTTGGATTTGGATGGGACAAAATGCACACGACGTTTCAGGCTATTATTGGTTAATGAGTCAATTCAAAGAATACCAAAGTAGAATCCATGTATTGTATTTAAATAACCTGCCATTCTTAAATGAAAAAGGCCAATTATTTTATCCAACGCATTTAAGTCAAATCCAGCCCAAAGAATTTCTAAAAGCTAAAAAATTAGCTAGACCAATTACTTTAAGTGAGTTTGAATTGGATCCTGATGAATGGAAGAAGTTGTGTCAAGAAAATGAAGGGGTAAGATTTCTAGAAGGGGGCAAGAAATTGGTTAGCATGCATATTAGTTGTTACGATAAAGAAATTTTATCCTTGCTTACTAAGAACGCACAAAAACTACCAAGTGCTTTATCCAATATCATGGCTAAATTAAAAGTGAAATTGGGAGATGCTTTTATTGTAGCTCGATTAAAGGCATTGGAAGAAGCTGGTAAAATAATATTTGTTGGTAATTGGGCAAAAGGTTGGAAAGACATGGTGGTGCAAATGCCTGGTGGATCTTCTATTGTAAATGAAACAGAATCGTAAAAATTATGTCTGTTCAATTGCAACCAATAGATGTAAAAGCAGTGGATGAACGTGGTGCGTTGCATTATTTTGCGACAGATAGGACGGGTGAATTTTTATTGATCTACAGAAATGCTGGTTCAATAAGTGGGCAACATTATCATAAAGGGGTTTCGGCAGGTAAGAATCCAGAAGACATGCTTTTAGTGCAAGGAAAAGCAAATTTACATTGGAAGGATTTAGCAACAAAAGAAGAAAAAACAATTCAATTGGTTGCGCCAATAAGGGTTCAAATCCCTGCAAATATTTGGCATGAATTAACTGCAGTTACAGATATTGTTTATATTGAATTAAATAGTTTAAGTGACGGTAGTGAAGATACGCATCGGATCTAGACGTTACGAATTAGTATAGTTATGGCAAAAGAGAAAAATTTAAGTAGGGTCACAGAGAACGAATCCGGCGTTCAAGGACAGTATAAAAACTGGTTCTTGGATTATGCTTCCTATGTGATTTTAGAAAGAGCGGTACCAGCAATTGAAGATGGCTTAAAGCCTGTTCAAAGAAGAATCCTCCATGCCATGAAAGAAATGGATGATGGTAGATTCAATAAAGTGGCGAATATTATTGGACAGAGTATGCAGTATCATCCGCATGGAGATGCAAGTATTGGAGATGCATTGGTGAATATTGGTCAAAAGAATTTATTGGTCGAGACACAAGGAAACTGGGGAGATGTGAGAACAGGTGATGCTGCTGCAGCCTCTCGTTATATCGAAGCTAGATTAAGTAAATTCGCATTAGAAGTTGCATTTAATTCAAAAACAACAGACTGGGCTTTAAGTTATGATGGACGTAAACAAGAACCAGTTACTTTACCAATGAAGTTCCCACTTTTATTGGCACAAGGTGCGGATGGTATTGCAGTAGGGTTATCTACAAAAATATTACCGCATAATTTCAATGAATTATTAGATGCCTGTATCAAATATTTGAGAGGACGTAAGTTCGAATTATTACCAGATTTCCAAACGGGGGGCATGGTGGATGCCTCGGCATACAATGACGGTAAACGCGGTGGTAAAATAAGGGTTAGAGCACATATCGAAGAACTAGATAAGAAGACCTTGGTGATAAAAGATGTGCCCTACGGTGTAACCACTACTCAATTGATGGAAAGTATTACCAAGGCAAATGATCAGGGTAAAATTAAAATCAAAAAAGTGATTGATGTCACTGCAGCTCAAGTTGAAATTCAAATTGATTTAGCAGCAGGTATTTCACCAGATATTACGATTGATGCTTTATATGCATTTACAGATTGTGAAATTAGCTTATCTCCTAATGCTTGCGTGATTGTGAATCAACGTCCACAATTCTTAGGCGCAAGTGACTTATTAAAACATTCAGTTGACCATACTAAAGCTTTATTAAAATCAGAATTAGAAATTCATTTACAAGAGTTATTGGATAAATGGCATTTCACTAGTTTAGAAAAGATTTTCTTCGAAGAAAAGATTTACCAAGAATTAGAGAAGAAACACCTTAACTGGGAGAAAGTCATTGATGCGATTGACAAAGCCTTTGAGCCATTTAAAAAGAAATTTAAAAAACCAATTGAAAGAACGGATTTATTAAAATTAACCGATAAGCCTGTAAGAAGAATTTATAAATTAGATATAGAAGATTTAATTGCGCAAATTAAATCCATTGAGGCTGAAATTAAAGAAGTTAAAAATAACCTCGAAAATTTAGTAGATTATGCAGTAAGTTATTATGAAAACTTACAAAAGAAATACGGCAAAGGCAAAGAACGCAAAACAGAACTAAAAGAGTTTGACACCATTCAAGTGAAGCAGGTTGCGATTGCGAATACCAAGCTTTATATCAATAGAGCTGAAGGCTTTATAGGTACAAGTTTAAAGAAAGATGAATTTCTTTGTGACTGTACAGATTATGACGATATCATAGCATTTACAAAAGGTGGTACCATGAAAGTGGTGAAAGTATCTGATAAAATATTTATTGGAAAAGACATCCTTCATGCAGCAGTATTCCAGAAAAATGACGAACGTACTACTTACAATATGATCTATGTAGATGGTGCTTCTGGTATAAGCTATGCAAAACGTTTTAATGTAACAAGTGTCACCAGAGATAAAGAATACGTTTTAGCTAAGAGTTTAGAAAAATCTAAAGTGCATTACTTATCGATCAATGCCAATGGTGAAGCGGAATCAGTGAAAATAGTTTTGAGTCCAAACTGTAGTGCAAGAATAAAGGAATTTGACTTTTTCTTTGAAACCTTAGAAGTAAAAGGAAGAACCAGTGTAGGTAATCAAGTCACGAAATACCCTGTGAAACAAGTTAAGTTGAAGGAAGCAGGCAAAAGCACTTTAGTTGGAAGAAAATTATGGTTTGATGATAAATTTGGAAGATTGAATACCGAAGAGAAGGGTTTATACCTAGGTACTTTCGAAGACGAAAAATTAATCGTCATCTATAAAGATGGTAATTATGAGGTGACCGATACAGAACTCACACAAAGGTTTGATCCTGAGAAAGTCATTTTTATGGAAAAATTCAATCCTTTGAAAGTGATTACTGCTGTCTATTTAGATAAAGAGAAATTGCAATTCAATATCAAGCGTTTTAAAATTGAAACATCAACTCTTAAAACGCCATTTTCATTCATTAAGGAAGGCAATGGCAATTATGTAGCTGCTGTGACAACGCATGTTGAACCTGTCTTAGTGGTAGAATCAGGTAAGGGGACACAATTAAGAAAAGCGAAATTCAAAGTGAGTAAAATGGTAGATGTGATGGGTTCAAAAGCAGTTGGCACCAAACTAGTTGATTTTAGCAAATCCATCGAAATGCAATGGGAAAATAAAGTAGTCATAAAAGATCCTAACGACGAACAGCCAGAATTGTTCTAAATTTATATAAACTAAGTATATGTCAACCATCAATGTAGGTCAATTCAATTTAATGCGCGTAGACCGAAAAGTGGATTTTGGTTTTTATATGGACGATGGTGCCGAAGGTATTTTGTTACCAAAGCGTTTTGTGCCTTCTGGTTTACAAGTGGATGACACGATTAGTGTATTTGTTTATCACGACTCTGATAATAGATTAATTGCAACAACACAAGAACCATTTGCAGTTGTTGGAGATATAGCAGCTTTAAAAGTGGTTGCCATTACTAAACAGGGTGCATTTTTAGATTGGGGCTTAATGAAGGACTTATTTGTACCCGTTTCTCAACAATTATCAAGTATGCGTTTGGGTGGGAAATATTTAGTCAAATTATATTTAGATAAACAAACTGGTAGGGTAGCAGCAACAGAAAAAATTGACAACCAAATTAGCAATGATATCCTTACTGTAAAAGAAGGAGAGAAAGTGAAACTACAAGTTTATCGTGAATCGGATATTGGTTATGTGGTGATTGTAAACCAAGTGCATCAAGGATTGGTATACAAAAATGAGGTTTTTACACATTTACATATTGGTCAAATGATCGAAGAAGGTTTTGTTAAAAAAATTAGAGAAGATAATAAGTTGGATATTGGCATTGGAAAACAAGGTGTTGAAAAATTAGACGATGATCAAGTTAAATTGATTCAGTTATTGAAATTACATAAAGGTTTTTTACCCTACCATGACAAATCCTCTCCCGAAGATATCTATGCATTTTTTGGCATCAGTAAGAAAGCCTTTAAGATGAATGTAGGTATGTTGTATAAGGCTAAAAAAATTACGATTGAGGATGGAGGAATACGTTTAATGCCAGAAGCACTAACCACATCTGAAACAAAAGAAGCTTAATTAGAAACTATTTAATTTAATTTGTATGTCTAGAGAAGTATTTATTGTAGCCGCTGTTAGAACACCAATAGGATCCTTTGGTGGGTCATTAAAAAGTTTATCTGCAACACAATTAGGTGCAGTCGCCATCAAAGGGGCTTTAGACAAAATCCAATTAGATACCAATTTAGTGGATGAAGTGTACATGGGTGCTGTAATACAAGCCGGTTTAGGTCAAGCACCTGCTAGACAAGCAGCTAAATTAGCTGGTTTACCAGATAAAGTGATTTGTACCACCATCAATAAAGTGTGTGCTAGTGGTATGAAGTCCATTGCATTAGCTGCTCAAAATATACTTTTAGGAGACGCGGATATAGTTGTAGCGGGTGGTATGGAAAGTATGAGCAATGTTCCGTTTTACAATATGCACCAACGTTGGGGTAATAAATATGGGGACACTACTTTAATGGATGGGTTAGCTAAAGATGGTTTAGTAGATGTGTATGATCAAGTGGCTATGGGAAATTTTGCTGATTTATGTGCCACAGAAAACCAAATTTCTAGAGCAGAACAAGATGCATTTGCAATTGGAAGTTATCAAAAATCACAATCGTCAATAGAGCAAGGTTTATTTGTGAATGAGATTGTCCCTGTAGTTATTCCTCAAAGAAAAGGCGATCCAATCACTATTGAAAAAGATGAAGAGCCATTCAATGTGAAGTTTGATAAAATTGCAAGTTTAAATCCAGCTTTTACTAAAGATGGTACTGTTACAGCAGCAAATGCAAGTACCATGAATGATGGAGCCGCAGCTATCATTTTAATCAGTGGCGAAAAAATGAAAGCACTTGGCTTAAAACCATTGGCTAAAATAACCAGTTTTGCAGATGCAGAACATGATCCTAAATACTTCACCACTGCGCCTTCATTAGCTTTACCAAAAGCCCTGAAAAAAGCAAATTTAACATCTAATGATATCAGCTATTTTGAATTCAACGAAGCATTTTCTGTGGTTGGTGTAGTCAACACCAAACTATTAAATTTGGATCCAACTAAAGTGAATATAAGAGGAGGTGCAGTTTCATTAGGACATCCACTTGGATGTAGTGGCGCAAGAATCATTGTGACACTAACACATATCCTACAAGACCATCAAGCAAAATATGGTGCAGCAGCTATTTGTAATGGCGGCGGAGGCGCTAGTGCAATGGTTATAGAAAGGATATAAGCTCATCCATCATAATGCCATAATGGCTTTCATCATAGATACATTCACCATCCTTAATCAATAGCACTTGTGGTGATTCATGGTGTACTTGAAAAAAAGTGGCTATTTCATTAGAAATCGCCCTAAAATTCAAGAGGTCTAAATAATGAAAATCAACGTTTTCAGGGGCTTCAGCACGCTCAAATCGATCCAAAGCCATTCTGCTAATACTGCATGTGGTACTATGCTTAAAGATTACCTGTGGGATTGTAAAGGACGCTGCTTTAATTTGTTCTAATTGTTCTACCGCGTTGATTGGATGCCATTTCATTTAAGCTGATTTAAGGTGTAAAATTACACCATTCTTTTGAAGTATTTTAACCTGAAACTGATATTTTCAATGGCATATTGATTAACTTCGGTTTATAAATATATCTATGCGTTTACAACTTTCCCAGCCAATCTGTTTTATTGATTTAGAAACTACAGGAATCAATGTTAGCACCGATAAAATTGTGGAAATCGCCATTGTTAAAATCATGCCAGATGGTACAAAATCTGTAAAAAGAAAGTTGATCCACCCAGAAATGCCTATTCCTGCTGCTACCACAGCTGTCCATGGAATTACAGATGACATGGTAAAAGATGCACCTACGTTTAAACAAGTAGCCAACGAGATTAAACAATTTTTAGAAGGATCAGATTTAGCTGGATACAATAGCAATCGTTTTGACATTCCTATGTTAAACGAAGAATTTTTAAGAGCAGGGATTTCTGTTGATATTGAATCAAGAAAGCTTTTGGATGTGCAGAAAGTATTTCATATGATGGAACAACGCACTTTGACAGCCGCATATAAATTTTATTGTGATAAAAGTTTGGAAGATGCACATACTGCGGAGGCAGATGCAACAGCCACCTGGGAGGTATTAGAGGCACAATTAGAACGTTATCCAATCATCGGTAATACAGTTGAATCTATTGTGAAATTTACCGGAGAAGACCAAATTGTGGATTTTGCCCGTCGATTTATTATGGAAAATGGGGTAGAAGTCTTCAATTTTGGCAAGCATAAGGGCAAGCCAGTAACCCAAGTATTAAAAGAGGAACCCCAATATTATGATTGGATGATGAAAGGGGATTTCGCTTTACATACCAAACAGAAGCTAACAGAGATTTTAAATAGAACCATTTTAAATAAATAATTTATATTTAAACCTTAAAAAGGTAAACAAGACCATATCCCCCCAATAGAAAGTGAAGAAAATTGTCATCATACCAACTTTTAATGAAAAGGAAAATATTGCAGCAATCATTCATGCAGTTACTGTCCTAGGTAATCAATACCATGTATTAGTGGTGGATGATGGTTCTCCAGATGGCACAGCCAACATTGTTAAAGAGCTGATGCAAGCTCATCCTGATAAAATTTTTATCCAAGAAAGAAAAGGGAAGCTAGGTTTAGGAACTGCATACATACACGGCTTTAAATGGGCTTTAGACAATCAATATGACTATATTTTCGAAATGGATGCCGATTTCTCTCACAATCCATTAGATTTAGATAGATTATTAGCAGCTTGTGAAAATGGAGCAGATCTTGCAATTGGTAGCAGGTATGTGAAAGGTGGTGCAACAGAAAATTGGCCTTTAGATAGATTGATCTATTCTAGAGGTGGTTCGCTATATACAAGAATTATTACAGGGATGCCTGTGAAAGATCCCACTGCTGGGTTCATTTGTTATAAGCGTAAAGTACTTGCATCAATGCAATTGGATCATATACAATTTATTGGATACGCTTTTCAAATTGAAATGAAATTTGCCGCATGGCGTTTAGGTTTTAAATTAAAAGAAGTGCCTATTACTTTTATTGATAGAAAAATCGGGGTAAGCAAGATGTCAAAAGGTATCATTAAAGAGGCAGTACTCGGCGTGCTTAGTATGCAATGGCAATCTTTTACAGGTCGTTTTATTAAACAAATTAAGCGTGAGCAGTCTTAAGCGATCGTTCATACAATTACATGTATTTGTTTTCTTGGCTGGATTAACAGCACCAATAGGCAATTTGATACAATTGAATGGTTTAAACTTGGTGTTTTATAGAATGTTATTAACTGTTTTAGCATTAATACCAATTTACATTTTACATCAACGTGCTAATAAAGTAGTATTAAAAGATAAAGTAAAGTTGATGTTGATTGGCATTTTGATTGCTATTCATTGGGTATGTTTTTACGGAAGTATTAAGTTGGCCAATGTTTCTGTTGCATTGGTATGTATTTCATGTGTTGGTCTTTTTACAGCAATACTTGAACCATTCATGTTCAAAACAAAATTCATATGGAATGAATTATTGATTGGGCTACTTAGTCTAATTGGTATATTATTTATTTTTCAGTTTGATATTCATTTTAGAACAGGCATTTTGGTAGGCTTGGTTTCCTCTTTATTTGCGGCCATTTTTACCATATTAAATAAAAGAATAACCTCTCAATATACCACACAAACTATTCAAACTTTTGAGATGCTAGGTGGGCTAAGTTTTTTAACTATTGTACTATTTGGGATTAAAAACATTCAACATACTAATTTCACTTTCCCTACTCAGTCTGACTGGTTCTGGCTAATCATTTTGTCTTTAATTTGTACTGTATTGGCTAATTACTTGATGCTCAGTGCACTCAAAAAAATTAGTGCATTTACATTGAATGTGACACTTAATTTGGAGCCTGTATATGGAATTATCATTGCCATTATTTTGTTTCAAGAACATAAACAAATGGGAATGGGGTTTTTTATTGGCATGAGTTTAATCGCAATATCTGTTCTACTACAGATGCTTCGTGTTTTGCGTCAGCAAAAAACAAAATAGATCCCCATTTTAATTAAAACTTATCGTAAATTAGGTACTCAAATAAACCTATATGAAGCGTATTGTTTACTCTATTTTCTTATTATTATTTTCATTGAATAGTCAAGCACAAAAAAAACCATTAGACCATACTGTATATGACCAATGGCAGTCTATAAGAGAAGTATTATTGTCAAATGATGGCAATTGGATGTCATATTCAGTGGCCCCACAAGAAGGGGATAATATATTGTTTGTAAAGCACCTTAAAACAAATCAAACATTTAATATTGAAAGAGGAGCACAAGCAAAGTTTTCGGAGAATAATGCATTTTTAATCGCTAAAATCAAACCCAAATTTGAAGAAACTAGAAAAGCGAAGATTAGCAAGAAAAAGCCAGAAGAAATGCCAAAAGATAGTTTGGTTATATTGACATTAGCCACTAGCAATATCAAAATAATTCCAGCAGTTAAAAGTTTTCAAATCCCTGAATTTGGCAATGATATTATTGCATATTTAAGTGACCCAAAAATAGATATCAAAAAGGAAGGGGCTCAACTATTTTTTAGAGACTTAAATTCTGGCCAAGAAAGGGTATTCAATAATATATCAGACTATGCTATACATCCTAAAGGCGAAGGTTTAATGATGTATCAAGTCAAAACTAAATTAAATGAGGCCAAAATACTTTTTGCATCTATCGCAGATACCAACTTGAAAATGATAAACAGCCGTTTTTATGCTGCTACTAATTTTACTTGGGACGAAGAGGGTAAACAATTAGCTTATTTAATTGAAAGAGATAGTACAGACAAAGCATTTCAAAAAAATTATACCCTTGCTTATTATACGCATCAAATGGATTCTGCCAAATTTGTGATGAACAGAACAGATGTTGTAATGCCAAATCAATATACAATTGGTGGGGATAAGAAAATTAATTTTAGCAAGACTGGAGCTTCACTAAGTTTTGGTGTACAACCTATCTTGCCTGTAAAAGATACAAGCTTACCAGAATTTGATAGAGTAAGCCTTGATATCTGGAACTATACTGACGCTAATTTGCAATCTACTCAATTAAAAAGTCTTGAAACTAGTTTAAAAAGCACAGAGGCATTCATTTATAGACCTTCTAGTAATTTATTCACCTATTTAGGAAAAATCAATGATCGTCAAATTCAAATGACAATGGAGGGTGATGGCGATATTGCGATAGCTAATATTGATTCAAATTTTACCATTTCAAGTCAATGGGAGGGTTATGGAAAAAGAGATTTATATGTATTGAATACTAAGACTGGTCAAAAACAATTGATTCAAAAAGGACTAAAGAGTAGTTTAGTGAACCCATCTTATGATGGTAAATTAGTAGTTTTTTACGATGAAATAGCTAAACAATTTAAGTCTTACAATACAACAACATTGCAGACCAAGCTAATTGCAAAAGACATTCAATTTCCATTATATGACGAGGACAATGATATGCCAGATGAACCTAATGCATATGGTATAGCGATGTGGATGGATAATCATACACATTTCTTACTTTATGACCGTTATGATCTTTGGCTGGTAGATGCAACTGGACAAACTGAATCTCAGCTTTTAACCAAAGGGCGTTCCTCTAAAAATGAATACCGTTTTGTGAACCTAGATGCAGATAAAAAAACAGTAGGTTTTAAAGATCAAATTTTATTGAGGGTATACAACGAAATCAATAAAAATGAAGGTCTCGCAATTTTAGATTTAGGGAATAAATCTGTATTTACGATTACCGATATTCCAATGCATTTAACTACAATTGTTGGTGCAAAAAAATCTAATCAATTCATTGTTTTACAAGAAGATGAAAAAAATGCAGCAAATATTTATCCATATTTATTAACTCAGCAAAAACAAAATTCCGTTGCACGCACAGCAATCAATCCACAACAAGCCAATTACAATTGGATGCAATCCCAATTGGTTAAATGGAGAGCCTACACAGGTAGAACTGCAGAAGGCGTTTTATACTTACCAGAAGATTTTGATGCCAAAAAGAAGTATCCAATGATTGTCTATTTCTATGAAAGAAACAATCAAACACTACATCATTATTTACCTCCTTCACCAACACCTTCTAGATTGAATATCCCATTCTTTGTGAGCCGAGGCTATGTTGTATTTGTACCAGATATTTGGTACAAGAAAGGCTATCCTGGTCAAGGCGCTTATGATTATATTTTAAGTGGAACTAGGGCAATGGTACAAAAAGGTTTTATTGATAGCACTAGGATTGGCTTACAAGGTCAAAGTTGGGGTGGCTATCAAATTGCTTATTTAATTACCAAGACAAATCTATATGCTGCTGCATGGGCAGGTGCTCCTGTAGTAAATATGACAAGTGCCTATGGAGGTATTCGATGGGGGCCTGGTATTAATAGACAATTTCAATATGAAAAAACACAAAGTCGTATAGGGGCAAATTTATGGGAGCGTCCAGATTTATATATTAAGAATTCACCATTATTTGAATTGAACAAAGTAAAAACGCCGATTGTAATTATGAGCAATGATGCAGATGATGCTGTGCCATGGTATCAGGGTATTGAAATGTTTACAGCTATGCGTAGATTATCAAAGCCAATCTGGATGCTAGTGTACAATAATGAAGCACATAATTTAGTTGAGCGAAAAAACAGAAAAGATATTCAAATTAGAGAACAGCAGTTTTTTGATCATTATTTAAAAGGTGCGCCCATGCCAATATGGATGTCTAAAGGTGTTCCTGCAATCATGAAAGGAAGAGACTTGGGATTAGGTTATTAAACATACTGGAACCATTGTCTATTTGGATCCCATTGTTCAAAAGCTTTTGCAACTGCAGAAAGGAAACTTGAACCCATAGCACCATCAACAATTCTATGATCATAGCTCATAGATAAATACATCATGTGACGAACAAGAATAGCATCTCCCGAAGGTGTTTCAATCACCACTGGGCGTTTTTTTATAGCCCCTAATGCTAGAATTGCCACTTGAGGCTGAGGTATGATTGGAGTGCCCATAATGGATCCAAATGTACCTACATTGGTTACTGTAAATGTACCACCTTGTGTGTCCTGAGGTTTTAATTGATTGTTTCTAGCAGCATTTGCCAAATTGTTTACTGCCTTACTCAGGCCAACAATACTCAATTGATTTGCACCTTTAATCACTGGCACAATTAAGTTGCCTGATGGTAGGGCAGTGGCCATGCCTATATTGATATCTTTCTTTAAAATAATATTTTCACCTTGTAAACTACAATTGATATAAGGAAATTGTTCCAACACTTTTGCGATACACTCCATGAACATTGGAGTAAATGTCAATTTAGTGCCTTCTCTTTTTTCAAAAAGTTGTTTTACTTTCTCTCTCCAAACAACCATATTGGTGACATCTGCTTCCACAAATGAAGTTACATGCGGACTAGTTTGTACACTTTCAACCATATGCTTAGCAATAAGCTTACGCATACGATCCATTTCAATAATTTCGGTATTGCCAGTAATGATTACCTCATCTGGACTAGCAAATTTACCTGCGCCATTTGATGTATTAAATCCATAGTCTGCAGGAGGGAAAGTATTTGAGCTATTTGAAGATGGAACTTGAGGAATAGTATTGTTATTAGTAGAAAGGGATGCAACACTTGGTTGAACTTGCGAAGCAGATGCTTGGTTTACTACTGGTGCTTGAATATGTCCAGCTTTTTTCTGAGCAATATATTGTAGAATATCTTTTTTAGAAACACGTCCTTGACTTCCTGTACCAGGAATGTTTTGTAATTCATTGAAACTTACACCTTCATTTTGTGCGATATTCAAAACCAATGGAGAAAAGAATCGAGCTTCATTTGAATTTTCTTGATGCATTTCAACATTTGTAGCAGTTGGTGTGAAAGGAACTTCTTCAACATTAATTTCAGCTGGTAAAGTTTCCTTTATGATAGGAGCTGCCTGAACGGTTTCAGCTTTTGGTGTGGTTTCAATACTACCACTTGTTTGTATTCTAGCAATAACAGTCCCAATAGGCACTACTGTATTGACTTCAAATAAAATTTCTGTAATGGTACCTGCCGTGCTTGAAGGTATTTCGCTGTCTACTTTATCTGTTGCAATATCAAGTAAAGTTTCATCTAATTGAATGGTATCTCCTACAGCTTTATGCCATTTTAAAATGGTTGCTTCCATGATACTTTCACCCAATTTTGGCAAAATCAAGTCAACTACAGACATAGGGAATAATTTTAGCAAAAATAAGACTAAATCTTATTGATTATGAGTAACCTAAGTAAATTTATAGCTTGATTGGCCGTTACTTCTATATTCTTTTGACGATCAAATCGGAGGTAAAAGACTTTAGAAAGCACTTTTTCTTTATTGGCTACCCCAATCCACACCATTCCAAGTGGTTTTTCGTCAGTTTGACCAGATGGCCCCATGATACCAGAGACTGAAATACCATAATCAGTGTTCATTTTTGTTCTTATTGCTATGGCCATTTGTTCAACAGCTTCCTTGCTAACAGCACCAACCGTTTTTAAAATACTGGTTGGGACGTCTAAAAACTCGGTTTTGATACGATTATCATAACTAACAATACTCCCTGTGAAAAAGGTGGATGAACCAGCATGTTTTGATAAAAGATGGCCAATATAACCTCCTGTACAACTTTCGGCGGTCGAAACGGTGTGGTTTTGCGCTTTCAAAAGTCGTCCAACAACCACTTCTATCGTTTCATCTTTATCTGTAACAAGGTGCTCTTTTACCAGTTCCTTTAATTGTTCAAAAAGGTTGTCTAATTGACTATTTAAACTAGCAGCGTCATCACTTTTGCCTGTCAATCTTAATCTAACCATACCATAGGAGGGTAGGTAGGCTAATTTGATATTTTCGGGAAGATTTGTTTCAAATGATTGGATAGATTCAGCTAAGAAGGACTCTCCGACACCTGCCGTAAGCAATGTTCTATGCGCAATGACGCCTAATTTAAGTCTTTCAAGTATAATTGGTAAAACCTTTTCATTCGTTAACCATTGCATTTCGTGGGGCACACCTGGTAATGAAAAAATTAGACGATTGTTTTTCTGAAAAAGCATACCTGGTGCAGTGCCTGTTTGATTGAATAAAACCTCGCAAACATCTGGTACTTCTGCTTGTTTTCGATTTCGTTCAATCATTGGTCGCTTGTGAACCTGCTCAAAAATATAAGTGATATGGTCTAAAGTAGGTTGGTCAAGCACCATTTTACCACCAAAATATCGATTCAATAAAGGTTTGGTGATATCGTCTGCAGTTGGGCCTAATCCTCCTGTGATAATTACAATCTGACATTTTTCAATGGCCGTATCCAGCGCTTTGGTGATGGATTGGGCCTCGTCACCAACTGCAATTCTTTGATGCACTTGCACACCAATTGAATTTAACTTTTGAGCAATATAAGCACTATTGGTATCAATGACTTGACCGATTAACAATTCGTCTCCAATGGTGATAATAGTAGCCTGTATTTGATCCATCATAAATGTGCTTCAATTTGGTTGCAAAGTAAACCCAAAAAAGGCGGTTTAACTAAAATAGACACTTAGTTTTTCCTTCAATTGAGCAGGCATTACGATTTTATTATTCATGGAGGCATCCATGAAATAAAGTTTAACCTGTCCAACGGTTAAAAGCTTTCCCGCTTCATTGTACACTTCTTGGTCAAAAATAATTTTATGGTCGGTTGGTAAAGTCTTAATCTGACTTTTAATGGTAATTAAATCGTCGTATTTAGCTGGTCTCAAATACTTAATGTTAAGTTCTACAACAGGTAAAATGATGCCCATATCTTCAATATCCTTGTAGGATATACCAAGATTTCGAATCGCCTCTACACGACCTATTTCAAAATACATAGCATAATTCCCATAATACACCACATCCATTCTATCTGTTTCCGCATACCTTACCCTTACTGTTGTTGAATGTTCATACATATTTATTGCATTTGTTGACAAATTTAAGGATTGTATCTGTTTTTCCACAATAAGCTTATTTAACGAAGCGTTTTATAATCAAAGTGTATTTTTATAATACTATCCTACTAAACAACGGCTCCTATGTTAAAACACATCAAAAAAGCAAGTCCAATCCTATTGCTATTCAATTTTTCCTTGCTTTTCACAACGCCTGTATCAAGTCAATTAATGCATTTTGAGGCACCACTTAATCAATTATATCAAAATGGATTAAAATCCCTACAGCAAGGGGATAGTTTAGCTGCTTATCACGCCATTCAATCTGTGCATGTTTTTGAGCCAAATGCGATAGATATTGCTTTCCATTACCATTTATTATCGGTGGCTTTAGAGCAATCTAATGCAGTTGAGCAAGCCGAAAATTGGTTAAAAAATAATTCAAATAAGATCTATCATTCTAGATTGAATTTTGAATTGGCAAAATATTTTTTTAAGAAACAACAAGTAGATGCATCCATTCATGCATATCAAAAAATTAGTATTGATGACCTTGAAAATAATGAACTTGCCTTAATGCAGTTTCAGTTAGGTTATTTGTTTTTTAAAAAAGGAGATTGGGATCAATCTACAAGTTATTTAATGAGTATAAGACAAGTTCAAACAAGTCCATTTTATACCGATGCAAACTATTATGCAGGCTTTGTTGCTTTACAACAAAAAGATTTCAAATTGGCATTAAGCTGTTTTAAAATTGCAGAACAAAATAAAGCTTATAGCACATTAACCCCATTTTATATCAGTCAGTTGTATTATTTCTTAGGAGATGTAGATGCAGCTATCAAAAATACAGAACAAGCATTACAAAAGAACGGACAATATTACACTAGTCAATTAGCTCAATTAATGGGGCATTTATTATTTGAGCAAAAACAATATGAAAAAGCATTGCCTTATTTAGCAAATTATGTGCAATCTCAAAAACAAGTAGAATCACAGGATTTATACCAATTGTCTTTTTGTTATTTTCAAGCACAGCAATGGAATGAAGCAATACAAGGGTTTAAACAATTGGCGAATGTAGAGGATTCTTTAGGTCAAAATAGTATGTACTTATTGGCAACTTCTTATTTAAAAACAAACAATAAATTAGGCGCTAAAAATGCATTTTTTCTTTGTGCTACAAAAAGCCAGAATTTAGCTCAGAAAGAAATTGCATTATTTAATTATGCAAAATTATCGATCGAATTAAAAGAATATAGTGTTGCATTACAATCGGTGGAAAAATTCACTCAAACATATCCTAATAGTGTTTATAATAATGAAGCAAAGAGTTTATATGTAACCGCCTTGGCATATAGCAATGATTTTAATAAGGCCTATGAAGCTTATCAAAAAATGGATACTTTAGAAGAGGCACTTTTGAAATTATACCCTAATATATTATTTGGAAAAGCTGCACTTGCTATCAACGATGGTCAAAATGAAAAAGCTTATGAACTATTTACTCAAGTTAAAAATTTGCCTTATAATAAGAACATTTTAGCACAAACCTATTTTTGGATTGGAGAATTATCTTATAAAATGGGTAGAATAGACGAAGCAATAGAGCATCTAGAAAAATATATTTTAGACCCTATTGAAATTGGTGAAATCACAAAAAAACATGCAAATTATACTTTAGGCTACTGTCATTTAAAGAATAATAAGATTTTAATCCATATGCCGAATCTTCTGCTTATCAGAAAGATGCATTAGTACGTTTGTCGGATTGTCAATTTATGACAAAACAATACAAGCAAGCATTGAAATCATACCAAAAAATCATTGATTTAGGCTGGAATTTTGAGGATTATGCCACTTTGCAAAAAGCAATCATTTATGGTGCACTTGGGTTAAATAAAGAGAAGCTAAAAATATTGAATAGCTATGAGCTTGAATTTAGTCAATCCAAGTATTTAAGTGATGCTAGAATGGAATTAGCTGATACCTATACAAGCAAGGAGCAATTTCAAGAAGCAATTACACCATTGTCTAAAGTTTTATTAGACAATAAGGCTACAGAGTTTTACCCATTAGCCTATTATAAATTAGGTATTGTATACTTTAACTTGAATAAGAATCAAGAAGCATTACAAAATTTTAAATCTTTGTATAGTGCCTATCCGAATTCAGCCGAAAGTGACAATGCATTGGAATACATCAGAAATATTTTTGTAGAAGAACAACAACCAGAAGCCTATGTTCAATTTATGAATGATTTTGGAAAACCATTGTCATTCAATGAACAAGATTCATTGATGTATCGTGCTGCAATCATTCAATATGAAGACAAGAAGTATAACAATGCTACAATTGGTTTCAGAAAATACCTGGAAGGTTACCCAGGGGGTAAATACCAATTGAACGCTATGAATTACTTAGCTGAAATGGCCTATTCTTTAGATCAATATGATACAGCTGCAGTGTATTTTGGAAAAATAGCAAATAAAGCGCCCAATCAATTTTCTGAAAGAGCAGCCATTACAGCAGCTAGACTGTATTATTTCAATTTAAAAGATTATGTTGGTGCAGAACAATACTTTAATATAGTATTACAATATGCAACACAACAAGAGCAAAAAAATGAAGCAATCAAAGGACTATTAAGGTGTCAATATAAGGCCGAAAATTGGATTGAAGCCTCCAAGACTGCAGCGCTTATATTGGGTAATAAAAATAGTGCTACAGATGATGTTTTGATGGCAAATATGGCTTTGTATCAACAGACAATTGCTCAAAAAGATACGATTAGCGCTTTACAAATACTGAATACAGTATTAAAATCAAATAGTTCAATTTACACTGCCGAGGCGCATTACTTAACTGCATATATCTATTTCAATCAACAAAAATACAATATTGCAGAAAAGACCGCCTTTGATGTCATTAAAAAACAAGCTTCTTATGAATTCTGGGTGACTAAAACATACATTTTATTAGGGGATATCTACTTAGCTCAAAATGATAGTTTTAATGCAATTGCAACTTATAAAAGTATAGCTGAAAATGCAACCATACCAGCTTTACAACAAATTGCTTCTGATAAACTGAAAGCAATCACTGAAACTATTAAAGTTCAATAACAAAATATTATGAAATCAATTATAAGATACGGTCTATTAGTAGTTGCTTTAATTTGTTTTAGCAATATGGGTATTGCACAGAAAAAGAACAAAAAGAAAGCAAAAACCACAATTAGCGCAAAAAAGAAAAAGAAGTCTAATAAAAAAACAAGCTCAAGAAAAAAGCCTTCAATTAAAAAAAGACCTAGTGTTGCCAACTATAAAATAACGGATACAATTACTCCATTGACTACTATCACAAGTTTACCATTGAAGAAGTATTCAGTTGACAGTATCCCAGATAAAGTTGTGACAATTGTGTCTGCATTCAGACCACAATTAAAAAATGTAGCTAAAATTGGATTTTTGAATGCAACTGCAATGGTTGATACCAATTCAGTTCTTTTGTCGTATCAAGTTCCAAGCCAGAATTTAAGTTTTCAGTACCAACCAATTGCCTTGGTACCTAGAGCCATAAAAATTGATTCAATGACTGCTTTAAGACAATCCGCAAATCTTAAAATTGGCATGGGTAATTATTTTAATCAATTCATTCAATTAGAAGGGGCTTTGGTAGATCAAAAATCTCAGGATCATCATTTAAGACTCCTTCGTGAATCCATAGAGGGGATGCATCCTATCCAAAAGTGGAATAAGTTTGGGCTCAATTATAATGGTCGTTACTCAATGAGTAAAAACAAGTTTTTAAATACACAGGTTTATTTCGATCAATCCAATAGATATCGTTATGGATTAGTTCCTGATACAACCCTTTTACCATTAAAGAATTTTGAACAAAAATTGACAGTTATTGGCGCAAACTTTTCACTTATAAATAAACAAGTCGTATCTGGGCGATTCAATTATGCACCTATATTAAAATTCAATCATAGTAATTTAATCAACCAAGCAAATAACCTTATATTAGATTTATACAGCCCAGTAATGTATAGTCTAAAAAATGATTTAAAGTTGCATGCTGATTTTAATTTTAGTTATAATCAATACAGCCTAGTAAATAGTAATTCAAGTAATAATTCCATCTTTCAAATTGATCCATCCCTTGAATTAAATAAAACACAGTATCGACTGAATATTGGGGTAAGGCCAACTATTGCAAATGGTGATTTTGCATTGTACCCTAAAATCGAATTAACTAAAAAATTAAAAGATACCAATTATGTATTAGATGCAGGTTGGAATACAAGTATAATCAGTAATCAACTTATTCAATTAATTGGTCAAAATCATTGGATCTCTGCTCCAAGTAGTATGCCAATTAGTTCGAAAGAAATTAAGTATTTTAATGTACAGGTATCTGTGAGCAAGCGATTAAATTATGGATTCAATATGTCTTTAAATGATTATCGTGAATTACCTTTTTTCAATCAAAGTAAACAACAGAATAACCCTGTTCAGGAAGGTTTAAAATTTGATGTATTATTTGAAAAAAGAGCCATCGCTATCGAATTGGATGGTAATTTAAGGTATCAGTTTAGCGACAAATTATTATGGAAAAATAACTTTAAGTATATTCAATTTAATTTGATCCGTGAAAATACTCAAGCATGGGGGATTCTTCCTTTTGAATTCAATTCTCAATTGAATTGGGTATTCAATAAAAAACTTTTATTGGATGCTTCTGGACAATTTTGGACTGGTTCTAAAACCAGTGCTGGATTAGGAAATGCTTACCAATTAAACAATACCTTTGTACTTAATGCAGGAATGCAGTATACCATTTCAGATCATTGGACTTTCTGGGGTAAAGGGGAGAATTTGTTAGACCAACAATACCAACGTTGGGCAAATTATCCATCACTAGGAGTACAAATTGTTGCTGGAATTCAATATAAATTTAAAAAATAATGATGCTTACCATTTTAGAAAAGTATTTTTTGGAGCATGGACAATTGGTTTTACCAGGTATTGGAAATTTAAGAATGCATCAGACAGATGCCATTCAAATGAATGGTCAATTTCAACCACCTGTACATCAAATTGTATTTGATGCTATTATTGAACCTACAACGAAGCCAAATAAGTTGTTTTATATATACTTGTCCGATCATTTAGATTGTAGCATTGAACAAGCCATTATTGATTATGCCGCTTTTTTTACAAATCAATTATCTGCTTCTAATGTTGTTGATTTAGGAAATTTAGGTCAATTGAATATTCTAAATGATGCTTATACTTTTGAATCCAATTATAACAGTGCTCATTATTTTCAACCAATCCATTTAGATAAAGTACAAATAGAAGACCAGACTGAAAATAATTTCAATACTTCATCCAATCAATGGTGGATCTTGCCTCTAATTATTGCCATAATCGCTATTGTAGCAATCCTTTTAAAATAAAAAGTATGAACTGTCCAGTTTGTAATTATTCCAATCCGCAAATCGCAATAGAAAGTCAAGACTTTTCACTAACACAATCATCCTTTTCTATTTTACATTGTAGCAAATGCAGTGTAAGATATACAAGTCCTTTACCTAGTCAAGATGAAATAGGGCAGTATTATCAGTTCGAAGCATACATTTCTCACACGGACGTAAAAGAGGGTTGGATGAACCGATTATACCATCTTATTAGGACAAAGACTTTAGCTCAAAAAACAAATTGGATTCAATCACTTTTTACTGGACACAAAGGGCATGTATTAGATATCGGTGCAGGTACAGGCGCATTTGTACATGCAATGCAGCAGAAATCTTGGAAAGTAACTGGATTAGAACCCGATGCTGCCACTAGAGAAAGAGCCTACGAAAATTATAAACTGCATTTGCAATCAACCGATACCATTTTTGAATTACCAATAAATGAGTATGAAGTAATTACAATGTGGCATGTTTTAGAACATGTACACGCGCTAAAGCCCTATTTAAATCAATGTTATAAAAGTTTGAGACAGAATGGTAGACTTATTATTGCAGTGCCTAACTATACTAGCTTTGATGCCAAATATTATAAAAAATATTGGGCAGCATATGATTTACCAAGACATTTATACCATTTTACACCAAAATCAATGACTATTTTATTGAATGAAATTGGTTTTGAATTAGTTTCTATAAAGCCAATGTGGTATGATAGCTTTTATGTTAGCTTATTAAGTGAAAAGTACAGAAAGTCTGGGAAATTAGGTACGCTATTAGCTGGATTTGTAGGTTTAATCTCTAATTTAATGGCAATAAGGGATGCTTCAAAAGGGAGTAGTATTATCTATGAATTTAAAAAGAGCACCAACCCAATTAAAAATTAACGCTTTTAAGCAAGTATACTTTTATAGTTAATAACGTACTTAGTTTATTTTAACTTCCACAATCACTGGCCAACATTTACCAGTTAAAAAATAAGTGTTAGTGGTTTTTTTATAGGCAATTCCATTTAGTACGAACCCAGGATCAATCGTTAAGGGGTTATATGTCACTTTTGCTTGTGCAAGTAAATTGCTACAATCTATTTTATTCGTAATTCTACCAGTATTTGCATCAATTACAACAATATCGTTTTGTCCATATATATTAGCAAAGACCTTACCATCCACATATTCCAATTCATTGAGCATATTTTGGTAGCCATACTCATTGTATACACCCAAAGTCTTTTGAATAGAAAAGTCTTTAGGATTTACAAAATATAGATTACTACTTCCGGTAGAGACAATTAATGATGTATCATTATGTGTCAATCCCCAACCTTCATAAGGCCAATTAAGTGTATTGATTTTTTTGAAAGTCTTTGCGTCATAAACAAACACAGTATGCTCTTCCCAGGTTAGTTGATATATCTTACCATCAAATACTGTAATTCCTTCGCCAAAATAGGAGGGCTCTAAATTGACCTGCTTTCCAAAAGGACTTAATTGGTCATCCATTTGATATAACACACTTTTTCCTCTTAATCCGGTGCCCTCAATCAGTTTATTATTATGCCATTCTAAACCTTGTGTATAGGCAGATGTATCATGTTTATACACTTTTTGTATTGTGTAGTTTAAAGCAATAGGTGGCGCAATAGCAGTATTTTCAGCAGCATCCTTGCTGTCAGAATTCGTGTCAGCATTATTTGTATTATTACAGGCAATTACAAATAAACATAGATATACTGCTAGATACTTTTTCATGCCTAATTAAACATTAAATCTAAAATGCATTACATCTCCATCTTTTACAATGTATTCTTTTCCTTCAATTCTTAATTTACCATTGTCACGGCAAGCAGCTTCACTTTTGAATTTAATATAATCATCAAATGCAATCACTTCGGCTTTTATAAATCCTTTTTCGAAATCTGTATGTATCACGCTTGCAGCCTGAGGTGCTTTCCAACCAGAACCGATTGTCCAAGCGCGCACTTCTTGTACACCCGCTGTGAAATAAGTTTCTAATTTCAATAGCTTATAAGCGGTTTGTATTAATCTATTTAATGCTGGCTCTTTCATTTGGTATTCTTCCATGAATAAAGCCTTATCATCTGGGTCTTCCATTTCAGAAATTTGTGCTTCAATATTATTACACATGACTATCACTTCGGCACCTTCTTGTTTTGCCATAGCAACCAGTTGTTCAGAATAGGCATTTCCGGTATGCATTGAAGCCTCATCCACATTGGCTACATACATCACAGGCTTTGCAGTCAATAAAAATATATCTGCTATAGCTGTAAGGTCTTCCTTTGATAAATCCAATGAACGAATACTTTTTCCGTCTTCTAAATGCGCTTTACACTTTTGTAACACTTCTAATTCCACTTTTGCCTTAGGATCAGTTTTTGCCATTTTCTCCGAACGTTGCATCTTCTTTTCTACACTATCTAAATCCTTTAATTGCAATTCTGTTTCAATAATATCTTTGTCCCCAATTGGATTGATTTTACCTTCTTCTCTTAATACATTTTCATCTTCAAAACAACGAATCACATGAATAATGGCACTCACTTCTCTAATATTGGCAAGGAATTTATTACCCAATCCTTCACCTTTGCTAGCACCTTTAACCAACCCCGCAATATCCACGATTTCTAATTGTGTGGGAACGACTCTTGTTGGATTAATCAATGCTGCCAATTGACCGATTCGTGCATCGGGTACATCTACTAGACCCACATTTGGTTCGATGGTACAAAAACGATAATTACTTGCTTGTGCTTTTGCACTATTACTAACTGCGTTAAATAAAGTTGATTTGCCAACGTTAGGTAAACCCACAATGCCTGCCTGTAAAGCCATGTTATTTTAGATTGTTAAGGTTGCAAAAATACAATTCTAATCGCAAAATGGGCTATATTAGTACCATAAACAATTAGATATGGCATTGAATATCATCTGGATGGCTTTTTTTGTAATTGCTTTTGTTGTGGCACTCTTTAAATTGATCTTTTTAGGGGATACAGCCATTTTTAAGCTTTTAGCAGATGGCTTATTTGACTCAGCTAAATCTTCGGTGATTGACGTTGCTTTTCCTTTGGCCGGAACAATGGTTTTCTTTTTAGGACTGATGAATATCGCTGAAAAAGCAGGTGCCATTCAAAAATTAGCCAAATGGATGAACCCATTTTTAAGTCGTTTATTCCCAGAAGTACCACAGAATCATCCTGCCATGGGACAGATGGTCATGAATTTTAGTGCCAATATGTTAGGTTTAGACAATGCCGCTACACCTTTTGGTTTGAAAGCAATGGAAAGTTTACAAAGTTTAAATCCAGAGAAAGAAAAGGCAACCAATGCACAAATCATGTTTTTAGTGTTGCATACGAGTGGATTGACAATTATACCTTTAACGATCATATCCTATCGTTTAGCGGCAGGTTCTCTAGATGCTGCAAGTATCTTTATTCCATGTGTTTTAGCTACAATCGGAACTACATTGGCATCGATTATTGTTGTGGGTGTTTACCAGAAATTAAAATGGGATAGGGTATTGATCAGTTGGTTATTTGGATTAGTGTTTTTTATGGGGACTGTTTTATTTATTGTCAATAGTCTTACACCTATTCAAAAAGAATTATTTTCAAAAATTGCAGGCTCAAGTATTTTAATTGGGATCGTGGTCGCTATCATACTGGGAGGTGCCTATAAAAAGGTTTCAGTTTTTGATGCATTTATTGAAGGTGCTAAAAACGGATTTGATGTGATTGTGAAGATCATTCCTTATTTAGTTGCTATGTTGGTGGCGATTCGTGTGTTTAGAGATAGCGGTGCAATGATCTATGTATTGAATGGAATAAGTTATTTAATACAACTTACTGGAATGAATACAGATTTTGTTGGGGCTTTGCCAGTTGCCATCATGAAACCTTTAAGTGGAAGTGGGGCAAGGGGGATGATGCTTGATATATTTCAAACACAAGGGCCAGATTCATTTGTAGGTAAATTGGCTTCTATATTTCAAGGTTCTGCAGATACCACTTTTTATATAATTGCCTTGTATTTTGGAAGTGTTGGCATTAAAAAAGTAAGGTATGCAGTTTGGGCAGGTTTATTTGCTGATTTAATAGGGGTAGTGATTGCCATATTTATTGGCTATTCCTTTTTTCACTAAACAATAAATCAACAAATGATTTTTTGCTATTATTTACCTTGGCTCATTTTCATCACTTCTTCCCATTCTACATCAGTCACTGGCTGAACGGAAAGTCTTCCCAATCTTACCAAAGCCATATCTTTTAAATTGGTATTGGCTTTTATATCTGATAACGTCACTGGATGTTTGAGTTTTTTATGGGGTGCGAAATCGACTGCCAGCCATGCTGTCTCATCTGTGGTTGGGTCTTGGTAGGCTTCCTTGACCACTTTTGCTATACCCACAATTTCCATCCCTTCGTTGCTATGGTACCAAAATGCAAGATCTCCTTTTTTCATGGATCTTAAATTATTTCTTGCACCATAATTTCTTACACCATCCCAAAAAGTACGTTTGTCTTTATTGAATTGATCCCAAGAATATTTAAAAGGTTCAGATTTGATTAACCAATAAGCCATAAAAAAGATATTATTTATTCTTATAACAACTGACAATAAAAAATGTTGAGTAGGGCTATGCTTATAACACCCTAAAATTAATAACCGCTTGAAAGGATATCTGCCAAATGAATGACTTTGATTTTTTGTCCATGGTGATTGATACGCCCATCAATATGCATCAAGCAGCTCATATCTGTACTTATTATATATTCAGCCTCAGTAGCAACAGCATTATCAATTTTTTGATCCGCCATAGCCACACTGATGGTATCATATTTAACTGCAAAACTTCCACCAAAACCACAACATGTTTCGTTGTCATTCATTTCGACAAGTTCAAGTCCGTTTACTTGACTCAATAAGGCTCTAGGTTCTGCTTTAATATGACATTCTCTAAGACCCGCACAACTATCATGGTAGGTTGCTTTTCCATTGAAACTAGCTCCTAAATCTGTAATACCTAAAATTTTGACTAAGAATTCAGATAATTCAAAAATTTGTGCGGACACTTTTTTTGCAGGACTTTGAAAAGCATTGTTCTCAAAAAGTTTACCATAATTATTTCTTACAAATCCTGCACAACTTGCACTAGGACTTACTATATAATCTGCACCATCAAAATCTTGTACAAATTTTGTACAAACATCTTTTGACTCGCCCCAAAATCCAGCATTAAAAGCTGGCTGACCACAACAAGTTTGTTGTGTATTATACTTTACTGTACATCCAGCTTTCTCTAATATTTTTACAGTATTAAATGCAACCTGAGGGTACAATTGATCTATAAAACAGGGTATAAAGAGTTGAACTTGCATGGTCTAAATTAAGGATTTCTTTCCAATAAATTAAAAAGGCATCCTTTCTTTAAGAATGCCTTTTAAATATTTTTAGCAACCAAATTAAGGCTGAACTTGAAGTCTGTTGATATATTTATCAATGCTAAAACCTTTCTCAGATTTTGGATAATCTTTCTTGATTTGCTTGTAGATTTCTAAAGCTGCATCATTTTTACCATTTAATTCTAAGAAAGAAGCTGCACGGAATAAATATTCAGATGAAATTGCTTCATCTTCAGGAAAATGTGTACCAGCTTTTTTATAGTATTCTATTGCTTCGTCGTTCTTCTTTAATTCAGAATAGGCATCACCAATAGAACCATAAGCAACTGCTTGTACTTGCTTTGCATTGGTTGAAAAATCTTTCAAATATTCAATTGCTTTATTGTAGTCTTTCAATCTATAATAACTCATACCAGCATAATACTTTGCCAGATTAGCCGCTTTTGTCCCACTAAATTCTTTGATAATGTACAATACACCTTTGTTAGTGCCATCACCATTTAAAACGAATTCTGATGAATCATTCGCAAAATATTTTTCTGCAACATACATTGCATCAGCAGCTTTTGTTTCTAATGGTTTTTGGTATAATTCACCGTAACCAAAAATGCCTGCAGCGGCAATCAATCCACCTACTAAAATATAAACAATTAGTTGTTGGTTCTTTTTTGTAATAGATACTGGTGCTTGTTCTTCTTGTAATTCGCTCATATGATTTGGTTAAAATAATTAGTCTACAATAAATGGATAATTTTGATCAATATACACATCCTTCAATACTTCGCTATCATCTGGCCAAGGACTATCCTCAGCAAATTTTACAGAAGCTTCTACAATGCCATTGATTTTTTCATCAATCTCTTGTAATGCAGCTTCAGTAGCAAAATTATTTTCTAAAATGGTCTTTCTAACTTTAATGATTGGATCTTGATCCTTGTATTCTTCTACCTCGTCCTTGGATCTATACTTTTGAGGATCAGATACAGAGTGTCCTCTATAACGATAGGTTTTCATTTCCAAAAGCGTAGGGCCTTCTCCATCTCTAGCTCTCTTCACAGCTCTAGCTACACCTTCGTGTACTATTTCTGGAGTCATACCATCTAATTTATCAGAAGGCATTTCATATGCGTCCGCTAATTTATAGATATCGATGACATTACTTGTTCTTTCAATAGAAGTACCCATTGCATAGTTATTGTTTTCACAAATAAATACAACAGGCAATTTCCACAACATCGCAAGGTTAAAAACTTCGTGTAACATACCTTGTCTTGCAGCACCATCTCCAAAAAAACACAATACCACATTTTTAGATCCACGATATTGTTCTGCAAAAGCTAAACCAGCACCTGTGCCAATTTGAGCACCTACAATCCCATGTCCACCAAAGAAGTAGTTAGCCTTATCAAATAAGTGCATACTACCACCTTTTCCTTTTGAACAACCAGTAGCTTTACCATACAATTCGGCCATGGCAGCATTCGGACTCATGCCTTTTGCTAAAGCTAAACCGTGGTCACGGTATCCAGTAATAAAGGGATCTTCATGATTCGTTGCTGTCATACAACCTGCAGCAATTGCTTCCTGACCATTGTAAACGTGAAAGAATCCGCGGATTTTACCCGCCATTTTATACATTTCCTCTGATTTGGATTCGAATTGACGGATTAATTGCATCAATTCGTACCAGTATAGATAGGTTTCTTTAGAAAATTTTTGCGCCACAGTCCTTGATTTTTGAGTAGCAAATATAGTATTTTAAGACTATAATTTGGCCTTATGCTTCGTTTAAAAATGGATACTTATAATCGGTTGGAGGGTTAAATGTTTCTTTGATAGTTCTTGCACTTAACCAACGGTATAAATTCAAAGCACTTCCGGCTTTATCATTTGTACCAGAACCCCTTGCACCACCAAATGGTTGTTGTCCAACCACGGCTCCAGTCGGCTTGTCGTTAATATAAAAATTACCAGCAGAATGACGTAATACATTGGTAGCCAATTCAATAGAAGCTCTATCTTGAGAAATTATTGAACCAGTTAAAGCATATTTAGAGGTACTATCCACTAATTTTAATGTTTTCTCGAATTGAGTCGCAGGATAAGTATAAATGGTCAAAACTGGCCCAAATATCTCTTCGCACATAGTAAGTGATTTAGGATTTTTTGTCTCTATCACAGTGGGCTCAACGAACCAGCCATTTGATTTATTAACATTACCGCCAACTAAGATCTTAGCCTGTTTGTCTTTCTTAACTGTTGCAATGTATTTTGAGATATTATTAAATGACTTCTCATCAATCACTGCATTCACAAAATTGCTAAAATCTTCTACAGTACCCATTTTCATGGTTTGAACTGTTTTAACCAATTTCGCTTTTACAGCAGCTGCAATATTACTTGGAAGATAAGCTCTAGAAGCTGCAGAACATTTTTGTCCTTGGTATTCGAAAGCGCCTCTTGCTAATGCGGTCACAACTGTATCCACATCCGCACTTGGATGCACCATTACGAAATCCTTTCCACCAGTTTCTCCTACAATTCTTGGATAAGATTTATAGTTTGAAATGTTTTCTCCAATTTGCTTCCACATATTGTTGAATACACCAGTAGATCCTGTAAAATGCACACCTGCGAAATCTGGATGCTTGAAACATACATCCCCCACAGTTGGGCCATCTGTATATACCATGTTGATTACACCATCTGGTAAACCAGCTTCTTTTAAAATACGCATGAATAATTGTGCAGAATAGATCTGTGTATTAGCAGGTTTCCAAACTACTACATTGCCACACATGGCAGCAGATGCAGGTAAATTACCGCCAATGGCTGTGAAATTAAATGGAGTAATGGCCAAAACAAATCCTTCTAAACCTCTCCATTCCATTCTGTTGTGCATACCTGGAGAAGAGATAGGTTGTTGTTGATAGATTTGACTTAAAAAATGCACATTGAATCTTAAGAAATCGATTAATTCACATGCAGCATCAATTTCAGCTTGAAAGGCATTTTTACTTTGCCCTAACATCGTTGATGCATTCATTTCGAACCTATATTTTGTAGCCAATAAATCTGCTGCTTTTAAAAAGATATGAGCCCTGGTTTCCCATGTCATATTTGACCAATTCTCACGCACTTTCAACGCTGACTCAATGGCTTTTTCTACATGCAATTTTGTTCCAATATGGAAATGTCCAAGTACATGTTTTGTTTCATGAGGAGGATGAATTGATTTTGTTTTCCCAGTTTTAACTGCTTTTCCATTGATATACATTGGAATGTCCAATGACTTTTTCTTTAAGGAAGCCAATGCTTCTTTTAATGCTTTTCTTTCTGGAGAACCTGGCGCATAACTTAAAACAGGTTCGTTTACTGGAGAAGGATAATTAAAATAACCTAGTTGCATATTATAATGATTAGATCACAAAAATAAGCATTAAATTAACATGCGTTAGGAACTTATCAATTAAGATTTTGACTTTAACGTATTTTTGACCCTAAAACCTCTTTTATGGAATTTGTCTTAGTGGACTTGCCTGATTCGGTACATTTTTACCCTTTTAGCTTGACTAGAAGTTTAACAGAAATAAGGGTGGGTATTTTTTCCATAAAAGAACGTTGGGATGTACAATTAAATTCCGAATGCCAGGTTTTTACAAGTCCTTATTTACAGGGATTATATGATGCTCCTTTTTTACAAAATGAAGACCCCGTTATTTATATTAATTCCACTTGTTTACCAGATGATGCTATTATAAATACGATTATAAAATTAAAAGAAGGTGAAAGTTTATTAGACAAAGAAGGTAAATGGATTGCATCACATACTTGCGAAAGAAGTATTGGCAACATTTTATTGGGAGACCCTAATTTAAAAACAACAACTCCAGCGAAATTCATTAAAAACGCAACCCATTTATTACAAATCCAAGCTATACTTATACAATCAGATTTCAATCGAGTGATTGCCAACAAAACTTCCATAGTTGTGGATGCATCCAATCGTTTAATTTGTCCTGAAAATATTTTTATAGCAGAAGGCGCTTCTTTAACTGGGGTAAGTTTAAATGCCACCGAAGGCCCAATTTATATAGGGAAAAATGCATTGCTCATGGAAGGTGCTGCCATAAGAGGCCCATTTGTTTTAGGAGAAAAAGCAGTGGTTAAAATGAATGCATGTATTTATGGTGCAACCTCAGTAGGCCCTTATTGTACGATAGGAGGAGAGATAAAAAATAGCATTCTAATGGGCTATTCCAATAAGGCGCACGAAGGGTATTTGGGGGATAGTATCATTGGACAATGGTGTAATCTTGGTGCTGGGACTTGTAATAGTAATGTAAAAAATACAGCAGGTTCAATACAACTTTGGAATCAATACCAAAAATCATGGGATACTATTGGCAATAAAATGGGAATGTTAGTTGGAGATTATACCCGATTTGCAATTCAATCTAGTATCAACACAGGTTCATATATAGGTGCTTCTGCAAATATTTATGGAAATGGACTGTTACCAAAAGTGATTCCAAATTTTAGTTGGGGTATCACAAAAGGCTATGTTTTGGAAAAAGCAATTGAAGACATCCAAAATTGGAAAAAAATGAAGGGATTTCAAATCTCTGATGCCGAAAAGGAGGTCTTAACTGCTTTGTTTCATATGGAATAGCGCTATTTTTTAGTTACCTTTGTGCCTTGAAAATGAATATTATGAGAAAACAAATAGCTGCAGCAAACTGGAAAATGAATTTAAGTCAAAATGAGGCTGAAACCTTATTAGACCAATTAGTTGCCTCAGATTTTAATTTATCCGAAAATCAATCAGCCATTTTTGCTGTTCCTGCTATTTATATTCCTTTAGCAATTCAAAAGTTGACTAGTAAACAACATATGTTTGTTGCAGCACAAAATTGTCATCAAAAAACAAATGGTGCTTACACAGGTGAAATTGCAGCATCCATGTATGCTTCTGTAGGAGTAAACCATATTGTACTAGGGCACTCTGAAAGACGAGAATATTTTAATGAAACAGATGCTTTATTAGCAGAAAAAACTGAGGCTGTTTTAGCAATAGGTAGTACACC